>NZ_JAQAHF010000006.1:0-344034 GCF_027871645.1 Agrobacterium sp. ST15.13.015
AAACTGAACTGCCTGTTGTCCCGAACCGACATCGCAACCTCTCCGTCATCGCGACAGGAGTGAATCACAATCGTGGGATTTTGCAACGGGCTCCGGCGGGGAGAAGAAATACGCGGGGGCCGCTCAATCGAAATCCTACTCTGAATGCCGATAGCCGACCGGGCTTACCGCCCCAGATGCCGCTCGCCGCGCTTCTTGGCCAGTTCGATCTGCTGCTGCCGGTCGCGGAAGCGCTGGCGATCCTCTTCGCTGCGATCATCGTAGCAGCTTGGGCAGGACACGCCTTCCTCGAATTTGGGGGATAGGCGCACTTCCGGTGTGATCGGATTGCGGCAGGCGTGGCAAAGCTGGTGGTCGCCTTCGGCAAGGCCGTGCACCACCGAGACGCGCTCGTCGAAGACGAAGCAGGCGCCTTCCCACAGGCTTTCTTCTTCCGGCACTTCTTCCAGATATTTCAGGATGCCGCCCTTGAGGTGATAGACCTCGTCGAAACCCTGTTCCTTCATGAAGGCGGTGGCCTTTTCGCAGCGAATGCCGCCGGTACAATACATGGCGATCTTCGGCTTGTTGTGCAGGCCGGGATTGTTCTTCACCCAGTCGGGAAATTCGCGGAAGGTTTTCGTCTGCGGATCGACCGCGCCCTTGAAGACGCCGATGGCGGTCTCGTAATCGTTGCGGGTGTCGATGACGATCGTATCCGGATCGGAGATCAGCGCGTTCCAGTCGCGCGCCTCGACATAGGTGCCGACGATGCGGTTCGGATCGATATCCGGCACGCCCATGGTGACGATCTCTTTCTTGAGCTTCACCTTCAGCCGCACGAAAGGCATGTGCGAGGCGCGGCTTTCCTTGTGCTCCAGCGCGGTAAATTCCGGCTGAGCGCGCAGGAAGGAGAGCACGGCGTGAATGCCCGCATCCGGCCCGGCGATGGTGCCGTTGATACCTTCGGCGGCAAGCAGCAGCGTGCCCTTGACGCCGTTTTCCTGGCAGAGCGCAAACAACGGCTCGCGCAGGCTCTCGAACCGCGGCAGGCGGGCGAAATGATAAAGCGCGGCCACAAGGAAATCACCAGAGACTTCCGGGCGGGGGAAAATGGTCGTGTCGGTCATGGGCGCTGAAATACAGCGACGGCGGCCGCAAAGCAATATTTATCGGTGGGTTCGGGTATTTTGAAAATCGTCAAATCGGGAGGGTTTGCGGGCTTTCTGTCGCTCCTGCCGCCGTGTGCAGGCAACAGGGTGTTGCATTGGCGCCTCCGTCATTCCGGCCTTGAGCCGGAATCCAGCCGACTCGCGTCTGCGCGGCGGAGAGAATCTTTTCAGCCCAAGGACTTGGGCTGGCTGGATTCCGGCTCAAGGCCGGAATGACGGAGGTGGGTGAGCGCCGAAAGTGGCGTTAGCCTATTTCGCCGCCTGCCGCCACAACAGGCCGACGATGCGGCTTTCGGTGCGGACGGATTCGGAAAACACCTCGTTTGCCAGCGCAAGGCCTTCCGTGCGCAGCGCCTGCTGCCTCTCGATGATGGCGTCGAGCAGCAGGGCCAGCCGCTCGCCATTGCCGAAACGCTCCGGCTCGCGGTCGGCGACGGCGGCAAGAACCGAGAGATCGTGCTCGTGGCCGAGAATATCCACCAGCCGCTTGGTATCGGCCCGCTTGGCGCGCATGGCGGAAGGCCAGAGCCGGCGCATCAGGCCGAGATGCATCCAATAGGCCTGCCCGGACTTGCGCAATTCATGGAAATGCTCGGCGTCGGCCTGCTTATGGCAATCGGTGAGCGCCTTGCGCGCCCTTTTTCTCTGTTTCGCCCAGGCGCTTTTCAGCAGCCGGGCGGTGTCTTTCAACTCATCCGGCAGCGACAGGTCCTCGAGCTTCTGGCGCGCTTCCCCGCAGCCGGCAATGGCGGCGGCTATGGCCTCGTCGAGACCCGCTTCATGTTCTATGGCGTCGTCGCGGCGCGCGCGCAGCATCGCGGTGATCGAGCGCAGCGCTTCGCCCTGCGCATCGGAACGCGCGAAGGCCTCGAGATATTCCGCTGTTTCCACCAGCGCCGTTGCATCGCGCGCAAAGGCGAGGGAGCGGGCGATATCGCGAATACGGGCGTTTTCCTCGCGGCCGAAATCCGGTGCCGCCTTGCGGATGAGGCGATAGAGCGCGCGCAGCCGCTTGAACCGCTTGCGGGCGTCGTGCACGGCCTCGTGCGATCCGGACGGCTGGTCGCGAAGGATCGTGACCGTATCGTCGATCAGCTCCAGCCCGGCCCGACGGATTTCATTGTCGAAGGGCTTTTTCGGATCAATTCTGAAGGGCATCCGGCAAGTCTCCGTTCGGACAGTCCATGGCGAGCGACTGGTTGGAGAAGCGCTTGTCTCCGGTGACTTCCCTGCCCAGCCAGGACGGCAGATCGGGATCGGCATTCTCGTCGTTCATTTCCACTTCCGCCACCACCAGCCCGTGATATTTCCCTTCGAAAACATCCACTTCCCAGGTGAAGCCGCCATGATCGACGGTGTGGCGGGTTTTTTCGATCACCACGCCCGGCGCGCTCGCCATCAGCTCTTCGGCGTCCTTGAGGGGGATGGAATATTCATATTCGTCGCGGACAAGCGCGCTTGCGCCGATCTTGATGGTCAGGGTCGCATCGCGCTGGTCGACGATCCTGACCCGGACCGAGCGGTTTTCCATCGAGGCGACATATGCCTGCCGGAAAGCCATGCTATGCGTGACCTCATTGCGCCATTCACCGCCTGCAACAAGAAACTTCCGTTCAATTTCCTTGGCCATGCTGTCTCCGCGAACTGGGGCGCCAGATTATCGCAATATGATAGTGCGATGAAGCGAATTGATTGAAGTATCTGGATAAAAATGCGGCTGGCGCGCCTCGACATGAAAGCCGAGGCAGGCTAATCGGTAGACGGAATTTCAATCGTTTCAATTGCGCAAGGGAGGCTCATCTTGGCCCAGGAATCCGAAAAACTGCTCTCCATCCTCAAGCTCCAGCCGGTCGTGCCGGTGCTGATCGTGGATGATGCCGCTTCCGCCGTGCCGCTTGCGCGCGCTTTGGTCGCAGGCGGCCTGAAGGCAATCGAGATCACCATGCGCACACCGGCGGCGCTCGACGCCATCCGCGCGGTTGCAGCGGAAGTGGAGGGTGCGAATGTCGGCGCCGGCACCATTCTCAATGCCCGGGATTTCGAAGCTGCGGCGGAAGCCGGCTCCACCTTCATCGTCAGCCCCGGCATCAATAAAAGCGTGCTGGAAGCCGCACGCGGTTCGAAGGTGCCGCTGCTTCCGGGTGCTGCCACCGCCAGCGAAGTCATGGCGCTGCGCGACGAGGGTTACAAGGTGCTGAAGTTCTTCCCGGCCGAACAGGCCGGCGGCGCGCCTTATCTCAAGGCGCTGTCCTCGCCGCTCGCCGGCACGGTCTTCTGCCCCACCGGCAGCGTGTCGCTCAAGAACGCCAATGACTATCTCTCCCTGCCGAACGTCGTCTGCGTCGGCGGCTCCTGGGTTGCCCCGCGCGAACTGGTGGCGACGGGTGACTGGGCGGGCATTACCAAGCTTGCCGCCGAAGCCGCCGCACTGCGCGCCTGATTTGCATTCTGTCAAACCCGTTCACGAAGGCGTGAGCGGGTTTGACATTTGTATTCGGCCCACGGCTTCCTATCTCCCCTGTAGATTTGACCTCTACAGGAGATTTTGATGTTCGACGCCAAGAAGCTTCTTGAACAATTCCTCGGCTCTCAGGTGCCGGGCCTTTCGGGAAGCGTCCGTGACAGAGCCGGGCAGGCCGCCGATATCGCAAAGAACAATCCCCTCAAGGCCGGCGCGCTCGCCGCCGCCATTCTCGGCACCAAGACCGGCCGCAAGCTCGCCGGCAATGTCGCCACCATCGGCGGTGTCGCCGCCATCGCCGGTCTCGGTTACCTCGCCTACAAGAATTACAAGTCCGGCCAAGCGCCTGAAGCAGCGCCAAAACCCGAGCCGGAGCTTCTCGCCCCGCCGGCCGATTCCGCCTTCCACCCGCAATCGCCAGCCCTTTCCAATGATTTCGCGCTGAAGCTCATCCAGGCGATGATCGCCGCCGCCAAGGCGGATGGTCATATCGATGAGAAGGAGCGCGCCAATATCATGGACAAGGTGCAGGTCTCCGGCCTCGATAGCGAAGCCGAGCGTTTCCTCGAAAAGGAACTGGCCGATCCGCTCGACATCGACGCGCTGGTGGCTGCCGCCCGCACGGAAGAGCAGAAGGTGGAGCTTTACACCGCCTCGCGGCTTGCCATCGAGGCCGATACGCGGGCGGAGCGGGGCTATCTCGACCTCCTGGCCGGGCGGCTTGGGCTGCCGGATGCGCTGGTCGATCATATCGAGGCGACGGTGGTGGCGGCGAAGGTTTGAGGATAGCCTCGGCGGGTGCGGTTTACCCCCCTCTGCCCTGCCGGGCATCTCCCCCTCAAGGGGGGAGATCGGCAGGAGGCGCTACCACCACTTCATTCGCAAACGTTGAGAGAGGCGAGAAATAGCCGCTTGTCGATCTCCCCCCTTGAGGGGGAGATGCCCGGCAGGGCAGAGGGGGGTAAACCGCACCCGCCCACCCGACACATGCACTGTTGTCATCCCGCCCCGCTTGCCCTAATCCTTCTCCCAGCAAATGGGGAAGAGAATGCGCGATCTGAGTGATTTCAAGGGATGTCCGCCGCCGCAGCCGGTGGTGTTGAAGGGCCGTTACGTGACGGCGGAGCCGTTCGATCGCGAAAAACACCTTGCAAGGCTCTGGGCCGCACTTGGCGGCGAGGGCGTGAATGCGCTGCTCAAATATTTCCCGCAAAGCGCCTTTCCCGATGCCGACGCTTTCGGCGACTGGCTCGTCGGCGCGGGGCAGAAGCTTAACTGGGTCACGCTGGTCTTCGTTGAAAACGCCACCGGCGATATCGTCGGCATGGCGAGCTATATGCGGCCCGATCCCGCCAATGGCGTGGTCGAGGTCGGCTCCGTCGCCCATGGCGCGAAGATGAAGCGCTCGCCTCTTTCCACCGAGGCGCATTACCTGATGGCGAAACATGTTTTCGAGGATCTGGGGTATCGCCGTTACGAGTGGAAATGCCACAATGAAAACGAGCCCTCCAAGATCACGGCGAAGCGTTATGGCTTCACCTTCGAGGGCGTTTTCCGCCAGCATATGATCTCGAAGGGGCAGAACCGCGATACGGCGTGGTTTTCCATGATCGACGGCGAATGGCCGCTGATCGGCAAGGCCTTCGAAGCCTGGCTTGCGCCGGAGAATTTTGCGGCCGACGGCGCGCAGAAGCGCAAGCTTGAGGATATCCGTGCGGAGTTTGCCGATGCCATTGCCTGAAAAGCCTGCGCCTGAACACTCGGCGCCTGAAAACCCGGCACCTGAAAAGGCGCGCCCCGGCAAGAAGGATTGGTCGCCGGCCTTCGCCGCCGCCCTCATCATCGTCGGTTTCGGGCTGGTCTTCTTCGTCATGCCGAAGATCATGCTGTGGCTCGGCGATTATTCGCCCTGGCTCGCCGCTGCCTTCGGCACGGTGGCCGTGCTGTGTTTCTTCCTGCTGTTCTGGCTGCGCGCCCGTTACCAGCGTCGCCGTGACGGTTAGAGCTTAAGCGACGCGCCGAGCAGCAACAGCCCCATGATGAGCACGAACAGCGCACCGGCGATCTCTATCGCATGGCTGATGCCGGCTGCCCTGCGGCTGCCGGGGCCGGCGAAACGCACGGCGAGGCCTTTTGCCGAGACGGCCATGATGGCGAGCAGCGATACCGTTATGGCCGTGCCGAGCGACATGGCGAGGACGGAAAGCACGCCGCCGAGATAAAGCCCGTTCAGAAGCGCGAAGCTCATGACGATGATCGCGCCAGAGCAGGGCCTGAGCCCCACGGCGATGATGGCGGACCATGCCTCGTGCAGGCTGAAGTTCTTGCCCTTGAGCAGCGTCGGATCGGGCGCATGGGATTTACCGCAGGCGGCGCAGAGATCGCCCGTGCCGTCATGGTCGTGATCGGCAAAAACCGGCTTGCCCTGGAACCGCAGCCCCGTGCCCATGCCGGTGGTCCTGCCGACCGCGGTTTCACCTGCCGGCGCGAAAACCGCGACAGGCTCGCGCCGGATACGCAGCGACCAGAGCTTTCGCACCAGCAGCCAGGCGCCGAACAGCGCCACCATGGCGAAGCTGGCGATTTCCATCGCCTGCGTCGCCTTCGTCATGGTGATGGAGGTGCCGCGCAGCACCAGCCAGGCCGCACCGACGAGGCCGATGGCAACCGCACCCTGAAGGAGCGCCGAAACGAAGGAAATGAGAATGCCGCGTTTCAGCTGCGTCTCATTGGCGATCATATAGGACGAAATGACCGCTTTGCCGTGGCCGGGACCGGCGGCATGGAAAACGCCATAAGCAAAGGAGAGGCCGATCAGCGAGCTGAGCGCCCAGCCATCCTCACGCATGGCCTTCAACGCGCCGGTCAGTGCCCGATAAAACATCTGCTGGTGCACGTTGATCCATTGCATCAGCGGGGCGAAGGGGCCGCCGACGGAAAAGGAAGGTTCGGCCGAGCCGATGCCGAGCGGCGATTGCGCATGGGCCGCACCGGCCGCGACAATGAGGCCAATGGCGACTGCGAAGAGGCCGGCCCTGCGGCTCAGCATGAGACCTCCAGCCGGGTGGCGAAGAGCTTGGTCATGTCGGTGCCGGTCGGATCGTTGAAGAAGGCGTCGGTGAGCGTGCCCTGGTTCTGCGAGATCACCTCGTCGGGATCGGGACGGACGACATGATGCTTGCAGGCATTCAGGTCCTTACCCTGCGTGGCGATATCGCCGTCCTTGGCGAAATCGATTGCCGTATACATGGTCGGATCCCAGGCGCCGAAGCTGAGCTTGCCCTTGACGGCCAAAGGCTTTGTCGGCTTCACCGAGAAGAACATCAGGATCTGCTGATCCTTATAGTCCACGTGAATGGCCTCGGGCTTCGAAAATTCCACCGGTTTTCCATTGGCGGTGATGAAGGTGTAGTAGGAATATTCGGCGAGCGATTCCAGCACGGTATTGCCGATCTCGGCCAGCTCGTCCTTGTCGAGCTTCAGATCGCTGTTCTTGTCGTAGTCCATCACCACGCTTGCCGAGAACATCTCGTCGAAACGCCAGATGTTGCGCACTTCCTGAACGGTGCCGTTCGGCCCCTCGACGATTTCCATGCGGGCTTCGGCAAAGATATGCGGATGGGCCGCCGCGGCGACGGGAACGCAGGCAAGGCCGGCCGCGAGGAGCAAAAAGCGTCTGTTCATTATCCGGTCTGTCCTGCCTTCGAATCTGGAAGGCCTGACTCTAGCAGAAATTGGGACCGAATTTCGACCTGATGCGTCCGATCCTTCGCGCGGGCCGACACTAAATTTCAGAAGGTGCCGCTGAAACGCGAGGTGATGCTGGAGCCGCTATAGGCAAGATCGGTATCGCGCTCGCCATGCAGCAGTCGGTTGAACTCCACCTCCAGCTTGCTGTTCTTGCCGGTATCGAAGGAGAGCGTCGCGACCAGCCGGCGCTCGCTGGTATCGTAATTATAATAGATCCAGTCCTTGTGGACCCGGTGCAGCGCAAGATCGAGCCCCACCTTTTCGGTGAGCCTGCTTTTGATGACGAATTGAAAGCGGCGATGGAATTCGGCAATCGGGTCATCCGGGTCGAAAAGCGCATAGTCCTGCGAAAAGCCCGCGCCGAAGGCGATACGCTCGGTGGCCTTCACCTCGGCCTCGGCCCGCAGATAGGGGCGGGTGCGCTTTACCTTGTCGCTGATCTCATCGCCGGAAATGGAGGTGAAGCCCGCTTCGGCCAGAACCGCGAAACGGTCGGAGAACCCGTAACCATAGGCCAGAGAACCTCGCAGCGTATTGGCCGGGAAACGTTCATATTTTTCCTGCTGCCCCTCCGGCACGGCGATACGGTCGTAAGCAAGCGTCAGCCCGGCCTCGCCGCCGCCGAGTGATCGTGCATGTTCGGCCTTCAGCGATAAAAGCGCCTCGTTCGCTTCCAGTCGGGTGGGCAGGAAATAGGCCGGGCGGAACCGCGCCTTGCCTTTCATCAGGCTGGCGAGGCTTGCCGTCAGCGTATTCTTGCCGCCAAGGGCGAGGATGCCGAGCTGTGAAGACGCCTCCAGCTTTTGATCCAGCTGCCGGTAACCAATGTCTTCTTCCGGCAGGTGCAGGAAAATATCGCCGGCATCGCTGCGGGTGCCGCGCAGCTCAAGGGCCCATTCCAGCTTTTCGGAAAATCGTTTGGTCAGCCCCAGCGCCGCGATGGTGTTATGTTCATTGGCGAAACGATAACGGGGCAGGCGAACCTCTTCCTGCTCGAGCGAATAACGCAGCTCAGCCCCTTCCAGCGCGATCTTGCCGTTCAGCCCGAAGCCGGCACGCAACGAAATCGCGCTCAGCCGGTTGGTGTCGGCGAAATAATTGCTGTCATAAGCAATGCCGGATTTATAGGTAACATTGTGCTCATCGGCCTCTTCCCCCGCCCGCGCGCCGCAGGCGCAGGCAAGCCCGAGAACAAGCGCGATATATCCCCCCACCCGCATTCGCATCTCCGGTATCTAATTAAGCAATATCTTATATTTGGATGGTTAATAAAGTTTCCCGCACCGCTTTACTGTCGCGACACAGGTACCGACCGGCATTGTTTGAGCAAGGGGCGGAAGCGCAAAGATGCGATATGTAAAATTTTATTAAAATCGCAAGTATTAGTGTTAATCGTTTATTGTAATATTAGCCTTTGCTTGAATTAGAATCCTCTAAATATACAGTTCAGTTACGCCAGATGGCGTGATCAAACAAAAGAGGAGAGAGAAATGATTGCTAAGTTCGCTTGTGTAGCCGCTATTCTTACTGTCGCTTCCGTTGGTCAGGCCAATGCGGGCGGTCTTCTGGGAGGAATCCTGTCCGGCAACAGCAACAAGGGCGGCGCCCTTGTCGTCGTCTCGCCCAGCATCGATCTGGGTGTCAGCGGCATCCTGTCCAATAACGGGATCCTGAACGGCAACAAGACCGGCATCCTGAACGGTGTGCTGAACGGCAACAAGACGTCCGTCGATGTCATCGACAACAAGAATGACGGCGGCAAAAAGCGCCGCCACTAACTGAGACGTGGAACGGGATGGCGAAACCATCGGGCTTTTCTCCATCCCGCTCCAACGCAACAGCTCGAAAATCATCAGGGATTTTCGACGCAGACGATGCGCGCAGCGCATAAGCCGGCAATGATCCTTGAGTTGCGTGTGTTTGACGCATGGCGTTTCCGGCAAGAACAAACGGCGCATCGCATGACTGGAAGAGGGCCTCGCGGCCCTCTTTTTTTATTCTGGATGCTCCACCAGCACCTTGTGTCCGCCGATCCGTGACCGCTTCGGAAAGGGGTGTGCGCCGATGCATATTTATATTTTTATATTCTAATTTCTATGTCGGTAATAAATGAAATTATAAAGTAAAAATATGATCTATATTTTAAAATACTTTCAATTTTGCTGCTGTTGTTACTTGCTTTTAACTTTTGGATGTTTCAATTAACACGTGTCCACGACTCGCCATTTGTGATTGTGATTTCGGTGGCGGTTCTGTTCGCGGCTCGCATTTCGGCGGGTAAGGAAGTTTTGAAGGAGCTATTTTCATGTTGAAACAATCATTTCTCGCGCTCGCCGCGCTCGGCGTTCTTTCCGGCGCAGCCATTGCTGCCGATGCCGTCAGCGACATTCCGGCAGCACCTGTCGTCAACGATGCCGCGCCTGCCTTCTCCTGGGACGGTTTTTACGCCGGTGTTTCGGGCGGCTATGGCTGGGAGCGGTTGAAAACGATTGAAGACGGTGAGACCGACAAGCATAGTTTCGATGGCGCTCGCTTTGCGGGCTTTGCCGGTTACAATGCCGAAGTCGCGCCGTCCGTCATTCTCGGTGTCGAGGGTGATCTCGGTTATGCCTGGGGCAAAAAGACGATCAACCTCAGCAAGGTTTCCTCGGGCCTGAACGGCTCCGCGCGCCTGCGTGCCGGCTATGCGGTCGACCGCGCCCTGATCTACACCGCCGGTGGTTACACCGCGACGGACAGCGAGATCAAGACGCCCTTCGGCAATACCAGCAAGATGCTGAATGGCTGGACGATTGGCGCCGGCATCGATTACGCCTTCACCGACAACGTATTCGGCCGTCTCGAATATCGTTACAACGACTTCGGCAAGGAAACCTACACTGTCCGGGGCATTTCCGCCGATGGAAAGCTCAGCGAACATGTCGTCAGCGTCGGTCTCGGCGTAAAGTTCTGATTTGCGGATTTTCGTTTCCGAAGAGGGTCGCCCATCTTTGCGGTGGCGGTATCGGGGGCGACAGTTCGACGCATATCGATCCATAACCAGCCCGGCGGCAAGAAAAACCGCCGGGCAGGTGCTTCTAATTGAGTGACACGGGCTTGCGGTTGAGGGCTTGCGTCCAGCCCCAGGGCGGCAGCCAGGCCCGGCATAAAAGAAGCGGCTTCGCCTTTAACCGGCAATGAAACCGCATTCTGCTTTCCAAGCAGGCTTGAACAGCGGGCCTTTTTGATGTGATGGTGGTCGCCGCCATCCCGTCCCGCCTCCCAGCCTTCAGTCGATTCCCATGCTCCAGAAAAGCACTTTGCCGGGCGCTTTCGATCGTCAGGCCTATTTGATCGCCCTGCTGGTTTTTATTGCCGGCAGCACCAATGCGGCTGTCGTGCCATTTATCGGTTTTTACATCATCCAGGTGCTCGGCCATCCGCCGGCCACCGTCGGTTTTTACAGCGTCACGGCGGCGCTGGCTTCGATTGCCGCCAGCCGTGTTTATGGCGAGCGTGTCGATGCCGGGGTGCGGGTGAGGCCGTTGTTGATGCTTTCCGTGTGCGGCGCTTTTGTCGCGGCCGCGGCGGCGAGTTTCGGGCATCTGGCGCTGCTGGTGGCGATAACGGCGACCGGCATGGGGCTTTCCAATGCCGCCAGCACGCTCATTTTCAGTTACGGCCGGTATCATGGCCGGGTGAAGGCGCTCGATACGGCCGCCTATAATGCCTTCCTGCGGACGATGGTGTCGCTGGCATGGATGCTGCTGCCTGCCGCCGCCTATCTGATCTTCGATCTTGCCGGCGCGAAGGCCGTGTTCGTGAATGCCATGCTGATGGCGGTCATCTGGGGCGGGCTTGCCCTTGCGGTCGTGCCGCGCGACCAGACCAGCCCGATGGAGCGGCGACAGGCGGGTGACGACGATACAGGGCGCAACCTGCCGCTGCTTCTGGCGGCGGCGGCCAGCTTCTGCATGTCTTTTGCCCATGCTCTCTGCGCCTCGGCCCTGCCGGTGTTTCTGGTGCGGGAGGTCGGCCTGCCGGATTACGTGCCGGGCCTGTCGCTCAGCGTCAAATGCGCCATGGAGGTTCTGTTCATCCTGCTTGCGCCGCGAATGATGCGCCGCTTCAGCGCCCGCCTGCTTCTGGGCGTTTCGGCGGTGATGGCCATCGTCGCTTTCAACGTCATCGCCTCGGTCACCACATTGCCAGCCATGATCGCGGGCGCGGCGCTGGAAGGCGCCTATTACGGCCTTTGCGCCGGCACTTGCCTCACCTTCGTGCAGGGCTTTGCGCGCGGCCGCACGGCCCGGGCGACGGCGCTCTACATGAACTCCATCTTCCTCGCCGCGCTTTTTGCGGTGCCGCTGATGGGGTTCGTGTCGCAATATGCAAGTTTCGGCGTCTCGATCCGGCTCGCTTCGGTTGGCGCGGGCGCGGCCTTGCTGCTGTTGTTTTTGACGCGGCGGCAGGTGGGGGAGTAGGGCGGCCTGTTACCCCCGTGTCCATCCCTCAAGCCGAAATATCGATGATCCCGCAATCCCCGGCTTCGGAGGCGAAGGCAAGCAGCTTGCCCGTGGCGCTCCAGTCCATGCCGGTGATGGCGCCCTTGCCGGGGCGCCGCAGCAGCGCTTCCTTGCCATCGGCAAGGCGAACGCCGAGGATCATGCCGTCGATGAAGCCGATGGCGAGCACATCTTCCACCGGGTGGAAGGCGACATTGGTGACCATGATGTTGGCGCGGCTGCCGAGTTCTTCCGGGGACTTGCCCATCGGGCCGTCCTTGCCGGCAAACGGCCAGACGATGGCTGCCGGCGCGCCGGAAGAGGCGAGCCATTTGCCTTTTGCCGACCAGGAGACGGATTTGACCTTGGCGGGATAACCCGTCATGCGCATGTGGCGCGCTTCCATGCCGCCCTTGGTGGCTTCCATCTTCCAGCCGTGCAGGGCATTTTCCTGCATGGTAGTGACGAGGAACTTGCCATCGGGCGAAAAGGTGACGCCCGTATGGGCGCCCTTCCATTCCAGATCGACGGGATCGCCGGCGGTCGCCACCCAGTGCAATGTCACACCGTTATAACGGGCAACGGCAATGCGCAGGCCCTTGGGCGCAAACGCGATGGCCTCCACCGTGCGCTCTTCCTTGAATTCCTTGACCGTGCCGTCCGACAGCCGGACGAAACTGGACTTGCCGACGCCATAAGCGACAGCCTTCTGCGGTCCGCCGGCAACCACGCCCACCCATTTGCGCGGCACGTTGGCGATTTCGCCGATGCTGCCGTCATGGCCGATGCGCAGCACACGGCCGTCCTCGCCACCGGAAAGCAGCGTGGCGCTATAGGAATCGCGCACGCAGGTCAGAAGCCCGTCATGTGCCTCAGTCACCTTCTCGCCGCCATCCAGCCGATGAATGGTGCCGGCGGCGGTGGCAAACAGGGGAATGTCGCCGAGAAAATGGGTCGAGACCACGTGGCCTTCGATATCAAGCGGGGCAACAGTCGGCATGGGGCATCGGTCTTTCGTATCTGTGTCGGATGGGACGACGATGTCGACCCCGGCGGCAGGCATGGTTCTAAAGCATTTCCGGCAAAAGCGGAACCGCTTTTACGTTCGGACGATTCGTGAAATCAAGGAGATAGAGCGATTTGTGGTAGAGGAACCACCCTACAGGACAGTTAAAATCATTGACGCGCCGGCGCTCCGGGCTCACCCCCCTCTGTCCTGCCGGACATCTCCCCCTCAAGGGGGGAGATCGGCAAGACGCTTTCTTGTCACTTCATTCTCGACCGTCGAGAGGTGCGAAACCTCGCCACGGGCCGATCTCCCCCCTTGAGGGGGAGATGTCCGGCAGGACAGAGGGGGGTGAGCCCGGAGCGCCGGAGTGTCAATGATTTTCAACTGCCGTATACGGTGTCGAAGAACGCGCGTCGGGCGGATGACGGACGCAGCCGCACCCCGGTCTGGCACCGGGGTGACGGGGCCAAACGATCAGGCCGTCGCGAGGCAGGCGTTGAAGCTCTTTTCCAGCTTCTCGCGGTCCAGTTCGCGGCCGATGAAGACGAGGCGGCTTTCGCGTTTTTCGTCTTCCTTCCACGGGCGCTGGTGGTCGCCCTCGATGATCATGTGCACGCCCTGCACCACGTAACGTTCCGCATCGCCCTTGAAGGCGATGATGCCCTTGAGGCGCAGAATGTTCGGGCCATCGGTCTGGGTGACCTTCTGGATCCACGGGAAGAACCGCTCAGGGTTCATCTCGCCGCCGCGCAGCGAGACCGACTGCACCGTCACATCATGGATCGGCGAAACCGCGCCATGGTGATGGTCGTGCCCATGATCATGATCATGATCGTGGTGATGATGCCCGTGGTCATGGTCATGATGATGATGGTCGTGATCGTGGTGGTGATGATCGCAATCAGGGCCGCAAACATGGTCGTCATGGCCATGCTCGAGGAAATGCGGATCGTTTTCCAGCGCGCGTTCCAGGTTGAAGGCGCCCTGATCGAGAACCCGGGCGAGATCGACACCGGACCGGGTGGTCTTGTAGATGCGGGCGGAAGGATTAATGGCGCGCACGATATCCTCGATGCGGGCGACTTCCTCCGGCGAAACGAGATCGGTCTTGTTGACGACGACGACATCGGCAAAGGCGATCTGGTCTTCGGCCTCGCGGCTGTCCTTCAGGCGCAGCGGCAGGTGCTTGGCGTCAACGAGGGCAACGACGGCATCAAGCTCGGTCTTGGCGCGCACATCGTCATCCATGAAGAAGGTCTGGGCGACTGGAACGGGATCGGCAAGACCTGTCGTTTCAACGATGATACCGTCGAAACGGCCGGGGCGGCGCATCAGGCCTTCCACGACGCGGATGAGGTCGCCGCGCACCGTGCAGCACACGCAGCCATTGTTCATCTCATAGATTTCTTCATCGGACTCGACGATCAGATCGTTATCGATGCCGATCTCGCCGAATTCATTGACGATGACAGCGTATTTCTTGCCGTGGTTCTCGGAGAGAATGCGGTTGAGAAGCGTCGTTTTGCCGGCGCCGAGATATCCCGTCAGGACGGTGACTGGAATGGGCTTGGCTATAGCTGTTTCGGTCATGGAAAACCCCGCGTGGAGAGAGGCCGTCAGGCCTCAGGAAGATGTGTCGTCGTCCATATAGGCGCGACGTCCGGGCAGTTCAAAGAGATTTTGACCGAATTCGGCCATGGCACTCAAATTTTGTTATGAAATAACGTTATGTCAAAAGCGTGGATATCTTCAAGCAGTTCGACAAGGCCTTTTACGGCATGGGAAATCAGCCTTTCGCCCTTTTCCGCAGTGGCGGCGGCGGCGTTTCCGGCAACGCCGTCGGGGTTCAGATCGCTCATCAGCCAGCCGAATGCATGCGGGCCATAGGCGCGCAGGTGTTTGAAGCGGCTGGCGAAATCGCTCTGGCGGGAGGGAAAGTCTTCGGCCTTCTGCATCGCCACGCGTTCGGGATGAAGCGCCAGCATGACCGATGTTTCGATATCGCCGCCATGGATGTCGATCGCCTTGTCCTCCGGCTTCACGATATCGGCCGGTACGCCGAAACGGGTCCAGCTTGTGGCGACCGCCAGCATGCCGAAACGGGCGCGGGCCTCGGTTGCGACGATGGTCATCAGCGGTGAGTTGCCGCCATGGGCGTTCAGCATCACGAATTTGCGCACGCCCTTTTTATATTCCGCCTCGGCGATGCCGAGCCAGCGCTCGATGGCCTCATCGTAACGCAGGGTTTTCGTGCCCGGCACATTCATGTGTTCGATGGAATAGCCGACCGGTTCCGCCGGCAGGAAAGAGACGGGCAGGTGGGCGGGCAGGGTGGCGGCGAGACGGGCGGCGATGCCTTCGGCAATCAGCGTATCGGTCTCGAAAGGCAGGTGCGGCCCATGCTGTTCATGCGCGCCGAGCGGTAGCACGGAAATTGCAGCTGTTGCGCGAAGATGCGGGTCTGTTACGTTTTCGTCGTGATAATGCGTGTATGAGTTTGGCATATGGCAGTCCGCGCGTGCATTCGTTAAGGATTTCCAGCAACATATATCGGTTCCGCCACAGGGTAAAAGGCACTCGCATATGAGCAAGGACAAAACCGGGCATAAGGACAAAAGCGCCAAGAAGGAAAAGGGCGGCAAGAAGGTAAAGGACGCCAAAAAACGGGATGAGAATTTCAACCCCGAGGAACTGGCGCAATCCATCACCCAGGCGGCCCGTTCCATGCGCACGGCGCTCAGCCACAGCCTTGCCGAAAGCGGGCTTTATGCGGGCCAAGACGGCGTTATCCTGGCGCTGGCGCAGGAAGGCAGTCTCACGCCGGGGCAGATCGCCCAGAAACTCGGCGTCAAAGCGCCGACCATGACGCGCACCATCGGCCGCATGGAAGCCCAGGGCTTCGTGGAACGCAGCGGCGACGATGAGGATGGCCGCGTGACGCTGGTGAAGCTGACGGAAGCGGGTTTGAAAAGCGTCGAACACATCAATGTTTCCATCGCCAATTGCGGTGCAAGAGCCGTTGAGGGGCTTTCGGCCAAGGATGTGCGCAACATCGTTAAACTCTTGAAGGCAATAGACGCCAATCTTCAATAATTTTTGCTGAAATTTTTAAAAGAACCATCTGTTTTGTGGGTATTCCTTAAACGGGTTGCGGATTTTGTTTAAATTGTTTAATTGCAATTTAAACGGAGCCATCCGTCACTAACACGCGTTTGGGGAGGAATGCCGTGGCCCAAAAGGTCAAACTGTCCACGATTGCCGAAAGCCTCGGTCTTTCGACCGCCACCATTTCTCTTGCATTGCGCGACAGCCCGCTGGTGGCTGCCGATACGCGGGACAAGATCAAGGAACAGGCGCGGGCGCTGGGATACATCTACAACCGCCGCGCCGCCAGCCTGCGCACCTCGCGTTCCGGCATTGTCGGCGTGGTATTCCATGATGTGATGAACCCGTTTTACGGGGAAATTCTGAAAGCCATCGAAAGCGAGCTGGACCGCAGCCGCCAGACCTTCATTCTTTCCAACCATTACGATTCGGTAGAAAAACAGCGCACCTTCATCGAAACGCTGCTGCAGCTCGGCTCGGACGGCATCATCATGTCGCCCGCCATCGGCACGCCGATCGAGGACATGACGCTGGCCGAGGAGAACGGCATGCCCGCCATTCTGGTGGCCCGTTCGATGGATGGCGTCGACATGCCGACCTATCGCGGTGACGACAGCTATGGCATTTCACTTGCCACCAACCACCTGATCAGCCTCGGCCACCGCACCATCGCCATGGTTGGCGGCACCGACCAGACCTCGACGGGGCGTGACCGTTACCAGGGTTACGTCAATGCGCTGCGCAAGGCGGGCATTGAGGTCGATCCGAACCTGCGTATTCCCGGCCCGCGCTCCAAGCAGGGCGGTTTCGAGGCTGCCGTGCATTTCCTCTCCCTGCCGCAGAAACCGACGGCGGCCGTCTGCTGGAACGATCTCGTTGCCATCGGTCTCATGAATGGCATTTCCCGTGCCGGCCTGGTGCCGGGTGTCGATATCTCGGTAACGGGCTACGACGATCTGGAGGAAGCTGCCATCGCCACCCCGGCGCTGACCACGGTTTCTAACGGCCAGGCCGAGGTTGGGCGCCTGGCTGCGCGCGCGCTGCTGGACCGGCTGGCGGGCAGCCACGAGCCTGATGGCATTCACCTCATCAAGCCGGAAATGCGCATCCGGCAATCGACCGGGCCGGTGCGGCCGCGGGTGTGAGGCTTCAGACGATGGGAAATGGTGCGCGTTCTGTGCATTGCACCTTTCCGTCATTCCGGCCTTGAGCCGGAATCCAGTCACCGCGTGTCTACGCGGTGAAAAAGACTCTCTCAGCCCAAGGACTTGGGCTGGCTGGATGCCGGATCCAGTCCGGCATGACGGTGAGGGCGCTTAAAAAAATCGGCATGAAACTTCCGTCTGCCCCCATAGCATCCCCTTATTGCCCTTTTCACGGCCGTGTTTGTTTGAAAGGATCGCCGCCCAGAGGAGTGGGATGGCGAAAGGTTCGCCTGAAACCCGCTCCGGCTATCGGAATGTTATCAGGAGGAATATCCGCTCATGTCTGACAAAAAGGCCGTCGTTCTCGTTCCCGGCAAGATAAACCCGCGCGTTCTCGAACGCCTCGAAGGCAAGGTCGAGATCGTGACTGTGCCTGCCGGCGCCGAGCCGGTTCTGCCTGATGGTGCGGCCGAGCGTGTTAACGCCATTGCCGTTTCCGGCGTCGTCAACGCCAAATGGATCGATGCGTTGCCGAAGCTCGAGATCATCGCCAATTTCGGCGTGGGTTATGATGGCGTCGACGCCAAACATGCCGCCACACGCGGCATCGTGGTGACCAATACGCCTGATGTGCTGAACGACGAGGTGGCGGATACAACGATTGCGCTTTTGATCAACACCGTGCGCCGTCTTTATCAGGCCGAGACCTGGCTTCGCGACGGCAAATGGGTTGGTGAAGGCCCGTTCGCGCTGTCGCCGTTTTCGCTGCGCGGCCGCAAGGTAGGTCTCTTTGGCATGGGCCGCATCGGCCAGGAAATCGCCAAGCGGCTGGAGCCTTTCAAGGTGGAGATCGGTTACCACACCCGCAGCAAACGGGATGGCCTCCCTTACACCTATTACGGCTCGCTGAAGGAGATGGCGGAAGCCGTCGATATCCTCATCTGCATCGTGCCGGGTACGCCGGAAACGCATAAGGCGATCAACGCCGAAATCCTGACGGCGCTGGGGCCTGATGGCGTGTTCATCAATGTCGGGCGCGGTTCCAGCGTCGATGAGGATGCGCTTCTGCAGGCGCTTAAGAGCGGTGCTGTGGGCGCTGCCGGTCTCGATGTGTTCTATGCCGAGCCGAAAGTCCCGGAAGCCTTCCTGTCGCTGCCGAACGTCTCCCTGCTGCCGCATGTCGCCTCCGCCTCGGTTCCGACGCGCAACGCCATGGCCGATCTGGTGGCCGACAATATTCTTGGCTGGTTCAGGGACGGCAAGGTGCTGACGCCGGTGCCGGAAACGCCGGTCAAGGGGTAATGCTTTACCGCCACACGCCCGTCACCCCGGACTAGATCCGGGGTCCAGCGCGATCAAGTCCTTGATCGCGAAATACTCCTCTCACGGCGCAGACGCGCCGTGGCTGGATACAGGCTCAAGGCCGGTATGACGGAAGAGAGGTTCTCGCCCTTTGTGGGCGTTCTATTCCGCAATCTCCGCGCTTCCCACCCATCGCCCTTCGGCAAATGATCGCGCCATGGCATGAATGCTGCGCTCGATCTTCAGCCCTTCCTCGAAATCGATGATATGGGCCTTTTTCCCCTCGATTGCCGTGATCAGTTCCCGGCATTCGATCACCTTCAGATCGTTGAAGCCGAGGCCGTGGCCGGGGGCGGGGATGAAGCGGTCATAGGGCTTGTGGTGCGGCGCGGTGAGGATTGTTCTGAAACCCTGTTCTTCCGGGCGTCCATCCGTGGTGTAGAGCTGGAACTCGTTCATCCGCTCCTGATCGAACAGGATCGAGCCGGTGGAACCATAAATCTGGATGGCGATGCGGCCCTTGCGCCCCCAAGCGGAACGGTTGGCAATGAGCACGGCGGAAATGCCGCCTTCGAGCTTCAGCAGCACGCTGGCAAGATCGTGCGTCTCGACGGCGCGGTCGCCACCGCCGGCAAGCGGGCGGGTTTCGTAAGGTTTCACCATGTCGGTGATGGCGCTTTCGGCATGGCCGAAGAGGGCGAATAGCAGGGACAGAGGGTGCACGGCAAAATCGTCCAGCGCGCCGTAACCGGAGGAAGCTTCGCTCTTCCAGTAGAAGGGCTGGGTGGCATCCGCCATGAAGTCCTCGTCCATTTCGGCGCGGACGTGATAGACTCTGCCGATGGCGCCTTCGTCGATCAGACGACGTATATGGCGGATGACGGGGTTCTGGATGTAGTTGTAGCCCATCGCTGCCGCCTTGCCTGAGCGGCGGGCCGCATCGCGCATCTTCACCGCGTCAGCAAAAGCGGGCGCCATCGGCTTTTCACACCAGACATGTTTGCCGGCCTCAAGGGCGGCAATGGCCATTTCCGGGTGGAAGGCGTTGGGCGTGGTGACCGAGATCACGTCGATCTCGGGGTCGGAAAGCAGGTCGCGCCAGTTGCCCGTCGAACGGGTAAAACCGAACTCGGCGGCTTTCTTCGCGGCAAGCTCGGGGTTAACTTCCGCGAGCGTCACGAGGCGGGGGCGTTCCACATCGCCGAAGACGCTGGTGACGTTGTTCCACGCCAGCGCGTGGCATTTGCCCATGTAACCGGTGCCGATAAGGCCCACGCCAAGAGCGGCCATGGTATTTTCCTCCCGAGATTTTTAGAATGAAATCAATGCATTGAGCGTTTATTGAAATGTGGCAGGCGAAACAAAGGTTCTCCTCCCTCATCCCTGTGCTTGTCACAGGGATCCAGCCAGCCCAAGTCCTTGGGCTGGGAAGGCTCTCCCCGTCGCGCAGACGCGCGCCGGCTGGATTCCTGTGACAAGCACAGGAATGAGGACAGGTGAGTGAATTACGGATTATCCCGCTTGAAAATCCAGTCGTGATCCGGGTGGTTCTTGAACCGCCATTTGCGCATCGGCCCCGCCATCACGTTCAGATAATACATCTCATAACCATAGGGCGCGCCGCAGGGGTGGTGACCCTTGGGCACCAGCACGACATCGCCGTCCGACACCGCCATGGTCTCATCCAGCGAACCGTCTTCGGTGAAGACGCGCTGGAAGCCGAAACCCTGCGCCGGGTTGAGGCGATGATAATAGGTCTCCTCCAGATAGGTCATATCTGGGTAGTTATCCTCATCATGCCGGTGCGGCGGATAGGATGACCAGTTGCCCGACGGCGTGAAGACTTCCGTTACCAGCAGGCTGTCGGCCACATCGCGTTCTTCCATGGCGATGGGGAAAATGTAACGCGTATTGGCGCCCTTGCCACGCTCGGTGAGCTGCACGCCATTCGGGCCGATCTGCTGCGCCTCGCGGCTGCCTTTTTCGCCGGGTGCGGTGCAGACGCCGATGGTGCAATCCGTTGTGGCGGTCAGCGACCATTCGGAGCCGGCCGGAACATAAACGCAATGCGGCGGCTTGCGCTCGAACACATTCATGCGGTCGCCGAGTTCACCGAAGTCCTTACCGCCTGCGGAAATCGTCGCCTTGCCTTCAACCAGCACGAGGATGACTTCCGTGTCGCCAGTGTTTTCCGTTGCCGTCTCGCCCGGCTTCAGGCGGTAGAGGCCGAAACCGACATAACCCCAATCCGCGCTTTGGGGCGTGATATCGTGCACCTTGCCGCTGGTCGCGACCGGCTTGCGCAGAAGTGAGGTCATGGTGGTTTTCCTTTTTGGTCAGTCGTTCGTCGGTTCTTGCCGTCTCGTCACCCCGGCCTTGAGCCGGGGTCCAGCCGACGCGCGTCCGCGCGGCGGGGACAACTCTTTTCAGCCCAAGGACTTGGGTGGCTGGATACCGGCAAGGCCGATATGACGGGCGGGATATGCCGCCCGTTATCGGTTCAGCTCAAGCAGCCTGAGCCTTGTCCAGCCCTGCTTCGCGCGCAAAAGCCTTCAGCGATTTCAGCCCGAGGCTCTGATATTCGAACGGGTTGCGCACGTCAGGGTCCTGTTCCGCCTCGATCACCAGCCAGCCGCTGTAACCATGCTCCGCCGCCACTTTCAGAACCGGTGGGAAATTCACGCCGCCTTCGCTGTCGCCCGGCACGGTGAATACGCCACGGCGAACACCTTCGAGGAAGGAGAGCCGCTCATTGCGCACCTGATCGGCAATGACGGGGCGCACGTTCTTGGCATGGATATGGCCGACGCGGCCCATATATTTCTGCGCGACGCGCACCGGATCGCCGCCGCCGAACAGGCAATGGCCGGTATCGAGCAGCAGATGCGTCTTGGGGCCGGTATGCTTCATCAGGAGATCGATTTCCTCTTCGCTCTCGACCACCGTTCCCATGTGATGGTGATAAACGAGGGTGATACCCTGTTCTGCGGCAAAGGCGGCCAGCGCCTCGACGCCCGCGCCGAATTTCGCCCAGTCCCCGGCCGCAAGGCGCGGGCGGTCGACCAGCGCCTTGTTGTCATCGCCATGGATGGCATTGGAGGTCTCGCAGACGATGATGACCTTCGAGCCCATGGCTTTCAGCAGGTCAAGCGCCGGCTGCATCGCCTTCTTTTCGGACTCGATGTCGTCGGTCAGAAGGTTCAGCGAATGCCAGCCGGAGACGAAGGAGAGGCCGCGCGGCGAAAGCACGCCCTTCAGGCCTTCCGGCTCGGTCGGGAACTTGTGGCCCTTCTCGATGCCGTCGAAACCGATCTTGGCGGTTTCATCGAGGCATTGTTCGAGGCTGATATGCGCGCCCAGCGTGCGGTCGTCGTCGTTGGACCAGGCAATCGGGTTGGTTCCGTAACGGATCATCTTACTGTCTTTCCTTGACATGGTTTTCATAACGGACGCGGGCCGGGCCGATTTCGGCGCGGTCGGAAACTTCAGGCACCGCGACATCCCACCAGTGACCGCCGGCCTGCGGCGTCGGGTAAGGGTCGGTATCGATAACGATGACGGTGGTGCGGCTGGAGGCACGGGCTGCCGCAAGCGCCTCTTCCAGCTCGGTAATGGTGGAAACCTTGCGCGCATCCGCCCCCATCGAGCCTGCATGGGCCACGAAATCGATGGCGATCGGGTTGACGTTGGTGTGGGCGTAGAGATTGTTGAACTCCGCGCCGCCGGTTTCCATCTGCAGCCGGTTGATGCAGCCGTAACCGCGATTGTCGGTGATGACGAGCGTGATCTTCACGCCCATGGCAACCGAGGTCGCAAGCTCGGAATTCATCATCATGTAGGAACCGTCGCCGACCATGACGATCACGTCGCGGTCCGGTTCCGCCATCTTGATGCCGAGGCCGCCGGCCACTTCATAACCCATGCAGGAGAAGCCGTATTCCATGTGATAGGAGAGCGGCAGCTTGGATTTCCACAGCTGGTGAAGCTCGCCCGGCATGGTGCCGGCCGCGCACATGACGACGGTATTGTCACGCGACTGGCGCTGCACCGCGCCGATGACCTGCATGTCGGTGGGCAGGCTGTTGGCATTGTCCTCGCCCGGCGCTGCCGTATCGGCATCGGCCTTTTTAAACCATGCAGCCTTTAGGCCGGCATCCGGCGCCGCAAAACGGTGGCTGCCGAGTGCTGCGGAAAGTTTCTCAAGCCCGATCTTCGCATCCGCCGTCAGGCTGATCGCATCGTGCTTGGCGCTGTCATAGGGCTGAACGTTAAGCGCCAGGATTTTGCGGTTCGGGTTCTTGAATAGCGCCCAGGAGCCGGTGGTGAAATCCTGAAAACGGGTGCCGACACCGAAGACCAGATCGGCCTTCTCGCTGATGATATTGGCGCTTTCCGCGCCGGTGACGCCGACGGGGCCGAAATTCAGATCATGGTCCCAAGCGACGGCCGATTTACCGGCCTGCGTTTCGACGACGGGAATGGAATGGGTTTCAGCAAAGCGCTTCAGGGTTTCGGTTGCGCCCGCAAAATGCACGCCGCCGCCGGCAACGATGATCGGGTTCTTCGCCGCCTTGAGCGCAGCGACGGCTTCATCGAATTCCACCACGTCCGGTTCCGGGCGGCGCTGACGCCAGACACGCTTTTCGAAGAAGCTCTCGGGGTAATCATAGGCTTCCGCCTGCACATCCTGGCAGAAGGCGAGCGTGACAGGGCCGCAATCGGCCGGGTCCGTCATGGTGCGCATGGCGCGGGGAAGTGCGGTCAGCAATTGCTCCGGCCGCATGATGCGGTCGAAATAACGGCTGACGGGGCGGAAGCAGTCATTCACCGTCATCGTGCCATCGCCGAAATCTTCGAGCTGCTGCAAGACCGGATCGGGCCCACGATTGGCGAAGACGTCGCCGGGGATCAACAGCACGGGAAGGCGGTTGACATGGGCAAGGGCGGCGGCCGTCACCATGTTTGCCGCACCCGGGCCGATGGAGGAGGTGACCGCCATGGCGCGGCGGCGACGCAGCTGCTTCGAATAGGCGATGGCCGCATGGGCCATGGACTGCTCGTTCTGGCCGCGATAGGTCGGCAGTTCGTCGCGGATACCATAAAGCGCCTCGCCGATGCCGGCGACATTGCCATGGCCGAAAATGGCCCACATGCCGGCGATGTAGGTTTCGCCATGTTCATTCATCTGCGCTGCCAGGTAACGAACCATGGCCTGCGCAGCCGTCAATCTGATTGTCTTCACGCTGCCTCTCCCTTTTTGGCGCGCGCCTCATCCCAAATGCGGCACAGGCTGGTATAGCGCTGCGCCATATCCCTGACCGCTTCCTCATCGGTCATCTTGCCGCCGAGCCAGCTGCGGGCGGCATCCGCGAAAATCGTGCGGCCAACGGCGAAACCTTTGACCAGATCGAAACCGGCGGCAAGGCGGAAGCTCTCTTCCAGCTCGCTTTGCGGCGCGTCGAGACCGAGAACGACGATGCCCCGCACGTAAGGATCGTTGCGATGCACGGCGTCGCAGGCGTTTTTCCAGGCCGCGCGGGTCTTCATCGGCTCCAGCTTCCACCAGTCGGGATAGACGCCGATCTCGTAAAAGCGCTCGATGATGCGGGCGGCGGTCAAATCGTCGGTCGGGCCGACCTTGGAGGGAATGACCTCCAGCAGCATTTCCAGCCGGTTGCGTCGTGTCGCCTGGAACAGACGCGTGACCGTCTCTTCCTGCGCGGCGCGCATCTCATCCGTATCGTCGGGATGATAGAAACACAGAACCTTGACGACATTTTCAAGCGGCCATTCGGAAAGACCGCCGAAATCCTTGCCGAG
Source organism: Agrobacterium sp. ST15.13.015 (assembly GCF_027871645.1). Classification (NCBI taxonomy): domain Bacteria; kingdom Pseudomonadati; phylum Pseudomonadota; class Alphaproteobacteria; order Hyphomicrobiales; family Rhizobiaceae; genus Agrobacterium; species Agrobacterium sp. ST15.13.015. The sequence continues at coordinate 24,228 of NZ_JAQAHF010000006.1, forward strand.
ATCGGGTTCCAGCGTCAGTGGGCGCGAACCTGGCCATTCCACCGGGCGGCCGATCCACAGGCCCGAGCCGCTGGCGGCAAACAGGGCGTCACGTCCGAGACGGCCATCGCAGAGAATGCCGTAACCCGGCCTGTCGCCGGCAACATGCTGCGCGGCCTGAAGGCAGAGTTTCTTGAAAGCGCCGATCTGCTCGTGCTTGACGCCAAGCTCGTCGGCGATGGCTTCCAGCTGCATGCGGTGGTCGAAGGCGAAGACGCGCATCGTGTCCCAGTCGCCCTTGCGGTTGGTTGACCAATGCACCTGCTCCAGCGCCTCGTCCTTGCGCAGTGCCTTATTGCGAATGCCCGCCTTGAAGAAATATTGCAGTTCTTCCCAGCTTGGATAGGCGGGCGTGCAGCCATGGCGGGAGACGGCGAAGGCGCCGCAGGCATTGGCGTATTTCAGCGTTGTCGGCCAGTCCTCGCCGCGCAGCCAGCCGCGGAACAGCCCGGCCATGAAGCCATCGCCCGCACCCAGAACGTTGAAGACCTCGATCGGGAAACCTTCGCCCGTCTCGCCATCGTCGAGGCTGGAAGGAATGTCGCCGGCGAAAACCGAAGCACCCATCGGGCCGCGCTTGCATACCAGCGTCGCATTCGAGACCTTGCGCACGGCGTTCAGCGCGGTCAGCGTATCGGTGGAGCCGCCGGCAATGTGGAATTCCTCTTCCGTGCCGACGATCAGGTCGAAGAGATGCAGGGTGGATTGCAGCTTGGCGGTGACCTTCTGCGATTCGACGAAACGGCTCTCGCCATCGCCGTGGCCGGCCACACCCCAGAGATTGGGGCGGTAATCGATATCGAGCGCGGTCTTTGCGCCATTTTCGCGGGCGAGTTTCAGCGCCTTCAGCACGGCCGCTTCCGTCTTCGGATGCGACAGATGCGTGCCGGTGGCGCAGACGCAGCCTGCCTCGGCAATGAAGGCGGGATCGATATCGTCTTCGCTGAGCGCCATGTCGGCGCAGTTTTCGCGATAGAAGATCAGCGGGAACTGGTTCTGGTCGCGAATGCCGAGCAGCACCAGCGCGGTCAGCCGCTCCGGGTCCGTCTTCACACCGCGCACATCGACGCCTTCGCGCACCAGCTGTTCGCGGATAAAGCGGCCCATATGCTCATCGCCGACACGGGTGATGACGGCGCTGTTGAGCCCGAGGCGTGCAGCGCCGGCTGCGATATTGGTGGGAGAGCCGCCGATATATTTGGCAAAGGAGGCCATGTCCTCCAGACGGCCGCCGACCTGCGAACCGTACAGATCGACAGACGAGCGCCCGATCGTGATGAGATCAAGTTTTTTCAAAAGGTTCCTCCTTAGCACCGCACCTCGGTACGGTCTGCCTCACATGTCTGGAGCGGCATTCAGGCGACGATCGCCCGCATCTTTCGCCATCCCGCTCCGATGAGCCTCCTCCGCTCATTTTCGTTCGTCACGAGACGGACGATTATGGAATGCCCGTTTCATGGATTTGGATCATAAATTCTATTTTTTCCGTTTTCAATAAAAATATTCAGGCTGTTTTGCGCGTTCCCACAGCCACGGCCAGCGTAATGGCCAGACAGAGCGTGGCGGAAAGCGAGCGGAACGCGCCGAAATCGATCTCGGTGACGGTCAGCAGCGTCGCGCCGGATTTGCGCAGCGGATTGACGGCGGAATCGGAAAGCGCCACGATCGGAATACCGTTGGCGCGGGCGTTTTCCGCCAGCTCCAGCGTTTCCGCGGAATAGGGAGAAAAGGTGATCGCGATCAGCGCGTCGTCACGGGAAATGGCGCTGATATTGCCGAGCCCGCCGACCGCACTGTGCAGAACCGCCGGCACCTTCATCTTCTCGAAGGCGTAAGCGAGATAGCTGGCAATGGGGAAAGAGCGCCGCAGACCGATGATATGCACGGTGCGCGCCTTCGCCAGCGCCGAAACCGCCTCGTCAAGCTGGCGGGTATCGACCGATTTCAGCAGCATTTCCAGCGAGGAACGGCCGGCCTCCACGAATTCGGCAAGCAGGCCCGATGCGCTTTCATCGCCCTTCTCCCGCAGATGGTCGAGTCGCGTGGCATAATCCGGCCAGCCGCCGACATAGGAATCGCGGAACAGCCGCTGCATTTCCGAAAAGCCGGAAAAGCCCATGATCTGGCAAAAACGCATGAAGGCCGAGGGCTGCACGCCAGCCCCTTCCGCCATTTCGGCGACGGTGGAAACGGCGATGCGATCCTGATTGGAAGCGACATAATCGGCGCATTGCCGCAATCGTTTCGGCAAACCCTCCGCGACCTGGAGCAGCCGCTCCTCAAAAGCCTTTACGGATTCTGGCGCCTCGATTGCCGTCATTGTCGTTCCTTTGTGCAGACTGAAATCGTGTGCACTTTAACTGCAGTGGAATTTTTATTCCATTGGGTTTTTTGAGGAAGGGCAAATGAGACGGCGGGGGCTTTGTGTGATCGGTAACCCTCCGTCATTCCGGCCTTGAGCCGGAATCCAGCCGGCGCGCGTCTGCGCGGCGCGAAGAGTCTTTTCACCCCAAGGATTTGGGGTGGCTGGATACCGGCTCAAGGCCGGTATGACGGAGATTGTATATATGAACGCGCAACGGCGATGCATTCACTCAATGCAACCCGCCAACCCCAAGATGCGTATCGATAATATCCGGGTTTTCCGCAAGATCGCTGGATGGCCCTTCCCAGACGATGCGGCCGCGTTCCATGATGATGGCGTGGTCGGCGAAGTCGATGGCCATCTGAATGCGCTGTTCGACGAGGAGGATGGTCATTTCGCCCGATTGCGCCAGTTTGGAGAAGGCGGCCATCAGCTCCTCGCAGATGACGGGGGCGAGGCCTTCGAGCGGCTCGTCGAGAAGCAGCACGCGCGGTTGGCCGAGAATCGTGCGGGCGGTGGAGAGCATCTGCTGTTCGCCGCCCGAAAGTTGCGAGCCGAGATTGCGGCGGCGCTCTTTGAGGCGCGGAAACAGCGTGTAGGCTTCCTCGATGGCCGATTTCGGCCGGGTCTTGAGACCGACGAAGAGATTTTCCTCGACGGTGAGGGTGGGAAACACATCCCGCGTCTGCGGCACGTAGCCGAGGCCGGCCTTGGCGCGGGCGGCGCTCGGAAGGGCGGCGATGTCCTGCCCGCCGATACGGATATCGCCGGAAAAACGTTTCGTCTGGCCGGCCAGCGTGGCGAAGAGGCTGGTTTTGCCGACGCCGTTGCGGCCAAGAACCGCGAAACGCGAGCCCGACGGCACGGAAAGCGACAGGCCCTCGATGACGCGGGTGGGGCCATAACCGGCGGTGAGGTTGACGATTTCAAGCGGCGCTGCGGGCATCGGCGTAACTTCCCAGATAGGCTTGGCGGACTTCCGCATTGCTGGTGACGTCTTCCGGCGAACCGTCGAAGATGACCGCGCCTGCGGCTAGCACCACCACACGTTTGGCAAAACGGAAGACCAGATCCATGTCGTGCTCGATCATCAGGATCGCGAGGTCGGCCGGCAGCCGGTCGAGCGCCTGTTCGATGCGCGCGGTTTCCGTGGAAGGCACGCCGGCGGCCGGTTCGTCCAGCAGCAGGATTTTCGGGCGAAGCGCCATGGCAAGCGCGATCTCGATCAGCCGCTGCTGGCCATAGGCGATTTCGCGCACCTTTGTTTCGGCAAGTGCGATAAGGCCAAGCGTGCCGAGAATATCGCGGGCTTCGCTCATCACCGCAGGCATGGCGCGGTAACGGCCGAAAATCCGGCCCGTTTTGCCTTCGCGCTGGAGAATGGCAAGCGCCACATGTTCCTCAGGCGTCATGTCCTGAAACAGCCGCGTGACCTGGAAGGAGCGCACAAGGCCGCGCTTCACCCGCTGGCTGGCGCTGAGGCCGGTCACGTCCTCGCCGGCGATGCGCACCGTGCCGGCCGAGGGCTTGATATTGCCAGTGACGAGATTGACGAAGGTGGTCTTGCCGGCGCCATTGGGGCCGATCAGCACCGTGCGGTCTCCCGGCGAAAGCGACAGCGAGACATTGTTGGTGACGACGAGGCCGCCAAAATTTTTCTTGAGGCCGGAGACTTCGAAAATGGCGCTCATTTGCGACCTCCACGGATGCGCGCAATGATCTGCTCACCCGCGCCATAAAGCCCGCGCGGCGCAAAAAGCACGACGGCAATCAGCAGCAGGCCGACAATGGTGAGCCAGTGGAACGGATTGGCGGCGGAAACGACATCTTCGAACCACATGAAGGTGACGGTGCCGATCAGCGCGCCGTAAAGCGAACCCGCGCCGCCGAGCACCAGCATGACCAGCGCTTCGGCCGAAAGCGTGAAGCTGAGGCTGTCGAGACCGACGACCTGGGTGGAAATGGCGTTGAGCGCACCGCCAATGCCGGCGACGATGCCCGATATGACGAACATCTTCAAAATCGTGCCGTTGACGGCGCCGCCCATGGCCTGAATGCGGATGCTGTCCTGCTTGACGCCGCGGCACAACATGCCGAAGGGCGAATTGACCACCACCCTGAGGGCGAGGAAGACGACGAGCAGCAGACAGACGCCATAGATATAGGCGGTGCGGCCGAAAAGGTCGAATTCGAAGGTGCCGAACAGCGCGTCCGGGGAAACGCCGGCAAGACCGTCGCTGCCGCCCGTCCAGCCCGATGCCTTGTTGGCAGCCTCATGGAACAGGTGGATGACGGCGATGGAAAGAACGAGCTGCGGCAGGCCGTGGGCGCGCAGGAGAACCGTGCCGGAGACCAGCCCGGCGACGCCGCCCGCGCCTGCGCCGATCACGGTCATGAGCAGCGGATCGGTAATCTCGAAATGGGCGGCGGCAATTCCGGCAGCATAGGCGCCCGCGCCGAACAGCGCGGCATGGCCAAGCGTGGCGACACCGCAATAGCCGGTAACGAGATCGATCGACAGCACGAGAAGCGCGATGGCGATGATACGGGTCAGAAGCGCCAGATTATCCGGAAACAGGTAATAACCGGCAATGGCGGCGATAATGATGAGGAGCGGCCCCGCAAGCGTGCGCAGCGGTGAGCGCGCCTTCGGGATTTCTGCCGTTTCAGTCACGTCGTTCATGAGCACCGCCATCTCATTTCGCCCTTCCGAGAAGGCCGCGCGGGAACAGCGTGATGATCACGATGACCGCCAGATAAAAGAAGAATTCGCCATATTCGGGGGCAAGATACCGCCCGGTCGTATCGATGGCGCCGAGCAGCAGACAGGCGATCAGCGCGCCGGGAATGGAGCCCGCGCCGCCGACCGAGACCACCACGAGGAAGGTCACCATATAACGCAGCGCATAATAGGGTTCGACCGGCAGCAATTCCGCGCCGATGACGCCGCCCATGGCGGCAAGGCCAACGGCGATGGCGAAGCTGACGGCATAGATGACCTCGGTGCGAACGCCGAGTGCGGCCGCCATGGCGGCGTTATCGACAGCAGCGCGCAGCTTGATGCCGAAGGCGGTCTTTTCGAAGGTGAACCACAATGCACCGGCAACGGCCAGACCGCAGGCAATGGCGAAGATGCGGTGGGTGGCGATGGTGCGGAAGCCGAGATCGGTGGGGCCGGCCAGCTGCTGCGGCAGCGGAATGGTCTTCAGCGTCGGGCCGAAGACGAAATTGGCGATGCCGATGATGCAAAACGTGATGCCGATGGTCATCAGCACCTGTGTCAGCTCCGGCGCGCCATAGATGCGGCGATAGAGAAAACGCTCAAGCGGAATGGCGATGACGATGGTGCCGACAATGGCGACGAGGATCGCCAGGGCATAACCGAGGCCGAGGCCATGGGCGGCATAGGAGGCGAGATAACCGCCGATCATGGCGAAGGCGCCATGCGCCAGATTGACCACCCGCATCAGCCCCATCGTCACCGAAAGGCCGATGGAGATGATGAACAGGACCATGCCATAGGCAAGCGCATCGACAAGGATGCTGAAGACCGTCTGCATGCTGAAAAATTCCTCCCGGTGCTGCAATACCCATCCGGGCCGGACCCAGGCCGCGACGCGCGGCCCGGAACTTCTCTACGAGCCGCCGTTACTTCGCGGCGGCGAGGCCCGGATCGCCCTGTTTTTCGAAGGTCTGGACTTCCTTGTTGTAATAATTGCCGTCATCGCCCTTGGCCACTTCGCGCAGGTAGATATTCTGCGTGATGTGGCGGCTTTCCGGATCGATGCTGACAGGGCCGCGCGGGCTTGTCCAGGAAAGACCCTTCACCGCGTCCACGGCCTTTTCCGCATCCTGCTTGCCGCCAGTAGCCTCGATCATCTTGCTGATGACATACATGCCGTCAAAGGCGCCGACGGAAGGGAAGGAGAGCTCCTTCGGGTTGCCGATCGCCTTGGCGGCGGCCTCCACGAAGGTCTTGTTCTCAGGGGAATCATGCGAGACGGCGTAGTGGAAGGTCGTCTGCATGCCGAGCGCGGCTTCGCCAAGCGCCGGCAGGTCGGATTCCTGCGTCAGATCGCCCGGTGCGAAGAGCTTGACGCCTGCGGATTTCAGGCCGTTATCGTTGAAGGCCTTGACGAAGCCGAGCGTCGTCGGGCCCGACGGCAGGAAGGCGAAGACGCCTTGCGCGCCGGAATCCTTCACGCGCTGCATGATCGGGCTGAAATCATTGGTGGAAAGCGGCATGCGGATGCTTTCGACAACTTCGCCGCCGGCGGCGGTGAAGGCCGCCTTGAAGGCGTTTTCGGCATCGACGCCGGGGCCGTAATCGCTGACCAGCGAAATGACCTTCTTTACGCCGCCATCAAAGGCCACCTTGGCGATGGGGGTGGAGGTCTGCCAGGTGGTGAACGAGGTGCGCACCACATAGGGGCTCTTGGTCACGATGGCCGAAGTGGCGGCATTCATGATGACCATCGGCACATTGCCCTGCTTCAGCAAAGGCGTGACGGCCATGGCGTCGGGGGTGAAATAGAAGCCGGCGAGATATTGTACGCCTTCCTTCACCACCAGTTCCTGCGCCAGCGCCTTGGACTGCGCCGGATCGGCCTGCGGCACATCGCGATAGACGACCTCTACCGTATCGTCGCCGACCTTGTTGCCGTGCAGCGCGAACCAGGCATCGATGCCGGCCTTGAAGTTCTTGCCCTGCAGCGCGAAGGGGCCGGAGAACGGACCGACCACGCCCACCTTGATTGTATCGGCATAAGCGGCAGTACTGAAGCAGATGGCCGCGATGGCGGCGGTGATCCGTAATTTCATGATTTCCTCCCAATTGATCCGTGGCTCCCATCCACCGATCCAGACTGCCAGATTGATGAGTGCGGTGGCCAAAGTAAAATGAAATAAGGGGGGTGATAAATAACCTGACGGTTATCAATACCCGTCTCGCCGGGTTTGTCTCATGTAAGATCGCACAATAGTGATCATCCCGTGATTCTCAATGTATAGCGCCGCCGCAGCCATCACGACCGGTGTTTTCGCGGCACGTGGTATCGAAATGCTTCCTCATGAAAACCAGCTTTTGTGACATGTTTCGAAAATGACGGTCATACCCGCGCAAGCCTCGTGCCTTAACCAGTTCTAAGGGGATTGTTTGTAGCCTCGCGAAGCATATTGTGAACTTTATTTGGTGTCTGATGGGCGAATATCAAAATAGAGTTGTTGAGTTGATGCGAGATCGCGTTGGCGAAAGTATACTCAACAATAAGATCGAGCGCCGCGAAGCATTTCTTCGCAAGGCGCTGGCGCTGTATCACGTCATGGGCGGAGACGCGCAAGGCATGCACGCTGCGGTGGAGGATGTGATCAACCTGCAAAAGCCGAGTGTCGATGTCGCTATTGGCGACGTGATGCATGAACTGGCAGCAATCGGTCACGTCGCCGATCTCGATATTATTCAGGCCGGGTACAACAAGCTTGATGCCGCTAATCTGCATATTCTAAGCAAGGGCAAGAGGCTTTTGCAGAAGCAGCGGGACCAAAAACTCGCCAGCACGGCGGGAAAATAGGCCGCCCATCGAGGGCGGCCCGCAATATCAGGCCACTTCCCCGACGAGAATCTCCTGCCAGGCATCATAGGCGGAGAGAACCGTTTCCATCTGTGCGGTGTGGCCGGTGATGAAGTCGTTGCCGTAGATCGTCTCGTCCGGATATTCGGTGATCAGCGTCATCGGCACGGTGTGGCGGTCGTCGACGGAGGACAGGCACGGGAAGCCGTTGATGATGCGGAAACCGGTTTCGCCGGCGTGGATTTCATAAAGCGCGATCTGGCGGTTATTGTAATCGAGCAGGCCGGGAATGGCGCCGAGATGGCGGGTTACCCGGTCGAGCAGGGCTTCGGCCTGCCTTTCCCAGTCCGCATGGTGGCGGATGATGAGGAAGAACCCTTTCGGCAGCGTCCACATGGCGAAATTGCGCGGGACATAACCGGAAAGCGGCCGGGTCCATTCGTGGGATGGATAACCGTGCAGGTTCACATGCAGGCTGGCGCCGCTCATCTCCTGCGCCCTGAAACGGATTGCCTTCTCGTTGAGATGGACGCCCGAATTTTCCCGCGTGCGATATTCGAGATCGTCGCCGAGCGCCGTGTAACGCGCCGCGTGATGCATGTGGCGCGGATTGTCGGCTCTCAGCCGTTGATGCAGGGCGTAACCGTCAGGATTTTCCAGCGGCGAAATGGTGAAATGTGCGCCCCTGCGCTCGGCAAGTTTACGGGCAGCGCGGATCGCGCCGACGATGCCTGTGGTCTCGTTGGGGTGCTGCCCGCCGCTGATCATCACCGCGGCATCGCTGCCGGCGACATAACGGGCGGCGAGAATACGGCCGGAACGGGAATGGGCCTCGAATGCTTCGCCGCCGATCTCTTCAAGCAGTTTTGCGAGCTGGCCTGCAGCAACCGGTTCGCTGGCCGTATCGATCTGCTGTTCACGGCCATCGAGAAAGGCGGTGGTGAGCGTGCGCGCCTCGATGCGGACGGAGACTTCGCCTTCGCTTTTGACAATTTCCGGCACGATCTGGCCGGGCTTCAGGCCCCGGTCACCCAGCGGCCGGCCGGACTTCTTCTGGAAGAATTCCAGGAGCGAGAAATAGAAATCCTCATGCAGGGCTTCGCGCAGGCTGACGACCTCATCGCCGAGGGCAAGTGGCAGATCTTCGGCCGGATGCGCGACGCGGATGTTCAGCTCCTCGAAATAGGGCTCTTCATCGCCCCAGCCATGGTTGGCGACGGCATGGATCGCCGCTTCGAAAAGCCGTTCGTAATCCGTCTCCAGCCGCTCGCCCACAGCATCGCCGGCAAGCCGGAACCAGCCCGTGGGTGAAACATTGGTTTCGCCGACGATATCGGTGTGCACCCGGTTTGGCGCCAAAATCTTCAGGGTTTCCTTCTTGCCGTTGCGGCTCAGGGTAACATCATAATGGAAGGCGTCGTCGTTCCGGGCGACGAAGTCGATCGTCGCATCGCCCACCAGAGCCGCCAACGGATAGGCTTCCAGCCGGAAACGATTGGCGGGGGCGTTGGCGTGCACCGGGTAACGCACCTCGATGGTGTCGACGCCATCCAGATTGATCTCTTCCATAAAGGTGAAGAGAAGCGGCTTGTAGGCGCTGCGGATGCGGGCGCTGACGCCTTTTTTCTTCAGCCGGTTTTCGGCTTCGCGGCGGCTTTTGGCATCATCGAAGCTCCATGCCTCGAAGGACTGGCCCGGTTCGGCATTGGCGAGAAGCGCATCCAGCGTGCGTTCGAAAGTCTGGTCGAAAATCTGGCTCATCGCTGTTACCTCGAGGTTCTGCCGGTGGGGTCGAGGCTATCGCGCAGCCAGTCGCCGAGAAGGTTGAGGCCAAGCACGGTCAGAAGGATGGCAAGACCCGGGAAGACGCTGACCCACCATGCCGTCTGCAGATAGGTCCGTCCATCCGCCAGCATGCCGCCCCAGCTCGGAATGGTCGGATCGACGCCGAGACCGAGGAAGGTAAGGCTGCTTTCCAGCAGGATATTGTTGGCGACGTTGAGCGTCATCAGCACGATGACCGGGCCGATGAGGTTCGGCAGCAGGTGCTGAAGAATGATGCGCCAGTCCTTCACGCCGATGGCGCGGGCGGAAAGGATGAATTCCCGCTCCCGCAGCGTCAGCACCGAGCCGCGCACGAGACGGGCATATTGCACCCATTGCGAGACGATCAGGAGGATGATGGTGTTTGTGAGGCTGCCGCCGACAATGGCGATGAAGGTGATGGCGAGCAGAATGAAGGGCATGGCGAGCTGGATATCGGCAAAGCGCATGACCAGCATGTCCCAGAAGCCGCGATAATAACCGGCGACCAGTCCGACCGCGACGCCGAAGATGACGGCGCCGATAACCGAGGTGAAACCGACCAGCAACGAAATCTTGCCGCCGGCGACGACGCGGGCGAGCACGTCACGACCCAGCGGATCGGTGCCGAGCGGATGGGCGGCATTGGCAAAGGGCTTGGCAAGGCGCGCCATCAGGTCGATCTTGTCAGCCCCGCCCGGAAACAGCACGTCGGAAAAGACGACGGCAAGGCAGATGACTGTCGTGAGGAACGCGCCGAGGACGAATTCTAGATTGGTGAAGCGCGCGAGACGCGAGGTTTTGGCAGCCATCGTCACTTACTCCGTGCGGATGCGCGGATCGACAAGCCCATAGGCGATATCGACCAGAAGGTTGATGCCGACGATCATCAGCGACAGCACGGTGATGACGGCCTGAAGCACGGGATAATCGCGCGCGCCGACCGCATCGAAAGCCAGCGTGCCGAGGCCCGGCCAGTTGAAGACGCGCTCAATGACGACGATGCCGCCCAGCAGCCCACCAAATTGCAGGCCGAAATAGGTGATGAGCGGAATGGCGCAGTTGCGCAGCGCGTGTTTGTAGAGAACCTTGTTTTCGCTGAGGCCCTTGGCGCGCGCCACCATGACATATTGCGAGCGCAGCGTATCGAGCATGGCTGTGCGCACCAGGCGCACATTGGTGGCGGTGAGGATGACACCCATGGTGACGGCGGGCATGATGTAGCTGGCAAAACCGCCCATGCCGCTTGGCGGCAGCCAGCCGAGCGTGATGGAGAACAACAGCACCAGCATGGTGGCTAGCCAGAAATTCGGGAAGGACAGGCCGACGAGCGAAAATATGCGGATCACCTGATCGGCCGTCTTGCCGCGCGAGGTCGCCGCCTTGATGCCGAGCGGGATGGAAAGCGCAATCGACACCGCCATGGAGATGAAGGCGAGAAGCAGCGTTGCGGGCAGGGCATCGGCAATGAGGCGCGAGACCGGCGTGCTGCCGGTGAAGCTGCGGCCGAAATCGAGCGTCAGAAGCCCCTTCAGGAAGCTGAAATATTGCACGAAGAACGGCCGGTCGGTGCCGAGCGCCGCGCGGATGCGCGCCAGATCATCTTCCGTCATGCTGCCGCCGCCCTGGAACATGGTGACGGCGGGGTCACCCGTCAGGCGGATGGCGAAAGAAACGAGAAGGGTGATGGCTATGACGACAAAAATCGCCTGCAGCAATCGCTTGATGAGGAAACCGGCCACGTTTTTTACCTTGAAGAGAAGTTCTGCCTTGCCCGCGCGTGGCGGGCAAGGCGACTTATGAGAGGATTAACCAGCTTATTCGACGGTGACGTCGGTCAGCTTCAGGCGGTTGTCCGGCGGTGCGACGAAACCCTTGACCCGCTTGTTGATGCCGTAAATGGCATTGGTGTTGTAAAGCGGGATTTCCAGCGCGCGTTCGGCGGTATAGCTGCCGATTTCCTTGAGGATCTTTTCGCGCGCGGCACGGTCGGTCAGCGGACGCTGGGATTCCAGCAGCTTGTCCAGCTTCTCGTCCTTGTCATAGGGGTTCCACTTTTCACCCGAGTGATACATGGAATAGGCCGTGTTGTCGTAATCGAAGGTCCAGCCGCCCCATTTCTGCTGGAACATCGCGCCGGTCTTGCCCTGCGGTATGATGTCGTTCAGCAGCACGTTGGTTTCGTAAGGCTTGATGGTGGCGGTGATGCCGACCATGGAGAGGTAGCTGGAAATAACCTGCGCCACCTCGTTCATCGTTGCGTCATTGCCGCGGATATCGATCTGGAGCGCCGCACCCGGCTTGACGCCGGCTTCCGCGAGAAGCTTCTTGGCGCCTTCCGGATCGTAGGGCAGCGGTTTCAGATCGGCGTCATAGCCGAAGGAAAGCGCACTCTGGAAGCTGGCGATTTCGGAAGCCTGACCGGCGAGGATCGACTTGACGATCGTACCGCGGTCGACCGCCATGATGATGGCCTTGCGCACCTTCGGATCGGCAGTGATGCCGTCACGGGTGTTGAAGCGCAGCGCATCCACCGTCGGGCCGGGAACGCTGACGATCTGAAGCTTGGAATCGCCTTCGATGACCGGGATCATGCCAATCGGGATGGTGGGCGGAATGACGAGATCGACGCGGCCTGCCTGCAATTCGGCAACGGCGGTCGCCGGCTCGGCGATGAAGCGGTATTCAAGCTCGGAAAGCTTCGGTGCACCACCCCAGTAATCCGGGTTGGCTTCCAGCTTGATATTGGTCTTCGGTGCGTAGGAAACGAATTTGAACGCGCCGGTGCCGACGGGGTTGAGGTTGAAATTGTCCTCGCCCTTTTCCTGAATGTACTTCGGCGGCACGATCATGCCGCCATAACCGGCAAGCTTGGTCAGAAGCACCGGATCGGGCGCCTTCAGCTTCATGTCGACGGTGTAATCGTCGATGACATCGACGCTTTCGATGGCGACGTAGTTGGAACGCTGCGGGCCCTTGGCACCCTGTTCGCCGAGAAGGCGCTCGAAGGTGAACTTGACGGCGGCGGCGTTGAAGGGCTCGCCATTGTGGAACTTGACGTTCTGGCGCAGCTTGAAACGGATGCGCTTGCCCTCATCCAGCTCTTCCCAGGATTCGGCAAGGCCGGGCACAACCTTCAGGTCCGGGCCGCGATAGGTGAGGCCATCGAAGATGTTGGTGGCGACAGCCGCCCATTGCACGAGGAAGGTGTCGATTGGATCCCAGCTGCCCGGATCCTGCGGGCTGGAAATGGTCATCTTGCCGGCGGCGAAAGCCGGTGCGGCGGTAAAGGCCGTTGCGGCCATGGCAAGCGCGACGAACGTTGTCGTCATCCCCTTCTTGATTATTGTCATCTACCTGTTCCTCTTCAGATGGTTGTGGTTCTGGTTGTTATTCAGGCGCTCTTCGCGATGAAGTGGCCCGGATTGATTTCCTCATGGGCGAGAATGGCCGGCTCATCGCCGACACGGCGCACGGGATTGGGTATTTCTCCTTCGATCATCGCGATGCGGCGCTCGATGGTCGGATCGGCCACCGGCACGGCCGAAAGCAGGCGGCGGGTGTAATCATGCGTCGGCGTTTCGAAGACCTGGCGGCGGCTGCCCATTTCCATGATCTGGCCAAGATAAAGCACGGCGACGCGGTGGCTCATCTTTTCCACCACCGCCATGTCATGGCTGATGAAGAGATAGGCGAGCCCGCGTTCGGCCTGCAAATCCATGAACAGATTGATGATCTGCGCCTGAATGGAGACGTCGAGCGCCGACAGCGCCTCGTCTGCAATGATAAGCTTCGGATCGGAAGCGAGCGCGCGGGCAATGCAGACACGCTGGCGCTGGCCACCGGAAAACTCGTGCGGATACCGCGCGGCGTGCTCGGAGGAGAGGCCCACACGCTCCAGCAATTCATCCACCCGTCGCTTTACGGCCTTCTGATTATTGATCAAACCATGGGTGTTGATCGGCTCGGCAATCGAAAAACCGACCGTCTTGCGCGGATCGAGCGAGGCGAAGGGGTCCTGGAAGATATATTGCACTTCCTGGCGCATGCGGAAACGCTCCGCCGCCGACATCTCAGAATAGCTGCGACCATTGAAGGCAATTTCGCCCGAGATGGCCGTCTGCAATTGCTGGATGGTGCGGCCGATGGTGGATTTGCCGGAACCGGATTCGCCCACCAGCGCCAGCGTTTCGCCGGCGTGAATATCGAAGCTCACCTTCTGCACGGCGCTGAGGCGGTGCGTCGCCTTGCCGAACAGGTTTTTGCGGATATCGAAGCGGACAAACAGGTCCTTGACCGACAGAAGCGGCTTGGCGTCGTATTTCGCCGTGTTTTGCACGCGCTCTTCGCCGACCACGACCGGCTGGCCGTCCTGCAACACGGTGAGCGGCAGGCGCTTGGGAAACTCTTCGCCTTCCATGCTGCCGAGGCGCGGAACGGCGGACAGCAGGGCGCGCGTGTAAGGGTGCTGCGGGTTGGCGAAGATATCCTTGACCGGGCCTTCCTCGACCTTCTTGCCCTTCCACATGACGACGACGTCATCGGCCATTTCCGCCACCACGCCCATATCGTGGGTAATGAAGACCATGCCCATGCCGAGCTTCTTTTGCAGGTCGCGCATGATGTTGAGGATTTGCGCCTGAATGGTCACATCCAGCGCCGTCGTCGGCTCGTCGGCGATCAAAAGCTTCGGCCGGCAGGCGAGCGCCATGGCGATCATCACGCGCTGGCGCATGCCGCCGGAAAGCTGGTGCGGATACCGCTTCAGAAGCTCGGCGGCATCGGGCAGGCGCACCATTTCGAGCAGCGTCTGTGCTTCCGACATCGCTGCCTGCTTGCTCATCTTCTCATGCAGGACAAGCACTTCGCAGATCTGGTCGCCGATGGTGAAGACCGGGTTGAGCGAGGTCATCGGCTCCTGGAAGATCATGGCGATCTCCTTGCCGCGGATCGCGCGCATCTCTTTCTGAGACGCCTTCAGCAAGTCCTTGCCTTCAAACAGGATTTTGCCGGTGGGGTAGGTCGCGCCCATCATGTCGGCAAGGCGCATGGTGGAAAGCGAGGTGACCGATTTTCCCGACCCGGACTCGCCGACGACCGCGACAGTGCGGCCGGGCTCGACGCTGAAGGAGATATCGTCCACGACGCGGCTATTGCCGAACTCGACGCTCAGGCCTTCGACCGAGAGGAGGGCGTTTGCGGGTGCGGCAGTCATGTCAGCGTCTCCGGCGTGGCCTGCGCGGCAAAGCTGGCGCGGCCATGTGAAAATGAGGAAGGGGAAAATGTCTCGGGCAGGCGCGTGCTGGGCGACGCCATGGGCAGGGACGGGAATGTCGCGAAGAACTGCATGTCTTCAGGCCGCTTTGTCGGCAAAATGCGCATTGGCCGTCGCCCGCGGACACGGCACATTCGATGTCACCGAAGCGCCGCAGGCAACCTCATCGGTACCGGCCGGATGATTTGCGTCGGCCGCAGATTCGACGATGCGCATGTAACTCTAATTCCCCACCCTTGTTTTGCCGAAAAAGCTAACAAAACCGAACAATCATGTCCAGAGTGTTGAACAATTTTTGTGTACTGCTCTACAAATGCGCAACGTGCATTTTAATTTGGCGCAGGTTCGTTCGGGATGGGACCAAACAGCGAGCAGTGGTTCGTTGCACTCACCTCCCTCATCTCTGTGCTTGTCACAGAGATCCAGTCAGCCCAAGTCCTTGGGTTGAAAAGATTCTTCCCGCCGCGCAGACGCGCATCGGCTGGATCCCTGTGACAAGCACAGGGATGAGGAGGGGGAAGGTGGCGGCAGGCTGAAAGGAGCACCCTCTTAGCTCAATGCCACCCGGTTTCCATGCAGGCTGTTATTCCTTCGGCATGCCGACCGGCGGCGCAAGCCGTCTTTGTGCGGCAATGCGGAAGGGGGCGTTCATTGCGCCATAACCGCCATAGGCTCCGCGCCTTTCGATGATTTCGAAGAAGAAACCCTCGCCGAAGGTGCGGCTGTAGATCTGGAAATATTCACCATTGTCGTCGCGGTCATAAAGAATGCTCGCGGCCCGCAGCGCATCGGAAAACTCCGGCTCCAGCCCGAAACGGGCTTCCAGATCGTCGTAATAATTGCGCGAGATCGGCAGGGCGTGGAAACCCCGCGCCTGCAGGGCTTTGGCTGTGGCGAAGATATCGTCGGTGGCAAACGCGATGTGCTGGATGCTGGTGCCGAAGCCCTCGGCCAGAAATTTGCCGGCGAAAGTCTTGCGATTGTCCGCACCGTTCATGGTTAGACGGAAATGCGGTGAGGGCACGCTTTCAATCGCCTGGCTGCGCACCAGCCCGCCCGGATCGACCACATCGACCATCGGCGTGCGCCGCGTCGCAAACAGCGAGGTGTAGAATAAAAGCCAGGTCAGCATTTCATCGTAATGCGTTGTTTGCGCAAGATGATCGATCCGCCTGAGGCCGGCGTCGCCTTCCGGCGTTCGGCCTTCCGTCGGTACGAATTCATTGTCCCAGATGGAAGAAAGCTCCGGTGAACCGTCAAGGAAATAGATGACGCCGTTGCCCACGCCCTGAATGGCGGGAACGGCGACCTCGCCTGACTTACGCGGCTCGGCGAATGTAGGCGCGCCGAGCGCTTCGGCCCGTGCCAGCGCTGCTGCGGCATCATCCACCTTCAGCCCGAAGGCATAAGCATTGGTGCCATGGATGGAATAGGAGGCTCCCGCGAAACTGTCGCCACCATCGCTGGTATTGATGACGATGCGAATATCGCCCTGCGTATAAAGATCGACATCGCGGTTGCGGTGCCGGGCGGTGTTTTCAAAGCCGAGCGTGGCGAGAAGGGCTTCCAGATTAGGCTTTTCTTCCGGTGCCGTGGTGAATTCGACGAACTCCACTCCTTGCGTCTCCACCCGTTCCGGCATGGCGGGCACATCGATGCGGATGTCGGGTTCGAGACGGCGCACCTGGTCCATCAGGTTGATGAGCGAGCGGTGGCCGTCTTCGGCCAGCAGCCGTGCCGAGCCGCCGCGGAACTGGTCGTTGAAGATTTCGAGCGATAGCGGGCCGCTATAGCCGGTTGCCGCCACGGCGCGCATGAAATCCACCACCGGCAGATCGCCTTCGCCCGGCATGTTGCGGAAGTGGCGGCTCCAGTAGAGCAGGTCCATGTCGATCAGCGGCGCATCGGCAAGCTGCACGATGAAAATCTTGTCGCCGGGAATGGAGCGGATCGAATTGGGATCGATCTTGCGCGACAGCGTGTGGAAACTATCGAGGATGATGCCGACATTGGCGTGATCGGCGCGGCGCACCACCTCCCAGGCATCGCGGTGATCGCTGATATGGCGGCCCCAGGCCAGCGCCTCGTAACCGACGCGCACGCCATGTTTTGCCGCAAGCTCGCCTAGCTGATGGAAATCGGCGGCGGCGCGGTCGATGCCGCCGAGCGAGACCGGCGAGACATTCGAGCAGATCAGCATCAGGTCGGTGCCGAGTTCGCCCATGATGTCGAATTTGCGCTGAGCGCGCTCGAAGGCGCGGGCACGGTGGGGTTCCGGCATGCCCTCGAAGTCGCGAAAGGGCTGGAAGAGGGTAATCTCAAGGCCGTGATCGGCGGCTAGCGCCTTCACCTCGCGCGGCGAAGCATCGTAGGTCAGGAAATCGTTTTCAAAAATCTCAACGCCCGAAAAGCCTGCCTTGGCAATCGCCGCCAGTTTTTCGGGGAATTCGCCACTGATCGATACGGTTGCAATGGATGTGCGCATTGGCATGCCGTGTCCTGCTGTGTCATAGCTCGCCATATTGCCTTCCTTTTCAGCCTTATGTACTGATTGGTTAATAATACGGGCGTGGGCGGTAACCGCAAGCCCAAGGGTGGATTGATCGACCATGACGAAAACCGCGACCTCCAAAGGCACAGCAGAAACTCGCCCGGCGAAAAGAGACCCGGAGGGTGTGCGGCGCGATATTCTGTCCGTGGCTATGGAGGAATTTTCGCAAAACGGTCTGTCGGGAGCGCGGATCGACGAGATCGCCGCGCGCACGCGCACGTCCAAGCGCATGATCTATTATTACTTCACCGACAAGGAGAGCCTTTATCAGCATGTGCTCGAAGAGGCATATGCCAAGGTACGCGGTGGGGAAAGCGATCTGGGCCTGGATGATCTGGAGCCTGTGGCGGGACTCGAGAAGCTCTGTCGGTTCACTTTCGATCACCACCGGCGTAACCCGGCCTTCATCCGAATGGTGATGATCGAGAATATTCACCACGGGCGGCACATGCAGTCTTCCGGGACGATACGCGAGTTGAACCGCACCGCCATCGAGGCGCTGGAGAGCGTGCTGGTGCGCGGCCAGCAGAGCGGCATCTTTCGGCAGGGCATCGACGCCTTGGAATTGCACTGGCAGATCAGCGCCCTGTCGTTTTTCAACGTCTCTAATGTCGCGACGTTCTCGTTTATCTTTGGCGACAGCCTGTTTACCGATGAAGGCCAGGAGACCTTGTCGCAGCACGCCAGCGACATGGTGCTGCGTTATGTGCTGGCGCCCGCCCATCTCACGAAGATCGTGAAAGACGCTTGATAAGGTGGCTGAGAGCCACCTCGTATCCTTCGATACCCAACCCAGCGATCACGCCCTCTGCACGGGGCGAAATGTAGGAGTGGTGCCGGAAGGCCTCGCGCTTGTGAATGTTCGAGATGTGCACCTCGATGACGGGAGCCTCGAAGGTATTCAGGGCATCGAGGATCGCTACAGACGTGTGTGTGAAAGCACCGGGATTGATGACGATGCCCGCGGACTTGCCGCGGGCTTCATGGATCCAGTCGATGATCTCATATTCCCGGTTGCTCTGGGCAAAAAACAGCGTGTGGCCGGCAGCGTCGGCGATGGCGCGGCAGTTTGCTTCGACGTCGGCAAGCGTTTCATAGCCATAGATTTCCGGCTGACGCTGGCCAAGCAGGTTGAGATTGGGACCGTTGAGGACCGTAAAGAGGCTCATGCTACGCCCTCCGCCATGCATAGTTCGGTGAAATGCGCCGTCATGCGCTCGGCGTCCGGCTCGCGGCCGCAAAACAGCCGGAAGGCTCCAACGGCCTGGAACACGGTCATGCCGCCGCCTGGCAAGGTGCGGCAACCCTTCTGGGCCGCGGTGGCCAAAAGCTCTGTCACAAGCGGCATGTAGACAATGTCGGCCACCCAGTGTCGCTGTTCGATCAGATCGGCGGCAACAGGCATGCCGGGATGGGCGGGCATGCCCATCGGGGTGGCGTGGATCAGGCCATCTGCATAGGGCAGGGACGCAGCCGGGTCCTTCACCGCAAAGGCGCGGTCCTCACCAAAACGGCCGTTGAGGTCCTGCGCCAGGCGTTCTGCCCTTGCCATATCCCGATCAAAAACATCGAGACGGGCAATGTCGAGCTTCAACGCCGCGTGTGCGACGGCAACCCCGGCGCCACCCGCGCCGACCAGCAGTGCCCGATCGCGTTTTGCATCCGGCAGGCCACGGACAAAGCTTTCGTGAAAGCCGTACCAGTCCGTATTATGGCCGATCCGTCGCCCATCGCGAAAAACCACCGTATTGACCGCGCCCAGCATCCGGGCGTCGTCCGACAGTTCATGCAGATGCGGGATGACCGCCTGCTTGAACGGATGGGTAATGTTGGTGCCGGCAAACCCGCGTGCTTCGAGCTCGGAAAGAAGCTCCGGAAGCGCCGTTTCCGGCAGCTTGCGGGCGGTGACATCCACCAGCTCGTAGGAATAATCGAGGCCGTGCGCCGCCCCTTCGCGCATGTGCAGCGCGGGCGATTTTGAAAGCTGTATATCGGCGCCAATCAGGCCGACCTTGAAGGATGTTTTCTCTGTCATGATCACGTGTCGCTCATCGGACGGTGTGGGAGAGGCGGGATTATCCCCGCCTGTCTTAAGAGCGCGCGAACCTCAGTGGTGGGCGAGAATTTCGCCGAGGAACGTGCGCGTGCGCTGGTGCTTGGGATCGCGGAAGAATTCCTCCGGCGGGCCTTCCTCGATGATCTCGCCGTCCGACATGAAGATCACCCGGTCGGCCACCTGTCGTGCAAAGCCCATTTCATGGGTCACGCAGATCATCGTCATGCCGTCGCGGGCAAGGCCGATCATGGTGTCGAGCACTTCCTTGACCATTTCCGGGTCGAGCGCCGAGGTCGGCTCATCGAACAGCATGGCCTTCGGCTCCATGCACAGCGCCCGGGCGATGGCAGCGCGCTGCTGCTGGCCGCCGGAAAGCTGGGCCGGGTACTTGTCTGCCTGGTTGAGAATGCGCACGCGCTCCAGATATTTGCGCGCCGTCGCTTCCGCATCGGCTTTCGACAGGCCCTTCACCCGCATGGGCGCCAGCGTGCAGTTTTCCATGATGGTCTTGTGCGGGAAGAGATTGAAGCTCTGGAACACCATGCCCACTTCGCGGCGAACCGCATCGATGGCGCGGCTGGAATCCGACAGCGTCGTTCCCTCGACCGTGATCTTGCCCTCCTGGATTTCCTCCAGATGGTTGATGCAGCGGATAAGCGTTGATTTTCCCGAACCGGACGGCCCGCAAAGAACGATTTTTTCGCCTTTGCGAACCGTCATGTTGACGTTTTTAAGCGCGTGGAAGGCTCCATACCACTTTCCCACCCCTTCAAGGGCGATCAGCGGAGCCTGAGCGGCGGATTGCGGCATGGAACGTTCCTTCATGCTAAGCAGGAGTTTCAGTTGACGATGCAGGGGGACGTCGTCTTCAAATGTTCTGGCACTTGCACTCGCAGGCGTCAGGATTGGCAGCAAGCTGCCAATCCTGACGCCAAGCGCAGTGCGCATGCTGTCTCTTGTCTGAAGATTCCCATCGGTTTCCCGATATTTCGATCTTGCACCGCGGGTGAAGGGTCACTTCACGGTGAACGGGATATCAGGCAGGCTTTCCGGGAATGCGGGCACTTCGCGCTTCATCCACTTGTCGTAGATCTTGGCGAGCTGGCCATCCGACTTGATCTTGTCGAGGAAGGCGTTGATGGTTTCATTCCAGTCCTTTTCACCCGGGCGGGTGCCGGCGCCATTGTAAAGCGTCGTCAGGTCGAACTTCGATTCGTATTTTCCATCAGCAGCCTTGTTCAGGCGGTCACCGTAGAACTGGTTGCCGCCGACGACTTCAACCTGGCCGGAAACGAGCGCCTGGATGTTGGCGGCGTCGTCGTCAAAACGCAGAATGTTGGCCTTGGAGCCGGCCCCGGCGGTGATAGCAGTGTCCATGGCGCTCGACTTCGGAACGCCGACGGCAACGCCGGTCAGATCGTCGTAACCAGCAATCTTCTTGTCCTTGGGACCATAGACGGAGAGCACGTTACCGGCATAGGGCTTGGAATACTGGATGGTCTTGGCGCGCTCTGCAGTCATGCCCATGGTTGCGAAAAGGACATCGACCTTGCCGGTCAGCAGTGCCGGAATACGGTTGGCGACAGCGAGCGGTACGAACTCAACCTTCACGCCAAGATAGTCGGCGAAAGCCTTGCCGATATCGGCATCGAGACCGTCCTGAACGCCGCTGGAATTGACGAAGCCCCACGGCGAGTTGTCGCCCTGAATGCCGATGACGACCTTGCCCTTGGCCTTGGCCTCTTCCACGGTGCCGGCAAAAGCATCGACCGGCGCCACGAAGGGCAGGGCAACCGTCGCCGCAGCGAGTGCGAGCATCGCACGACGTGAGAATTTCATGCTGGTGGTTTTCATCTTTTGCTCCTCCTTACAAAGCTGATGAGATCTTCATGGACTTAGCGGGTTGCGGTCTGCAGCCGCTTTTCAACGCTGGCGCCCCACAGGGAAAGCGGCCAGCAGATCAGGAAATAAATGACGCCGACGAGGGCGAAGACGGTGAGCGGGCGGAACGTCTGGTTGGAGACGATCTGGCCGGCGCGCGACAGCTCGACGAAGCCGACAATGGCCGCAAGCGAGGTGCCCTTGATGAGCTGCACGAGGAAACCGATGGTGGCCGGCAGCGAAATCTTGAAGGCCTGCGGCAAAACCACGTCCTTCATGCGCGAGATGTAATGCAGGCCGAGCGCATTGGCGGCTTCCGTCTGGCCCTTCGGCACCGCCTGGATGCCGCCGCGCCAGATTTCGCCGAGGAAGGCGCTGGCATGCAGCGTAAAAGCGATGGCGACCGCAATCCAGGCATCGACATTGAGGCCAGCAAGCGCCACGCCGTAATAGACCACGAAAAGCTGCATCAGGAGCGGCGTACCCTGAAAGACGGCGATGTAACCGGTGCTGGCGCGCTGGATCGCCGGGCTATCCGCGACGCGGGCAAGCGCCACGCAAAGGCCGAAGACGCCGCCGCCAATAAAGCCGATGATGGTCAGCGCAAGCGTCCATTTCAGGCCTTGCAGCAGGAAGAAGAGTTCGTTGGGACCGATGGATGCCATTGTCTTTTCCTCACTTGACCGGATAGCTGAAGGATGCGCGGGAGATGAGCGAGAAAATGCCCATCATCAGCGAGGAAATGACCAGATAAAGCAGCGTGATCGAGAAATAGACCTCGAAGGACCGGAATGTATCCGCCTCGATCTTCTGCGCCACCGAGGTCAGCTCGTAAGCGGCGATCGAGGTGCAGACCGAGGTGGTCAGCGTCAGCATGATGAACTGGCTGGTGAGCGAGGGATAGACCGCCCGCAGCGCCGGCTTCAGGATGATGTGCCGGAAGATCTGCGCACGGTGAAGGCCGAGCGCAAGCCCCGCCTCCACCTGGCCCTTGGGAATGGAATCGACCCCGCCGCGAATGATTTCAATCGCATAGGCGCCGCCGTTCAGAGCCAATGCAATGATGGCCGTTACCGTCGGGTTGAGCTTGATGCCGATCTGCGGCAGGGCGAAGAAGATGAAGAATATCTGCACCAGAAACGGCGTGTTGCGGATTGTTTCCACAAAACCGATGACGAGGCCGCGCAGCAGCTTGAACCGCGAGCGGCGGGCGACGACGCCCAAAACGCCGATGACGGTGGCGAGCGACATGCCGGCAATCGCAAGGCCGATCGTCGCCAGACAGGCTAAAAGCAGCTCGGGAAGGCGGTCTATGACCGCCGAAAAATCGAGACTGTAAGACATTCTTCCTCCCAACCCGTTCGGGTCCGGACAGGCGTTTCGCCTTGTCCGCATTGCTTTGGAAACCTTGCGGCGCCAAAGCCCTCCATTTGTCGTTCACTGTCGCCGCAGGCTTCAAAACCCTTGTCGGCGGCAGGCTGTTAATCTTAATGTTTGTACCAGTTAGTTCATTTTTGTGTCAAGCGGCATGTCCGGTTAAAAAGCAGCTTTCATGCTGTTTTTTCATTTTCAGGATTTCTGAATAAAGTCTTTTTTATCAATGACTAATGCGGAAAAGCGCAATCACTTCCCGCGCGTCGTCGCATCGTCTCCGGCTGCTGTTCGGCAGCGCCCGAAAACCCAGTTTGCACACGAAATCGACCGGCCTTGCGGCTAGTTTTCGCCCGTGCCCAGCCTGTCTATCTGCTCGGCCAATCGCCCGGCGATCAGCAGCGAGGCGCCGGTTGCCGTCACCATTTGCGGCAGCGACAGCCATTCCAGCATCCAGCCCGCGCCAGATCGTTCCTGTTCGTGCACGAGCGACTGGTGCAGGGCGGATATCTGCACCGCATTGAAGCGTGCGAGCGTCACCAGCGTTTCGGCATTGACCGGGTTCTGTTTGTGCGGCATGGCCGAGGATCCGCCGCCGCCGGAGAGGCGGATTTCCGCACCGAGTTCGGCCATCAGCGCAATATCCTGCCCGAACTTGCCGAGCGCGCCGGTGATCAGCGAGAGCAGATTGGCGAATTCGGCGATGCCGTCGCGCTGGCTTTGCCATTGCGGCCTATCGGCAAGGCCGAGCCGTTTTGCGAGATCGGCACGCACCGCTGCGGCATTGTCGCCAAGCTTTTCCAGCGTACCGGCCGCGCCGCCGAATTGCAGGGCGAAGCCGCTCTGAGTAAAACTTTCGAGCCGCAGCAGGTGGCGTTCCAGCGGCGCAGTCCAGCTCGCCGCCCGGTCGGCGACGGTGATGCCGATGGCGGCCTGCATGCGGGTATAGCCCGTCAGTGGGTTGTGGCCGTCGCGGGAGGCAAGGTCTCCCAGCGTATCGATTAGGCGGCCGAGCCGGGCGGAGATGATTTCCGTCGCAGCCTTCAGCCGCAACATCAGGCTGGTATCGATGACATCTTGGCTGGTGGCGCCGAAATGCACCCTTTCCGCCGCCTGGCCGGCGACCGCCGCGCGCATCTGCCGGATGAGTTCGGGAACCACGACGCCGTCCTTCGCGACGCCATGGCGAAGCGCGGTCATATCGGCGGCAAAGTCCGAAAGCCGCGAAACGATTGCTTCTGCCGCATCCTCGGGGATGATGCCGGCCTGCGCTTCCGCCTGCGCCAGCCCCGTCTCGAAACGGACCATGGCGTCGATATCCGCTCTTGCCGAAAACAGCTCGACGATCTCGCTGTCGCCGAAGAGGCCTGACAAAAACGGATGCTCGAAGGGGGAAAGGCTCATCTTCCGTCTCGCTTTCTTTTGCGCGATATGCGTCAGATATCGAAAAACACGGTTTCGCCTTCGCCCTGAAGGCGGATATCGAAACGATAGACGTTGCCTTCCTCTTTTTTGGCGACAAGCGTGGCGATGCGGCTTTTCTGCTCGATGCGGGCAAGAACCGGATCGGCGGCATTGGCCTCCTGTTCTTCGGGAAAATACATGCGGGTTTGCAGGCCGATATTGATGCCGCGTGCGACGATCCAGAAGGTGATGTGCGGCGCCATCGGCCGGCCATCGCGGAACGGCACCTTGCCGGGCTTGATGGTTTCGAAGACGAACTCACCCGTATCCATGTCGCCGGGCGAGCGGCCCCAGCCGATGAAATTCGGATCGGCCTTGCCCCGCGTTTCGCTGGGGCTGTTGTAATAACCGTCGGTATCGGCCTGCCAGATTTCGATCAGCGCATCCTTCAGCGCCATGCCCGCACCGTCATAGACCGTGCCGCGCACGCTGATGCGTTCGCCGCGGGCCTTGTCGTTATAAAGCGGACCGGAGCCGAGATCCTTCTCGAACACGCCCTCGATGCCGACGAAATTCGGCGTGCACCCGATATGCACGTAAGGGCCGGCCGTCTGCGAGGCGGTTTCCTTGAGATAGTTGAGCGGCTGAACCATGGTCAGTTGCCCTCCATGCGGTTTTCGAAAAGGGTCGAGCGGCGCCCGCGCAGAACGATATCGAACTTGTAAGCCAGCATGTCCATCGGCAGCGTCGCATTCATGTCCAGCGGCGCGATCAGCCTTCTGATCGCATCCTCATCCGGAATGGTCTTGACGATCGGACATTTCCAGATGAGCGGGTCGCCTTCGAAATACATCTGGGTGATGAGCCGCTGGGCGAACCCGTGGCCGAAGACCGAGAAGTGAATATGGGCCGGCCGCCAGTCATTGACGCCGTTCGGCCAGGGATATGCGCCCGGCTGGATGGTCTTGAACCAATAATAGCCGTTCTCATCCGTGATGGTGCGGCCGACGCCGCCGAAATTCGGATCGATGGCGGCGAGGTAGCTTTCCTTCTTGTGGCGGTAGCGTCCGCCGGCATTGGCCTGCCAGAATTCCACCAGCGCGCCATCCACGCCGCGGCCACGCTCGTCCAGCACCCGGCCGTGCACCAGAATGCGCGGCCCGACCGGCATTTCGCCGGGGCGGGCATAGTTGAGGATGAGGTCGTTATCCAGCGGGTTCAGCATGCCATGGCCGAAGACCGGGCCGGTGATCTCGCTCCTAGTGCCTTCCAGCGAAATCAGCGCGCGTTGCGGCGAACGCAGGATCGAGGTTTTGTAGCCGGGCGCATAGGCGAGCGGATGGATGTCGCGGTTGCGTGCGAAGAACGGTCCGGTTTCCGGCGGCTGGTTGCTCATTTCGTCTCCTCCTCGCTGGAACTATCGGCTTTCATGCTGGCCAGGGCAAGCTTGGCGATTTTGAAAGCGTGGTTGGCGGCGGGCACGCCGGCATAGATCGCCACATGCAGCAGCGCCTCGCGAATATCCGCCTCGGTGGCGCCGGTATTGGCAGTGGCGCGCACATGCATGGCCAGCTCTTCGTCCTGCCCGAGTGCGGCGAGCAGGGCGATGGTGACCATCGAGCGCTCGCGCTTCGTCCAGTGGTTGCCAGACCACACCGTTCCCCAGGCGGCTTCGGTGATGAGCTGCTGGAAAGGTTGGTCGAAACCGGACGTCATGGTCTGCGCCCGGTCGACATGGGCGTCGCCGAGCACGGAGCGG
Organism: Agrobacterium sp. ST15.13.015; assembly: GCF_027871645.1. NCBI lineage: Bacteria > Pseudomonadati > Pseudomonadota > Alphaproteobacteria > Hyphomicrobiales > Rhizobiaceae > Agrobacterium > Agrobacterium sp. ST15.13.015. The sequence goes on from NZ_JAQAHF010000006.1 coordinate 50,302, forward strand.
CGGGTTTTCATGCCCTGTTCGAAACGTTCGTTCTTGTCGATATGGTCCGCCATCGGTCAATGCTCCGGCAAGGTCTTGAGAAAAATGCACGCCGCCTGCGCGTAGGTGAGCGGCTGTTCAAGGCAGGGAATATGGCCGCAGCCGGCAATGGTGACAAAGCGGCTTGCGGGAATGAGACCGGCCAGCGATTGCACCAGTTCCGGCGGTGTTGAGCCATCCTGATCGCCCGCGACACAAAGCGTCGGCACGGCGATGCGCCCGGCCTCTTCGGTAAAATCCGCATCGCGGATGGCGGCGCAGGTGCCGCTGTAACCGGCTTCCGGCTGTTGCGAAAGCATGTTGCGCGCGCCGGAATAGGCGGCATTGTCAGGCTGACGGAAGGCGGGTGTGAACCAGCGCTCCATGACGGGATCGACCAGCGAGACGAGGCCGTCCGCGGCGATCTTGTCGATGCGGGCGTTCCACATCTCGGCCGCGCCGATCCTGTGGGCGGTGTTGCTGAGCAGGAGTGCGCGCACCAGATCGGGACGGCGGGCATAAAGCCCCTGCGCAATCAGGCCGCCCACCGACAGGCCCCAGATGATCGCGCTCTTCACGCCAAGATGATCGAGGAGTGCGATCAGATCGCCGGCATGATCGTCGATGGAATAGGGGGTGTGTCCGATATCGGAAAGCCCGTGGCCGCGCTTGTCGTGCAGCACATAGGCATAATCATCTCCGAGCGCTTCGATCACCGCATCCCAGATGCGGAAATCGGTGCCGAGCGAATTGATGAAGGCGATGACCGGCTTGCCTGTGTCCAATCCCTTGATGCGGTAATGGATCACGGTCTCGCCACAGCGCAGAAAATGCATGATGTGCTCCTCCTGCCGGGGATATTGCAAGCGGGTTCCGGTTAAGTAAAATGACATTATCGATGAAAATCATAACCTGTGGATTATATGAGCGATGGTCGATCAGCGTATCAAGTTCCGCCACCTGCAGACTTTCGTGGAGGTGGCGCGGCAGAAAAGCGTCATCCGCGCTGCGGAAATCCTGCATGTCAGCCAGCCGGCGGTGACGAAGACGATCCGTGAGCTGGAAGATATTCTCGGCGTCTCGCTGTTCGACCGGGAGGGGCGCGGCATCCGCATCAGCCGTTATGGCGAGGTGTTCCTGCGCCACGCCGGCGCGACGATGACGGCGCTCAGGCAGGCGGTCGATTCGGTATCGCAGGAGGCGGCGCGCGCCGGTCCGCCGGTGCGGGTCGGCGCTCTGCCCACGGTGTCTGTTCGCATCATGCCGAAGGCGATGGCCGGTTTTCTGGCGGAAAAGACCGGCAGCCCGGTGAAGATCGTCACAGGCGAAAACGCCGTGCTGCTGGAACAATTGCGGGTCGGCGATCTCGATCTTGTTGTTGGCCGTCTGGCTGCACCGCAGAAAATGGCGGGTTTTTCCTTTGAGCATCTCTATTCGGAAAAGGTCCGCTTCGTGGTGCGCGCCGGCCACCCGCTGTTGTCGCCCGGCCTTTCGGTGTTCGATCACCTGCATGAATATCCCGTGCTGATGCCGACACGCCAATCGGTCATCGGCCCTGTCGTCGAGCAGTTTTTGATCGCCAACGGCGTGCCGGCCCTGCCGATCCGCATCGAAACCGTGTCCGACGCCTTCGGCCGCGCCTTCCTGCGCACCAGCGATGCGATCTGGATCATCTCGGAAGGCGTGGTGGCGGCGGATGTGGCGGATGGTGTTCTGGCTATCCTGCCCGTCGAGACCGGCGATACCAGCGGCCCGGTGGGGCTGACGGTGAGGGCCGATACGCAGCCCTCGCTGCCGCTGTCGCTGCTGATGCAGGCTATTCGCGAGGCGGCGGGCGAGTTGCTGGATGGGAGGCCGGAGGCCGGTTATTGAGATGAGAGTGAGAGCCGGAAAAGTCTGAGAACCTCTCCTCCGTCATTCCGGCCTTGAGCCGGAATCCAGCCACCGCGCGTCTGCGCCGTGAAAAGAGTCTTTTGCGATCAATGACTTGATCGCGCTGGACCCCGGATCAGGTCCGGGGTGACGGGTGTGAAAACGGTAGAGATAAAAGCCGCGTGTCTGGGGCAGCCCCTAATAGGGAAGCCCCACATAATTCTCTGCAAGCGCGGTGGAAGCGGCGCGCGATTGCACGAGGTAGTCCAGTTCCGCTTCCTGAATGCGCTGGCCGAAATCTCCTGTGTCAGGGAAGCGATGCATCATCGTCGTCATCCACCAGGAGAAACGCACGGCCTTCCAGACCCGGGAAAGCGCCTTCTGCGAATAGCCGTCGATGCCGGCCTCGGAACGGTCGCGATAAAATTCGATCAGCGCCTCGCTCAGATAATGCACATCGCTGGCGGCGAGGTTGAGACCCTTCGCGCCCGTCGGCGGCACGATGTGGGCGGCGTCTCCGGCCAGAAACAGCCTTCCGAACCGCATCGGTTCACAGACGAAGGACCGGAGCGGCGCGATGGATTTTTCAAAGGACGGGCCGGTGACCATGGCATCCGCATGGTTTTCCGGCAGGCGGCGGCGGATTTCGTCCCAGAAACGCTCGTCGCTCCAGTCCTCCGGCCGGTCCTCCAGCGAACACTGAATGTAATAACGGCTGCGGGTGTGCGAGCGCATGGAACAGAGCGCAAAACCGCGCGGGTGGTTGGCATAGATGAGTTCATGGTTGACGGGCGGCACATCGGCCAGAATGCCGAGCCAGCCGAAAGGATAGACCTTCTCGAATTCCTTGATGGCGCCCTGCGGCACGGATTTGCGGCTCACCCCGTGGAAGCCGTCGCAGCCGGCGATGAAATCGCAATCGATCCGGTGGCTTACGCCGTCTTTCTGATAGGTGACATAGGGGCTGGCACCATCGAAATCATGCGGCTCGACATTGCCGGCGTCGTAGATGGTCACAAGGTTTGCCGCTTCGCGGACATCCATCAGGTCATGGGTCACTTCGGTCTGGCCGTAAACCATCACATGGCTGCCGCCGGTCAGGTCGAAGAGATCGATACGGTGGTCGCGACCGTCGAAGGTCAGCGAAAATCCGTCATGCGGCAGGCCTTCCCGGTGCAGGCGCTTGTCCGCGCCCACCTTTTCCATGAGCTGCACCGTGCCTTCCTCCAGCACGCCGGCGCGGACACGGCCGAGAATGTAGTCCTTGCTGACCCGGTCGAGAATGACGGTCTCGACGCCTTCTCTGGCCAGAAGCTGGCCAAGCAGAAGCCCTGAAGGGCCGGAGCCGATGATGACGACCTGGGTGCGCATTGTTTCCTCCCGAACTTGTCTCCTATCAAGAAATTGACCAAGGGATGCGGCAAGCTCAATGGACTTTCTGATCGGCAAATTGCACAATCCGACCATTGTGCGGAGGAGCGAAGGAACATGCGGCTTGCTGCGAGTGAGGGTTTGTATGGCGAAGAAGCGGTGCAAGGCACTGATTTCCGGTTTCATTGCGAGACGCTTTTTTCGAGAAGCAGCCTGCACCGCTTTGAAATCGGCCTGCACCGTCACGCTGCGTTTCAGCAAATCTTGTACATTTGGGGCGGCGAGGGCGATGCGCTGCTGGATGGCCGCATCGAGGCGATCCGCCCGCCGGTCGCCATTGTCGTGCCGCCGGGGTTTGAGCACGGATTTCGGTTTTCGCGCGATATTGGCGGGGTGATCGTTACCGTGCTGCCGGGCGCCCTGCCGGCCTCGGTGCAAGCGCTGCTGCTGCGGAATTTCCAGCGGCCTGTCCTGTTGCCGTTGCGGGATTTTACCGATGGCGAACGTCTGCGCAGCGGGTTCGAACAGATTTCCGCCGAATATGAAACACGCGAGACGGGCCGGGATGCCATCATCGAAGGTCAACTGGCCATCGTGACGGCGCTTCTGGCGCGGGCGGCGCGGCCGCTCATGGAAGGCACCGGCGAAGGTTTAGCGGAGCAGCGTTTCGAACTTTTGCTGTCACTGATTGCACGCCATATTCGCGAGCCGCAAAAGGCGGAGTTTTATGCGAAGAAGCTCGGTCTTTCCGAGACGCATCTCAACCGTCTGGTCCGCTCCGTTTCCGGCCTCAGCCTGCAGCGGCTGATCGCCAAACGTCAGATCGAGATCGCCCAGCAGGAGCTGATCTTTACCGTTTCCAGCGTGCAGATGATTGCGGAGGGGCTGGGTTTTGCCGATCCGGCCTATTTCAACCGGTTCTTCAAGCACGAGACCGGCATGACCCCGCGCGCCTGGCGGCTGGCGGAGCAGCGGAAAATGGGGGATTCCGGGGCGCGGCAGGTGCCGCTTCAGACGAGCATTCTTGCCAGTTCCCGCTGAACGGCAAGAAGCGCGGGCAGGTATCGCTCCACGAGGTCTTCCATCGAGGCGACCGAGGCGGCAAGCCCGACATTGAGGGCGGCCACCGTCTGCCCGCGCATGGTTTTCAGCGGCACTGCAATGGAGCGAAGGCCGATCTCCACCTCCTGATCGATCAGCGCATAACCGCGATGGCCGGTGGCCTCGATTTCGGCGAGCAGAGCGTCCATGCTGGTAATGGTCTTTTCCGTACGGCCGACCAGCCTCGAGGCTTCGAGAATGTCGCGCTGCCGCTCGGCAGTCTGCGCCGAAAGAAGAACCCGGCCCATGGAGGTGCAATAGGCGGGCAGGCGCGAACCCGGCATCAGCGCAATCGACATCACCCGCTGCTGCGCGGCGCGGGCCACATAAACGATCTCGGTCTCATCCAGAATGGAAACGGAGGTGCTCTGTCCGATCTCTTCGGAAAGGCGGTCGAGCAGCGGCTGCACGATGCGCGGCAGCGGCATGGTGGCAAGACAGCCGGTGCCGAGGCGCAGCACCTTCGGCGTCACGGTAAAGAACTTGCCGTCATAAGCGGCATAACCGAGTTCCGAAAGCGTCAGCAGGCAGCGCCGCGTCGTGGCGCGGTCCAGCCCGGCAATCTCGGCGGCATCGGAAATCGACAGTCGCGGCCGCTCGGCGCTGAAGGCCTCGATCACCCGCAATCCCTTGGCGAGACCGCCCATCATGTCTCTTTCGCTGACGGCCATGTTGAGGCTCCATTTGTGCGATATACGAACAAAAATCATATAACGCACAAAATCCTTGCCGTCGAGGCGGTTTCGGATTTACCTCGTGCTCAGGCAGCCTTGCGGGTTCCATCCGTCCGGCTGGATGGAGGTTTTAATGGACAAGACAATCAAGAGCGCGGAAGAGGCGCTTTCCGGCATCGGTGACGGTGCGACGATCATGATCGGCGGTTTCGGCGGCTCCGGCGCGCCCATCGAACTGATCCATGCGCTGATCGACAGGGGCCCGAAGAACCTGACGGTCATCAACAACAATGCCGGCAACGGCCGCATCGGCATCGCCGCGATGATCGACGCCGGCATGGTCAAAAAGATGATCTGCTCCTTCCCGCGCTCTTCCGATCCGCGCGCTTTCACCGACCGGTATCTGGCCGGCGAAATCGAGCTGGAACTGGTGCCGCAGGGCACGCTTGCCGAGCGCATCCGCGCCGGCGGTGCCGGCATTCCGGCCTTCTACACCCCCACCGGCTTCGGCACGGAACTGGCTGAAGGCAAGGTCATCGCGGAATTCGACGGCCGGTCCTACGTGCAGGAACGCTGGCTGAAAGCCGATTTCGCCATCGTCAAGGCCGAGCTTGGCGATACCTATGGCAACCTCACCTACAACAAGGCGGGCCGCAATTTTAACCCGCTGATGTGCATGGCCGCAAAGACCACCATCGCGCAGGTCTCGAAGATCGTGGCCGCCGGGGAGATCGATCCGGAGCATGTCGTCACGCCCGGCATTTTCGTGAACGGCGTCGTGGAAATCCCCGATCCCCAACAGGAAGAAGTTCTCATTCGCGCGGGAGTAGCCTACGCATGACCCAGACCATCGACACCCGCGAAGACATCAAGCTTTCCAACGCCCAGATCGCATGGCGCGCGGCGCAGGACATCGAAGACGGCGCTTACGTCAACCTCGGCATCGGCTTTCCGGAAATGGTGGCGCGCTACCAGCCGCCCGGCCGTCAGGCGATCTTCCATACCGAAAACGGTATCCTGAATTTTGGCGAAGCGCCGCCGGAAGGCGAAGAGGACTGGAACCTTATCAATGCCGGCAAGAAGGCCGTGACGCTGAAGCCGGGTGCGGCCTTCTTCCACCATGCCGACAGCTTCGCCATGGTGCGCGGCGGGCATCTGGATGTGGCGATCCTCGGAGCCTATCAGGTGGCGCAGAATGGCGATCTCGCCAATTGGCGCGTTGGCTCCAAGGGCGTGCCGGCCGTCGGCGGCGCCATGGATCTTGTGCATGGCGCCAAGCAGGTCTTCGTCATCACCGAACATGTGACCAAGAACGGCGAACCGAAGCTCGTTGAAAAATGCGCTTTTCCGCTGACCGGCGTTGGCTGCATCACCCGCATTTATACCAGCCATGCTGTCATTGACGTGGTGGATGGCCGTTTCGTGCTGCGTGAAAAACTGCCGGCGATGACCTTCGATGAATTGCAGGCCATGACCGGCGCGCCTTTGGCGGTCGATGGCGAGGTTGCCGATCTCGTCGCCCCGGAACTTTGAGGAAAAACCGATGACCGACGCATTCATCTGCGACTATATCCGCACGCCCATCGGCCGCTTCGGCGGCGCGCTTTCTTCGGTGCGGGCCGACGATCTCGGCGCGGTGCCGCTCAAGGCGCTTGTCGAGCGCAACCCTTCCGTCGACTGGGAAGCCGTCGAGGATGTGATCTTCGGTTGCGCCAACCAGGCGGGTGAGGATAACCGCAACGTCGCACGCATGTCGCTGCTGCTCGCCGGCCTGCCGGTTTCGGTGACCGGAACGACGATCAACCGGCTGTGCGGTTCGGGCATGGATGCCCTCATCGCAGCCGCCCGCGCCGTGAAATCGGGCGAGGCGGAATTGATGATCGCCGGCGGCGTGGAAAGCATGAGCCGAGCGCCCTTCGTTCTGCCGAAGGCGGAGAGCGCCTTTTCGCGCAATGCCGAAATCTACGACACCACCATCGGCTGGCGTTTCGTCAACCCGCTGATGAAGGCGCAATATGGCGTCGATTCCATGCCGGAAACCGGTGATAACGTCGCCATTGACTATCAGGTCTCCCGTGAGGATCAGGACGCCTTCGCCGTTCGCAGCCAGCAGAAGGCGGCTGACGCGCAGGCCAATGGTCGTCTTGACAGGGAAATCGTGTCCGTGACCATCCCGCAGCGCAAGGGCGATCCGCTGGTGGTATCGAAGGATGAACACCCGCGCGCCACGAGCCTTGAAGCGCTGGCGAAGCTGAAGCCGGTCAACAGGCGCGAGGGCGCGACGGTGACGGCGGGCAATGCGTCCGGCGTCAATGACGGCGCGGCCGCACTCATCGTCGCATCGGCGGAAGCTGCGAAAAAATACGGGCTGACGCCGATTGCCCGCATTCTCGGCGGTGCCGCCGCCGGTGTGCCGCCGCGCGTCATGGGCATCGGTCCGGCCCCAGCATCCGCGAAGCTGCTGGCCCGGCTCGGGCTGAAGCAGGAGCAGCTCGACGTAATCGAGCTGAATGAGGCTTTCGCCAGCCAGGGCCTTGCGACGCTGAGGCAGCTCGGCATTGCGGATGACGATGCGCGGGTGAATGCCAATGGCGGCGCCATCGCGCTCGGCCATCCGCTCGGCATGTCCGGCGCGCGCATTGCCGGCACGGCGGCGCTCGAACTTTCGCTGACCGGCAAGCGTCTTGCCCTCGCCACCATGTGCATCGGCGTCGGGCAGGGTATAGCCGTGGCGCTGGAACGGGTCTGATTGTCTGGCGGCATTCGGCATCGCCAAAACGTTGCGAATGCCGCCGTAAAACGGTACGAATGCCCGCTGCCGCAGCTTCCTTACGTGTGACAGTGGCCATTCAGGTTACTCGGCAGGTGATTTTTCGCTCTGACACATCCCAGCCCCCTCATTCCTGTGCTTGTCACAGGAATCTAGCCGGCGCGCGTCTGCGCGGCGCAGAGGGTCTTTTCAGCCCAAGGACTTGGGCTGGCTGGATCTCTGTGACAAGCACAGAGATGAGGGAGGCAACGGCATTTTAAAATGCCGATCTCGCAAATGGCGCGCCTGCCTGATATTCACCTCCATAGCCTTCCCTAACGAAATCCTCCTGCACATGTTGGATTCCATCATAATCCGTGACATGTTTTGCGAGATATGACAGGAATCTTTCCGTCTACGGGGTGCCCGCATGAAACGTCCGACCATCACAGATGTTGCGACAGCCGCCGGTGTCAGCGTCGCCACCGTCGACCGGGTGCTGAACGGTCGCCTGCCGGTGCGGGAGGAAACCTCCCGGCGGGTGTTCGAGGCGGCGGAGAAGATCGGTTTCCATGCCACCAACATCATTCGCCAGCGCATGCTGGCCGATCTGCCCTCCTATAGTCTCGGCATCATCCTGCGCAAGGAACGGCACGCCTTCTACCAGACCTTCGCCGACGAGCTGGAGCTTGCGGCGCGCAACGTCCGGGATCGCCATCTCAATCTGCGCATCGAATTTGCCCAGTCGGGCGAGCCGAGCGAGCTTGCGGCCCTTCTGGCGGGCATGAAGGGCCGCGTGCAGGCCGTGGCGGCCACGGGGCCGGACCATCACGATGTCACCGCCGCCGTCGAGGCCCTGAAGGCGAAGGGCATTCCGACATTTTCGCTGCTTTCGGATTTCGCGCAGGGGGTGCGGGAAGCTTATCTCGGCGCCAACAACATGAAAGTCGGGCGCACGGCGGCCTGGATGATCTCTCGGTTGGCGCGCAGCAGGGGCAAGGTGCTTTTGCTGCTCGGCGGCCACCGTTTTCACGGTCACTCGCTGCGCGAAACCGGCTTTCGCAGCTATATGCGGGAATATGCGCCGGAATTCGAGGTGATGGATGCGCTGATCACGCTGGAAACCCGGCGGCTGACCTATGAGCTGGTGATGGACACCATCGCCAAGCACAAGGATCTGGTCGGCATCTATTGCATCGGCGGCGGCATGGAAGGCGTCATCGAGGCCCTGCAGCAGGAAAACCGGCAGGAGGCCATCGTCTGTCTTGTGAATGAACTGACGCCCGAATCCCGTCAGGCGCTGCTGGAAAAGCGTATCAGCGGCATATTCCAGACGCCGCTCCGTGAATTATGCACGGACCTCATCGCCACCATGGTTCACAGCATCGAACATGGCATGGCGGAAACGCCGGGACAGCGGTTTGTACCCGCCCATCTGTGGGTTCCTGAAAGCCTTTGATGGTTTGATAGATTCTATCATAAATTCGGCGTCTCTTTCTATCAGCCTTGATGGTTTCGGTTGCCGCTGACCCGTTGACGCCGGGCCGGGACTGGGAAATCTTGCCTGCGTGTGGAGCGGGCAGGAGGCTGATCCACGATAATAACGATGTTTCTGATTGCTTCAGGCTGCGGACTTGTCTTCGCGGCGACGGGTACTTTTTGCCGGCAAACGGTGGCGGCGCGATGGGCGCTGGACCGTGCAGCCGGTTCTTTTCAAGGGTTTTGGAGGAGAACGACATGAAAAGACATTTCGCGATTGCAGCGCTCGCCACCATGCTGGCGACGACCGCCTCGGCGGAAACCATCGGCGTTTCGATGGCCCTGTTCGACGATAATTTCCTGACCGTGCTGCGCAACGGCATGATCGATTATTCCAAGGGCATGAGCGGCGTTTCGCTGCAGATCGAGGATGCGCAGAACGATGTCGGCAAGCAGTTGAGCCAGGTGCAGAACTTCGTCGCCGCCGGCGTCGACGCCATCATCGTCAACCCGGTGGATACGGATGCGACCGTGGCGCTTTCGCAGGCTGCCGCTGCCGCCGGCATTCCGCTCGTTTATGTCAACCGCCAGCCGGTCAACCTCGACAGCCTGCCGGAAAAACAGGCCTTCGTTGCCTCCGATGAAAAGCAGTCCGGCACCCTGCAGACGCAGGAAGTCTGCCGCCTGCTGAAGGCCGCCGGCAAGGCGGAAGCGAAGGCGGTGGTGATGATGGGCGAGCTTTCCAACCAGGCGGCCCGCATGCGCACGCAGGATATCAAGGATGTGGTGGCGACGCCCGATTGCAGCTTCATCAAGCTTGTCGAGGAGCAATCCGCCAACTGGTCGCGCACGCAAGGCTCGGACCTGATGACCAACTGGCTTTCGGCCGGGGTCCAGTTCGATGCGGTGATTTCCAACAATGACGAAATGGCCATCGGCGCCATCCAGTCGCTGAAGGCGGCAGGCCGGTCGATGGACAGCGTCATCATCGCCGGCATCGACGCCACGCAGGACGCGCTTGCCGCCATGGCGGCGGGTGAGCTGGATGTGAGCGTTTTCCAGAATGCCGCAGGGCAAGGCAAGGGCGCGGTTGATACGGCGCTGAAACTGGCAAAGGGGGATGCGGTGGACAAGAAGGTTTTCGTACCCTTCGAACTGGTCACACCCGCAAACCTCAAGGACTATCAGGCCAAGAACTGAGGCCGTTCGGACCTGAGAACAACGTGACAGACCGAAGACGCTGGAGGCGGGGGGAGGATATTCCGGCTTCAGCGATATCAGTGCGATTGAACCAGCGGAGGTTTTCCGCGGGAGGAAAGACTTTGAAAAACCTGTTGATGGCGACTGCGCTCTGCATTTTCGCAACGCCTGCCCTTGCCGAGACCCGTGTTGCGGTCTCCATGACTTCGTTCGACAATCCGTTCCTGACGATTTTGCTGAACGGCATCAGGGCTGAGGCCGGGCGTGACAAGAACATCGAGCTTCTGGTGGAGGACGCCCAGCTCGATCCTTCGAAACAGCTCAATCAGGTGCAGAATTTCATCGCCAATGGTGTCGATGCGATCATCGTCAATGCCGTGGATGGCGATGCCACCTCGGCGATCACCAAGGCCGCATCCGCCGCAAAAATCCCGCTCGTTTATGTCAATCATCCGCCGGCAGAACTGGAAACCGGCCTGCCTGACGGCACGGCCTTCGTCGGTTCCAACGAACTCGATTCCGGCACGATGGAGGCGGAAGCCGCCTGCAAGCTGATGGGCGGCAAGGGCAAGGCCGTGATCCTGATGGGACCTTTGGAAAACCATGCGGCGCTGGTGCGCACCAAGGATGTGGAAACGGTGTTTGCCCGGCCGGACTGCAAGATCGAAATCCTCGAAAAGCAGACGGCGAATTGGAGCCGCACGCAGGCGCAGGATCTCGTTTCCTCCTGGCTGACGGCGGGCATCCAGTTCGATGCCGTCATCGCCAATAATGATGAAATGGCGATCGGCGCCGCGCAGGCGCTGAAGGCGGCGGGCGTTTCCATGAAGGATGTGGTCATCGCCGGCATCGACGCCACGCCGGACGGCCTTGCCGCCATGCAGGCCGGCGACCTCGATATCACCGTCTACCAGAATGCGACGAAGCAAGGCGAGGTCTCGGTTCAGACGGCGGTGAAGGCCGCTGCCGGGCAAGGCACCGAGAAGACGCTTTGGGTGCCCTTTGAACTCGTGACCCCGGAAAACATGTCCGCCTACGCCAAATAAGCGGGGGCTTCGACCCGGTCCATCTATCACTCCACTGGAAACAGCCATGAAACATACGCTCGATCCCCACATGTTCCGACACCTTTCGCTGGCCGAGACCTGCCGCAAGGTTGCCGAACTCGGTTATGATTACGTCGAACTTTCACCCCGTCCGGATTTCCTCTCCTGGTGGACCCGGCCGAAGGTCTATCCCGAACGCGTCGCCGAATTCAAAAAGGCGCTGAAGGACCATGGTGTCGGCCTTGCGACGCTGCAGCCCATGTATCGCTGGGCAAGCCCCTATCCGGACGAATGGGAGGTCGCGATCGACAACTGGAAACGCGCCATCGAGATTGCCGTTGAGATGGAATGCCCGATGTTCGTTTCGGAATTCGGCCGCGGCGGTTCGCCGGATCGCAGCCTTAACGACCGTTCCGGCCTGCATCGGCCGGAAACCTGCGAAGCGCAGTTCTTCCGCGCCATGGATATTCTGGTGCCGATCCTTGAACGGGAAGGTCTGGTGCTGTCGCTGGAGGCCCATCCAGAAGACTGGATCGAGGAGATCGCGCCGGCCATCGACATCATCAAGACCATCAATTCCAAGGCGGTAAAGGCCTCCTTCATCGCGCCGCACACGTTCTTTTACGGGCCAGACATGGTGGCTAACCTGCGTGCCACCGAGGGCCATCTGGTGCATGTGCGCCTTGCCGATACCTATGACCACAACAAGTCGTCGCAGCTGCGCTACATCGTTAATCCCCCCGGTTCCAAGGTCAGGGTGCACCAGCACACCGATTTCGGCCAGGGCGAGATCGACTGGGAAACCTTCTTTGCGACGCTCGCCGACATGAAATTCGACGGCGTGCTCTCGAACTGCGTGTTTGCCTGGGAAGATCGTGTCGATGAAAGCGCGCGGTTCATGCTCAGCGAAACCCGGCGATACGTCGCCAAATACTGGAAATGAGGTTTTTCAAATGACTGTCAGAATTGGTGTCGTCGGCACCGGCGCAATCGGGCGTGATCACGCTCGCCGTATCAACAAGGTTCTGGGCGGCGCGAAGATCGTTGCGCTGAGCGACGTCAACCGCGCCTCGGCCGAGGCGGTCAAAAACGACATCGCCCCGGATGCCGTCGTTTTCGCCACCGGTGAAGAGCTGATCGCATCGCCGGATGTGGATGCCGTGCTCGTCACCTCATGGGGCGCAACCCATGAGCAATATGTGCTGGCGGCAATCGCCGCCGGCAAGCCGTGCTTTTGCGAAAAACCGCTGGCAACAACGGCGGAAGGCGCAAGACGCATCGTCGACGCCGAGGTGGCGCATGGCAGGCGGCTGGTTCAGGTGGGCTTCATGCGCCGATATGACGCCGGTTACGTGGCGCTGAAACAGGCCGTCGATAGCAGGATCGGCGCGCCGATCATGGTGCACGCCGCCCACCGCAATCCCGCGGTTCCGGAGCAATATGTCACGCCCATGGCGATCCATGACACGATGATCCATGAGATCGACGTGCTGCGCTGGCTGCTCGACGATGACTATGTTTCGGCGCGGGTTCTCTTTCCCCGTTCGGCGGCCAGAAGCCATGCGCGGCTGAAGGACCCGCAGATCGTCATTCTGGAAACGGCGAAGGGCACGATCATCGACGTCGAAATCTTCGTCAATTGCCATTATGGCTACGATATCCAGTGCCAGGTGGTGGGCGAGGACGGCATTGCCAGCCTGCCGGAGCCGATGTCGGTGCAGACCCGCCTTGGCGCCAAGCTGCAGAACGATATCCTGACCGACTGGAAAGACCGCTTCATCGCCAGCTACGATGTGGAATTGCAGGACTTCATCCATGCGGCGGCGAAGGGCACGGCATCGGGACCCAACGCATGGGACGGCTACGTGGCCGCCGTCACCTCCGACGCCTGCGTGGCCGCGCAGGAAACGGACGGGGCAGCAGTTGAAATCAAGCTTCCTGCCCGTCCCGCCCTTTATCAGTGAGGTCTTTCATGCGTTTTGCCATCAACCACATTACCGCGCCGAAGCTTTCCCTCGAGGCGTTCTTTGCGACGGCCCGCGAACTCGGCCTGACAGAAGTCGAAATCCGCAACGACCTGCCTGATATCGTCGGCACGGTGGATCCGGCCGAGGTAAAGGCGGCGGCCGAAAAGGCCGGTGTGACGATTATCTCGATCAATGCGCTTTATCCCTTCAACGTCTGGTCGGGCGACCTGCCTGCGCGGGCCGTCGCCATGGCCGATTATGCGGCGGCAAGCGGTGCGAAAGCGCTGGTCATGTGCCCGCTCAACGACGGTACGCCGGTGTCCTTTGACGATCTCGTCACGGCGCTGAAGGCCATGAAGCCGATCCTTAAGGAACGCGGCCTGATCGGCTTCGTCGAGCCGCTCGGTTTCCCGGTCTCTTCGATGCGCACCAAGGCCGAAGCGATCAGGGCCATCGATGCGGCCGGTGGCGGCGATGTCTACAGGCTGGTGCACGACACCTTCCACCACCATCTTGCGGGCGAGACGGAGTTCTTCCCCGAACGCACCGGCCTCGTGCATATTTCCGGCGTGATCGATCCTGCCGTCTCCGTAGCCGACATGCTCGACGCCCACCGCGTTCTGGTGGATGGCGGCGACCGGCTGGAGAATATCGCCCAGATCAGGACACTCGAGGCGGCCGGTTACAAGGGACCTTACAGCTTCGAACCCTTCGCGACGGAAGTGCACGAGCTGAAGGATCCGGCCGCTGCCGTAAAGAGCAGCATCGACCATATCTCCCAGGCGCTCTGACCGCCTCGCCGCCCGCGGTTCGCTGCGGGCGGCGTTTCTTGCGAGGGATTAAAAACCCAGAGAAATCAATTCCGCATTTACGGATGATGCTGTAGTCTTCGAGCGACGAGAGAGCAGCAAACAGGCACGGGTATTCTTCAGATCGACTGCGCGAGGCAGGCTTTCTGCCCGCACCGTCCGAAGTAGAGTGGTTGAATTTCCCCTTTATGAAAATAGACAGGAAAACGACGCTTAAGGACGTGGCGCGGGAGGCGAATGTTTCGCTGAGCACGGCTTCGCACGCCATCAACGGCACGGCGCCCTTGACCACGCAGGTTCGTGAGCGGGTGCTGGAGGCGGCCCGCACGCTCGGTTATCTCGAAAACCGGCGGCAGAAGGCGACGATCGCTACTTTGCGTGTCGTGCTTCTGGCCATGACCAATGATGCCGCACCGCAGAGCGATCTCAACATGGTCAGCTGGACCATGCTGAACGGCTTCCGGCGTGAATGCGAGCGGCGCGGCATTCGCATCGTTCCCTATGTCAGCACAACGAGCAGGCTTGACCCGGTTGCGGTGGCGGCGGCGGCGGATGCCGACAATGTCGATGGTATCGTGATCCTGAACGATGACAGGCCGCAACTGGTCGAGGCGCTGTCTGCGCTTGCGCGGCCGGTGGTGCTGATCAATGGCGAGGACCCGGCCATGATCGTCGATACGGTGACCGCCGAGAACCGTTTTGGTGCGCGGCTCGGTATCGAACATCTGCTCTCCCTCGGGCATCGCAATATTCTGCATATTACCTGGAAAGGGCGCACGACGATCCGCCGCCGATATGACGGTTATAGCGACGCGTATCTCGCGGCGGGTCTCACTGTTCCCGCCGATATGGTCATCGAGGTGGAGAGCTATGAGCCGGAATGGGGTGAGGCCGCCATCCGCCGCCTGCTGGCCGAGGAAAAACCGCTCAGAAATGCCACGGCGATCTTCTGCGCCGCCGATAATCTGGCGCTCGGTTGTCTGAAGGCCCTGACCGAGGCCGGAATCCGGGTGCCGGACGATGTTTCGGTATTGGGGTTTGACGATATCATGCCGGCGGCCTTCAGTGCCCCGCCGCTCAGCACCATCCAGTTGCCCGCCGACAGGCTGGGCGGCGCGGCGCTCGCGCTGCTGGAGCAGCGGCTTGTGGCGGCCGATCCCACCCGCCCGGCGCACCGGCTGGAACTCGGTTGTCGGCTGGTGTTAAGGGGCAGCATCGCGCCGCCGCCGAAGTAGGATCATAGGTCGTCTCTGCGGGGTGGTGGCAGAGTGCCTGTTGGGCGGCTAATTTTCTCGCCGTCATGCCGGACTTGATCCGGCATCCAGCCGACGCGCGTCTGCGCGGCGGAGAGACCCTTTCAGCCCAAGGACTTGGGCTGGCTGGATACCGGCTCAAGGCCGGTATGACGGGGTGGAGAGGTCTCGGTACCACATCATCCAACAGTCGATGCGGCTATGCTTCAAAGCGAGCATCCTCAAACCCCACGTCACTTCATGCCCGTGCCGGCAATGCCTGTCGTTATGTAGCGCTGCAGGAACAGGAAGACGACGGTGACAGGTGCCAGGCTGAGGAAGGTCATGGCGAGGATATAGTGCCATTGCACCGAGAACTCGCCCTGGAAGGCGTTCAGCCCCACCTGCAGCGTGAAGTTTTCACGGCTGCTGAGAACGATCAGCGGCCAGAGGAAGTCGTTCCAGCGCCAGAGCACCGAGAAGATGGCGAGAACCGCGAGCGCCGGGGCCGTCAGCGGCAGGATGATGCGCCAGAAGATGCGGAATTCGCTTGCCGCATCGACGCGGGCCGCCTCGATCAGCTCGTCCGGGATGGTCAGCATATATTGCCGGAGCAGGAACACGCCGGTCGGCGTCGCAACCGTCGGGATGATGACGCCCCAGAGATTGTCGACGAGGCCGACGCCGACGATGACGAGATAGGCCGGCACCATGACGACGGTGAGCGGGATCATTAGGGTGGAGATGATCAGCACGAAGATCGCCTTCTCGCCGCGGAAGCGGTACTTCGACAGCGCAAAGGCGGCCATGGCATTGACGATCAGCGTCAGGACGGTTGCGACGAAGGTGACGAAGACCGAGTTCTTGAGGAAGGTCAGGAAGCTGAAGCGGGTGAGCGGATCGGTGAAGTTCTCCGTCGCGATAGTCAGTTTCTGGACGGGTGTTATTTCCCGCGTATCGACGCTGACCGGTGGGCCGGGATTGGCGGGGTCGACCATCTGGGCTTTCAGGCCGATGCGGCGGACCATGGCCATTTCCCGCTCCATGCCGTCGATGGGGGCTTTCCAGAGGCTGAGCGGCTTGTCGTAACCCTGCACGTCCACCTGCACGGCGGCGCGCGGCAGAAGGCTCGGCGGAAACCGGGTGATTTCGGCTTCCGGTTTCAGCGATGACATGGCGGCCCAGACGACCGGGATGAGGACGGCGAGCGTGCCGCCGATGAGCCAGACCCATGACAGGATATCGGTGAGACCGATCCGGCCGGGGCGGCGGGTGCGCGTGAGGAAGGAGACGGCGTTGGACATGGTCAGGACTCCATCTTTTTGCCGAGGCGCAGTTGCACGAGCGTCAGCGCGAGAAGCACAAGGCCCATCAGAACCGATGCGGCGGACGCAAGGCCGAACAGCCTCAGATCGCTGCCGAAGGCCATCTGGTAGATATATTGCACGACGAATGTATTGGCCGTGCCCGGCCCGCCGCCATTGGTCAGAACCCATGCCTCATCAAAGATTTGCACCGAGCGGATCATCAGGAGGATGAGCACGACGAGCAGGTTGGGGCCGAGAAGCGGCAGGGTGATGCGGAAAAGCGTGCGCCGGGGCGAGGCGGCGTCGATGGCGGCGGCTTCATAAAGGTCCTTCGGGATGGCCTGAAGGCCGGCCAGCAGGATCAGCGTATAAAAGCCCATGTGGAACCAGACCGAGACCACCACGACGAAGAAACGCGACCAGCCGACATCCAGCAGGAAGATTTCCGGCGGCACGCCGAGCATCTGGAAAAAGGCGTTGAGCAGGCCGTTGCGGTCGAGGAACCATTTCCAGATGAGGCCGATGACGACGGGCGACAGCAGGACCGGATAAAAGAACATGGCGCGGAAGAAACCGCGCGCGGCAATCGCCCGGTTGAGGATGAGGGCGGTGATGAGCGCGACCAGCAGCGTGGCGACGACGTTGAAGCCGACGAACCACAGCGTGTTCCAGATCGCGGTCCAGAACAGCGATTCCCGGCAGCTTCCGGGGTCCATGTAGCTCTGGCAATCCAGCAGCTTGCCGAAATTTTCCAGCCCGACGAAGGGGCGGTCGGTGATGAGAAGTTCGGTGCCGCCGGTGAAGGCGTAACCGACGGCAATGGCAATTGGCAGGAAGGTGAAGATGCCGAAGAGAACGAGGTTCGGCATCAGGAAAATATAGGGCATGCGCCTTTTGCCGATCAGCCGCTCGATGAAGTTGAGCGGCACTTCGGCAATCGCCATCACGGCATCGAGCGCACGGTCGGACAGTCTCGCAAGCGTCGGATTGGCCATGCTAACCTCTCCCTTCGCTGTTCAGGCGCGGCAACGCCAGTTCGGTGGCGGGATCGAAGACATGCACCTTTTCCCGTGCCGGCATGATCCTCAGCACCGAGCCGGAAGCGGGGGCGAAATGGCCCGCCTGATGCACGATGATCTGCTCTTTCTCGCCCTGGAGATTGCCGTAGAGATAGGTCTCGGTGCCGAGACTTTCGTGATACTGCACCTCGAGGGGCAGGCCGGCATTGTCGGAGATGGTGAAATGCGAGGGGCGGATGCCCGCGAGAACCGCCTGCCCGGAGCTGACGGCTGCCGGATCGACAAGGCAGGGCAGGGACACACCGTAGCCGGCGTCGATGGCGATGCTACCGTCGCTGCCCTTGGTGATCGTGCCCTTCAGCATGTTCATGCGCGGCGAGCCGAGGAAACCGGCGACGAAGAGATTGCGCGGATTGTCGAAAAGCTCAAGCGGGCTGCCCACCTGCTCGATGCGCCCGGCGCGCAGCACCACGATCTTGTCGGCCATGGTCATGGCTTCCACCTGATCGTGGGTGACATAGATCATCGTCGTCTTGATATCGCGGTGCAGGCGGGTAATTTCGGCGCGCGTCTGCACGCGCAGCGCCGCGTCGAGGTTCGATAGCGGCTCATCGAACAGGAAAATATCCGGCTCGCGCACGATGGCGCGACCGATGGCGACGCGCTGGCGCTGGCCGCCGGAAAGCTGTTTCGGCTTGCGGTCGAGATAGGGCTCGATGGCGAGCATACGCGCCGCCTCGTTGATGCGGCTTTCGATTTCCGCCCGCTTGAAACGCAGGTTTTCGAGACCGAAGGCAAGGTTCTTGCGCACGCTCATATGCGGATAAAGCGCATAGGACTGGAAGACCATGGCGATCTTGCGCTCGGCCGGCGACAGCGCGCTGACATCGCGCCCGCCAATGCCGATTGTGCCGGAGGTGACGTCCTCGAGACCGGCGATGATGCGCAGCAGCGTCGATTTTCCGCAGCCCGAAGGGCCAACGAAAACGACGAATTCGCCGTTCTCGATCTGAAGATCGATGTCATGCAGCACATGAACGGCGCCGAACGCTTTATTGAGGTTTTCGAGTTTCAGACTTCCCATCACCTGCTCCCTTCGGACAAGTTCGTCGTCGCGACGATCTCTTGGCTGTTCCAGCCCTCGGGCAAGGGCGTCGTTCTTTTGATGGCGACATCGCGGGCCGCAAATCCTTCCACGCCGACAAGATAGACCGCCGGCATTCCGCCGGGATAATCCTCCATTCCGACGATCCTGCCCTCAGCATCCTGCGTCCAGGCATTGGCGCGGCCGGCGGCATGGGGGCTTGGCGCAATATCCGCATGGGTTGGGCGCAGATCGTATTGCAGGCCGGTGCCGAGCTTGCCGGGTTGCTGCGACAGCGTGATGCGCTCCAACCGGACATTGTGAATGCCGGCCTTCGATGTGGCGACGAGGTTGATCGCGCCTTCCATGGAGCCGCTCAAGTCTTCCACGACCAGATTGTCGACGCTGCCGGCCTGACGCTCGGGGCGGCGGTCGACGACGGTCACGGTGACCGCTTCGCCCGAACCCCAGAAGCCGCCCGGCGTTTCGTGGCATTCGGTCTCGATACGTGAAAAGCGGATGTTGCGCATCGCGCCGCCATCGCGGGAAAACAGGCCGACGCCGCGATTGGACTGGACGATTTTGCAATCCTCGAACACGACATCGGTGAAATCGCCGAAGGATTCCGTGCCGAGCTTCAGCGCGCAGCTCATGCTGGAAACGGTGCAGCGGCGAACGGTGATATCGGCGCAGGCTCCGACGGCCTTGCCGTCCGGCCCGGCGCTGGTCTTCAGGCAGATGCCGTCATCGGCGGTCGAGATGAAGCAATCCTCGATCAGGGCGCGCCGGCAGGCATCGAGCACAACGCCATCGGTATTGGGCAGGCGGCGGTCGTTTTCGATGCGCAGATTGCGGAAATGAAGGTTTTCGCAATCGACCATATGCAGCGTCCACATCGGCGAACCACTGACGGAGAGGTTTTCGAGGCGCACGTTGTGGCAGCTTTCCAGCACCATCACGCGTGGGCGCTTTTTCGCCGGGACATAGGTGCCCATGGCCTTGTCGTCGCCGACGATGAAGTTTTCACCGCCAGCCTCGATACGGCCGGGGCCGGTGACGGCGATGTCATGCGCCCCCCTGGCGATGATCATGCCGCGATCGGAGTCTTCGGCAATCACCGAAACCCGGGTGAGGGCATAGGCGTCGTAATCGGAAACGGGGGCAAGCACCGCATCTTCGGCAAGGTGCAGTTCCACGCCGCTTTTGAGATGGAGGCCGGCGCTGACATGACGCCCGGCCGAGAGAGACACGCGCCCGCCGCCTGCGGCTGAAACGCTGTCGATAGCCTGCTGGATGGCCGCCGTGGCATCGAGGCCACCCGCCGCGACTGTGATGTCCTGACTGATGTTCATGATGCTCACGATGCCTTTGGCCTTTTCAGAAAAACGTCGATCAGGAGCAGCATGGTCAGCGCCTGCCCGTAGGGTGTGGGCAGATTGGGAATGCGGCGGTAGAAGTCGAGATCGTGGCCCATCGGCGTGCCGTCGGAGACACCGTGGACGACGCCTTCATCGTCGATATTGCCAAGCACCGCCTTCAGCGCGCGCTCCGCATGCGGGCGGTTTTCTTCGCCGAGAATGCCGGCCTCTATGCCGCGCAGAATGCCATAGGCGATGCCGGCCGTCGCCGATGTTTCCACCGGCGAGGTCGGGTCATCGAGCAGCGTGTGGAACATGCCGTCCTCGCGCTGATACTGCCTGAGCGACCGCACCTGGCTTGCCAGCACATTGGCGAGGAAACGCCTGTCCTTTTCGCCAAGCGTCGGCACCAGTTCGAAAAGCTCGGGAATGGCGACGGTGATCCAGGAATTGCCGCGCGCCCAGAAGGCGTCAGCGAAATTATGACGTCCGTTGAAGGTCCAGCCGTGATACCAGAGCCCGGTGACGGGGTCCGACAGATAACGCGTATGGATCATGAACTGGTAGACCGCCTCGTCGATCCAGTCCTGGCGTTTGCAGACGACGCCGGCGCGGGCGAGGAACAGACATGCCATGAACAGCGTGTCGTCCCAGAGTTCGCCCTCATTCAGCCGCTCCTTGACGACATGCTGGAAGCCGCCATCTTCGGTTTTCGGCAATTGATGCACCAGCCAGTCGGCCCAGTCTTCCACCAGCGCGCGGAAATCCGGCCGGTCGACATGTTCGGTGAGGATGACAAGCGGCAGCATCGGCGCGGAACTGTTGATCTGGCGCGGCGGCAGGCCACGGTCGATCTGCCAGCCGTACCATGTCACGAGGTCATCCAATGCCTTCTGGTCGTTGGCGGCGAGCGCCCGGCGCAGGAAACCGTAAAGGCCGACACCCACTTCCCAGTCCCATTCATCGAACTGGATCTTGCCATCGGAACTGCCGCTGACCAGACCTTCCTGAATGCCCTTAAGGCGGCTGAAGGCGGCGGCGACATTGTCGATTGTCGTCCTGAGAGTGTCTTTTTCCATGCTTGGCTGGTTCATCTGTCAATTCCGCTTAGGAGTAGAATGGTTGTGCCGCGCCGCCCGATGCGGGGTCGGCACTGTCGAAGGTGATTTCCGGCTGGGGCTGGCCGTGGTCGAAGGCCATGGCCTGCCCGCCAATGGTGAATGCGCCGTCCCAGGTCAGGGTAAGCTCAGCTCCGCCCGGCGGCGTGACCGAGAGCAGCCGGCTTTCGGCATCGAAGGTGATCTGCGTGGCGAGGATTTTTTCCCGAAAACGGGAGAAGGCTTCCATATCCCCGCAGCCGATGATGCCGACCCAGCCGGCGCGGCGGCCGGGCGATCTGATCTCGCGATTGGCGGTGGCGCCGGTGGTGATGGGCTGAAGCCCGTTCGTCGCATAAAGCGCGGCAAAGCCTCGGCCCGAGCGGGTGATGAGCCAGTTGCCCTCCACCAGCACCTCCTCCAGCCCGTCGCGGCCGAGATAGGCATGGGTCCAGTCGTTGCGGTGATCCTGCGTATCGAAGATCAACATCGCCAGATCGCGATGTTGCGCCACGCGCGGCAGGATGCCGCTTCCCGCCCAATAGGAGGGGCGCTGGGTGCCCCACGGATCGTCTTCGCCCGGATGATTGACCCAGAGCCGCGCCATCGGGTGGCCGGCAAGCTTGATGTCCATGACGTGCTGCTGATGGCCCTTGCGGCCGGTCTTGTGATCGACAACGGTGGAAAGCTGGGCGGCCTCGTTCTTGAAGAGCACGAGCTTGCCGGGCTCCAGACCCTGCGCATAACGCGCCTCGACCATGCGGCCGCCTGTCAGTTGGGAAAGGGAGGCGAGATGCGCCGGTGGCAGGTAATCGCCGCAGCAGAACATCGGCAGCGAGGCAACGCCATTGTTCAGCCAGCCCTGACCGAAGGCGACCTGCGCAAAGGGCGCCAGTTCCGTCAGCGGCCCGGCGCGCAGCTCCTTGTCATAAGCCCGCCCTTGCGAACCGGAGGGAACGCCGCCGAGCGTGTGCAACGCGATCATTTCGAAGATGAGATCGATCTGGTGGCGCGCGCGGGCGGCGAGCTCCGGTCCCGCCCAATGTTCGATGGCGAGAAGGCCGATGAAATCCACCGGATAATAGGCGGCCGAATTCCATTCGGCGAGGCCATGCGCCTCGACGCTGTCGAACCAGCGCTCCAGCCGCTCAGTGGCCAGCGCCGCCTGTTCTCTGCCGGTGCGGCCGGAGGCGGTGAATACGGCATCCGGCAGATATTCGCCAGCCAATAACTGGCTGGTGTGGAAGCAGAGAACATGGTTCTCGCTCCAGAACCACATGACGTCATTGCCCGGTTCGTCCACCCAGTAACGATAGCCGAGAATCGAGGCGTCGATCCGCGCCCGCATCTCGGCCGGCAGGCGGTCCCCATAGGCGCGCACCAGCCACAGAAGCGGGATCATGACGAAATCGGAGCAGTCTTCCCGCCGATCAATGGAATGCAGCGTCGCATCGACGATACCGCCGATCGTCTCGATGTCATCGCTGCCGGTGGCGACCATCGCCAGCGCCCGGCCGATGCGCCAGGCGCCGAAACGGGCGCTGAAGGAGAGAGCGGCTTTTTTTCGCTCGTTGATACCGGCATCGGATGCTTCCGGCGCGATATCATGCATGAACGCCGCGTCGATGACGCGGGTTACCGTTCCCGCTCCCGAACCCATGGTGATTTTGACACCGTGATATCCGTCCGAAATCCCTGTCGTTTCAGGGATCGTCAGCGAGGATTGCCCGGCCTTCAGCACGGTGTCGACTTCCGCAAGCGAAGCGCGCTCATGCCCATGGCTTTTGACGGCAATGTGCACCGGCAGGTCGTTTGCGGGTGCCGCCCCGAAGACCAGTTCGAGGGCTGTGCCGGAAAACACGTCCCGCGCCGGGCGAACATCGCGCACCAGCGCGGCGAGACGCTTCGTCTCTTCTCGGACGAGCGGCACGGGCAGCACGACGGTCAGCGGCACGGCGTCGACGACCTCAAGTTCGAAGAACCAGATGATGTCGCGTTCCGCCAGATCCTCGCAGAGCAGCAGCACCTCGTTATCGCCGGCTGCGAGATCGAGCGTGACGTCGCGGCTGCTTTCGACATTGCGGATGAAAGGTTCGAAACGGACCTGTTCGACGCCGCCTACCCAGATGCGGACGCCGCCGCAGGTGCGCAGCCGAAAATGCGCCTGTCTTGCCGCATCGCTGCGGAAGGTGCCCTTCAGCCAGCGCTGTACATGGGTGGGAACGTGCCAGAAACCGGTGAATTCGACGCGGCGATTGGAGCCCGGCAGGTTGAGGTGCGATACCGGCCAGCTGGTATCGGGTGCGATATCGCGGCCGATCATGGTCTGCTGGAAGGCCTTGCGGCAGGGCAGGTCGCCCACATCCACGAAACCGTTGATGAAGCGATAGTTCACACGGTCTTCGGCGGGGGCTGCGGTGCCGGGAAACGACGTCTCCACCAGATCGGAGACGATCCAGGCGGTCACCGTTTCGCCGTTTGCGACGGTATATGTCGGCTGCGACGCGTTGGCCGCAAATGGTCCATCCGTCATAATGGATCGCCTCCCGTCGATCTTTATGAAATTATTTTCACAAACCGGTTTTCGCTTTTCTGCGTCAATTTGTGCGATTTCTATAAAACAAACAGCTTGACGTTTATTCTGTCAAGCCGCAAAACATTATAAATCGAATTAAGCAGAGGAGCTTCCGTTCGATTTATGAAAATATTTTCATTGGGAGGATGAGCATGATGAAATTGTTTTCGGGCGTCAGCGCCCTTGTGGTAGCCTCTGTCGCCGGTCTTGCGACGGCCCAGGCCGAGACCCGCACGATTACTTTCCTTTTTACGGATGACGACCAGGGTTATGTGCAGCGCATGTCGGAACTCAGCAAGGAGTTCGAGACGGCCAATCCGGGTGTGAAGATCAATTTTGTGTCTTCGGGTTATGACGCGGTTTCCAAACAGCTGCCGGTGCAGCTGGCGGTGGGCGAAGGTCCTGATATCGCCAAGATCACCGACTGGCAGCTTGCGCCCTATTATCTCGACATGCGCCCCTATATGAAGGATGCGGAAGCCTTCGCGAAGCTGCACGGTTCCAGCCTCAACCAGCTTCGCCTGCCGAATGTCAACGATCCGCAGTCGATCAACGGTTACATGGCGTCGCAGACGCTGAACCTGCCCTTCGTCAACAAGACGCTGTTCGAGCAGGCGGGGGAACCCTTGCCCGGCCCGACCGCGAAATTCAACGAGATCGTCGAGGCTTCCGCCCGTGTCGCCAAGGCGACCGGCGTGCAGATTCCCTTCACCATGGACCGTTCCGGTCACCGCTTCTCCGGCGGCGCCTTTGCTTATGGCGCGACCTATGTGAAGGACGGCAAGTTCAGCTTCCCGGACGACGCGGCGAAAAAATACATCGCCGATATCTATTCATGGACGCAGAATGGCAGCTTCCCCAAAGAGATGTGGGGTGCGGCCGGCGGTTCGCAGTACAAGAACATGGGTGACGAATTCGTCAACGGCAATGTCGTGACCTATCTGGCCGGCAACTGGATGGTCAATCCGTTCCAGAACAAGATCGGCGACAGTTTCGAATGGACGGCGATCAATGCGCCCTGCGGTGAGGCCGGATGCTACGCCATGCCCGGCGGCACCGCCATTGTCGGCTTCAAGCGCACCAAATATCCGGAAGATGTGGCGCACTTCATCGAATTCCTCGGCTCCGAAAAGGTGCAGCGGGAAATCGCCGAGAACTACGTCATCCTGACCGGCGCGGAGATCGTCGATCCGCAATACAAGCTGAAGAGCGAAGACGCCAAGGCGGCGATGAAGGTCTTCCTCGACAACAAGAAGAACGTGCCGCAGGCCGCCCGAGAGTTCGAGCGCGCCAAGGGTGGCAGCGCCATGTATCAGCAGATCGTGCAGCGCATGAGCCAGCTCATCGTCGGTGAGTTGACGCTCGACCAGACCTACAAGGTTCTGGAAGATGACGTCGCCAAGATCAACGAGGCTGTCGCGGTCAAGAAATAACGGCCCGACCGTCCGCCTCCGGCGGAACGATGAAGTTCTCGAAGGATATGCCCGGAGTGGCGCTCCGGGCATATCGCGCCGTTTCTTTCCGAAGACGGCGCATTTTCGCTGAAGGAATTGCCGCAGGGAGCCGTTCCCGGCAACCCATCGAAAAACTGAAATACGCTCCGTTTAAACCTGACGATGAGGCGCGCGGAACGCTGCGCCGCCTGTTTTCGTCACGCGTCACTCGCTGAAAATCATAGGATTCGTCATGGCCAGACTGAAGATGTCGTCTTTCTTTTCCGCACGCTCGAGCCTGCTCGCCTCCGTCGCATTGCTGGTTCTGGTTCCGGGCGCGCAGGCGTTCGGCACCGGCCCGGCAGGTGAGGGTTATGCCATAACGGTGCCGGAACCGGCGGCAACATATCCGCTGCCGCTTGCCGACAATTATCGCAACCAGACCGGCAAGAATGAGAAGGGCGAGGCGGTTCGCGCCTATGATGACCGGGACAACCCGATCATTGAAATCCTCACCGGTTTCAATCGCATCTGGACGCTTGGCGATGAAAAATGGGCGGATGGCGGCGCCAATGGCGATGGTCCGGCGGATTTCAGCCATGTGAAGATAGTCGATCCCACCGTCTGGCAGGAAAACATGCGTTACGTGCTGTCCGTGACGGGTGAAAACCGCACGCGCGCTGCCGCTTTCGAAGCCTATATGAATGATCGCCGTTCGCAGGGTTACAGCGTCATCGACGGCATGGGGCCGCTTGCCGCCTGGTATCGCGAAGGGGCGGGCGCGACGACGACGATCAATCATACGCTTACGGATTTCGACCCGAACGAGGTTATCACCCGCAAGGAAGACGACAAGGGCACCGAGGCAGGTGCAGCCGATAGCGAACTGAAGGATTTCGTCGCCTTCATGAAGGTGATCCGCGGCCCGGAGGGCACGACGTCGCCGGCGAAATATTTCTATTCCTCACCTCGGCCCTGGCGCATGAACGACAAAGGCGAAGTGATCGAGACCGGCAAGGAGACGATTGGCGACCGCAGCTTCGAAAGCCATGACAGCGATCCGGGCGTTATCGTGCCGGCGCTGAAATATGCGCGGGAAAATCGCGGGCGCGGCAAGGATGGCGGTTTCCCGAGCGGGCACACCAATGCCGCCTATCTTGCCGCCATCGCCTATGCCTATGCGGTGCCGGAGCGCTTTTCCGAATTACTGACGGCTGCCTCCGAACTCGGCGAGAGCCGCATCGTCGCCGGCATGCATTCGCCGCTCGACGTGATCGGCGGCCGCATCACCGCAACCGCCATGGCCGCGGCCATGTTGCAGGACCCGAAAAATGCCGAGGTGAAGAAGGCCGCGCGTGCGGCCTTGCAGGCCTATTTCACTAAGCGCCTGCCGCAGGGCCAGTCGCTCATCGATTTCGCCCATGGCGCAAAGCCGGATGTCGACCAATTTGCCGATGCGACGAAGAACGGGGCGGATTATCGTAGGCGCATGACCTATTCCTTCAGCCGCGACAGGGCCGCAGGCGATGCGCCGATGGTGGTGCCGAAGGGGGCGGAGGTCCTGCTGGAGACACGTTTGCCCTATCTCGATGCCGCCCAGCGCCGCGCCGTGCTGTTTTCCACCGGCATCGAGGCCGGTTATCCGCTGCTGGATGACAGCAATGGCTGGGGCCGCATCAATCTGGTCGCTGCCGCCAGCGGTTACGGCGCGTTTGACGGCGATGTCGAGGTGACGATGGACGCTGCCGCCGGCGGGTTCAATGCGGCGGACAGATGGACGAACGATATTGCCGGGGCAGGGCGTCTCGTCAAATCCGGCAGCGGAGCGCTGACGCTTGGCGGCCATAACAGTTATGGCGGCGGCACCATTCTCAGGGAGGGAACGCTGGTGGCATCGTCCGCCGATGCGCTTGGAACCGGCGGCGTGCTGGTCAGCGGCGGCACGCTTTCGCTTGGCGGAGAGACGGATCTTGTCATCGGCGGCGATTATACGCAGTCAGGCGGGACGCTGGCGGTCGACCCGCAGAAGGCTGCGCTTCGGATCAAGGGCAATGCGGTGCTGGACGGCGCGACGCTGAAGCTCGCTTTCGATGGCGACGCGCCAGCCACCGGCACGCGGTTCGACGTGATTTCCGCCAACGGTCTGACCGGGACATTCGCCACGATAGATGCGGGCAATGTGAAGCTGCGGCCGGTCTATACCGGTTCGGCACTGTCGGTGGTGGTCGAATAGGCCGATGCAAGAGGCCTGCCGGGCGCGGTTGAAGCCGCCGCGCCCGGGGCTTCGGTTCATGAATTCTGCCGTCGCATCAGTAGGAAGATGACCGGTGCGGCGAGCACCGAAACGATGGCGGCAATGATGAAGGAGGCCTGATAGCCGAATTTTTCGGCGATCGCGCCTGCGCCCAGCCCGCCGATCATGCCGACAACGCCATCCATGCACTGGAACAGGGTGAAATCGACCCCGGCCTGCCGGGGGTCCGACCAGCCCATGAAGCAGGCGTAAAGCGCGACGAAGCCGATGGACATGATGCCCGACGAGCTAGCCACCGCAACCGCCATGACGACCCATTGCGAAATATCACGATGAACGCTGAAATAGGCGAAAAGGCACAACAGCGCCGTCTGCACGAAGATGGCGATGAGCAGGATTCGGGACGCCCCGTAGAGGCGCACCAGCGTGCCGCCGAGCAGCGCGCCGGCGAAACCGACGATCATGCTGCCCACGCCATTCAGCGCGCCGATGGTGGCGAGGTCGAAACCGTAATCGACCAGGAACGGGCCGAGCATTGCCAGACCCCATTTCTGCGCCGCGACATAAACCGCCGCGACCAGAAGGCCGGTGCGGACTTCCCGTCGCTTGAGCGCGTTTTTGATCGATGGCAGGTGGTCCCGTGTTTGCGTGACCGTTCTTGCCGCCGGGCCGAACAGGAAGGGGAGCGCGAGCAGGATGACGAGCCCGGCCATGACCAGCGTGGCGCTCGTCCAGCCGGCGCGCTCCACCAGCACCAGAAACAGGCCGGCGCCGATGGCGGAGCCGAGATAGGAGCCGCCGACCTGTGCGGCATTGCCCCAGCCATGATGCTCTTCCGCCAGCGTTTCGACCGCATAGCCGTCGCAGGCGATGTCGACGGTCGCCGTCACCAGCGCGATTACCGACAGGATGGCGATTGCGACGGAAACCGGCGACGGGCCGGTGAAGGCAAGAACAGCGAGGCCGCAGGCGCAGGCGGCGATGCCCGTGCCGACGATCACCCGCGACCGGTTCCTGCCGACGGGCGGCAGCCGGTAACGCTCCACATGCGGCGACCAGAGGAATTTCAGCGCCCAGGGCAGAACGACGAGATAAAGCAGGCCGATCTGGTCCAGCGGCAGTCCGGCGGTTCTGAGCACCGCCGGCAGGCCGAGAAAGGTCAGCCCGCCAATCACGCTCTGGCCGACATAAAGCCCCCCGACCGCCACGAAGACGGCGGCCGGCGAGGGCTTGGTTGTGGCAGGGTTCTGCTGCAGCATCAGAAGCGATACCGGATGCTGCCGACGACCTTGCGGCCTTCGTCATAATAGCAGAAGCCCGTGGTGCAGACCTGTTTCACCTCGTCGAGAAGGTTGGTGGCGTTGATCTGCAGTTTCACGCCTTCCAGCGAGGGCAGGGCCTTGCCGAGATCGTAGCGCAGCGAGGCATCGACGAAGGTGCGGGCCTCGTTGTCGAGAATGGGCGTGTGCTGGTTGTCGCCGAAGCTCGACCCGACATAACGCAGCCCCGCGCCGATGCCGAGGCCTTCGAGCGCGCCGCTCTGGAACTCGTAATCGGCCCACAGCGAGAAGGTGTGATAGGGCGATGAATTGAGCTGCTTGCCCACGGTTTCCGACGTCAGTTTGGTGATTTCAACGTCGTTATAGGAATAGGAGCCGATGAGGCTCCAGCCATTGTCGAGCGAGGCCGTGGCTTCGAGTTCCACGCCGCGCGAGCGCAGGTCGAGCTGGCGCAGCAGGTTGATGCCGGACGAGGTCTCATAGACCGTCGCATTGTCCTGATCGAGATTGAAGAAGGCGGCGCTCAGCAGGACGTTATATTGCGGCAGGGCATATTTCACGCCGAGTTCATATTGCTTGCCGACCGTCGGCTGCGCCTGGCCCGTTACCGTTCCCGTGGTGATGATGACGCCCGGATTGGCGACGAAGGAGGTGCCGTAGCTGACATAGGGCATCATGCCGCTGTCAAAGACATAACCGAGGCTGGCGCGGCCGGTCGTCTTGGTTTCATCGCCGTCATAGGTGGGAGCCGTTGCGTCTCCGACGGTCTGAGCCTGATATTCGGTGTCCAGCCAGTCGTGGCGGATGCCGGCCGTCAGGCGCCAGCGGTCGATTTCGACCTGATCCTGCGCATAGATGCCGAGCGTGTTCATCCGCTGCTTCAGTATCAGCGACACATCAGGCACATAGGTGAAGGTGTCGGAGAAGGGGCTGGCCCCGTTGCCCTGTTTCGAGGTGTAGGACATATGGCTGAAGTCGATACCCGTTAGCAGCGTATGTTTCGCTGGGCCGGTGTCGAATTCTGTCTTCAGGTAATTGTCGGCGGAGACGCCTTCATTGTCCTCGATGGTGATGCCGGGATAATTGGCGAAGACCCATTGCTGGTCGGCCGAAAGGGCCGAATAACGCGCCTTGCTGTAGAAGGTGACGTTGTCGTTGATTTCATGCTCGAACTCATAGCCGATACGCCATTGTTTCTGCTCGAAATCATTGAAACGGGAATCGCCGCCATAAACCGGCGTTGCGCCGATCGACTTGCCGTCGCTGCCGTAATTGTTGATGTATCCCCAGGTGCCGCCGGTGGTGCTGTCCATATATTCGCCGAGCAGCGTCAGCTTGGTGCCGGCATCCGGCTGGAAGGTGAAGGCCGGCGCGATGAACAGCCGGTCGTCCTTGATGGCGCTGATTTCGTTGCGGCCGTCGCGGGCCACCCCGGTCAGGCGGTAAAGCATGGTCTTCTCGTCATCGACGGCGCCGGAAAGATCGAAAGCGCCCTGAACGCGGCCGAAGGAGCCATATTGCAGCTCCACCTCGCGCAGCGTCTCTTCGGTCGGGCGTTTCGAAATGATATCGACAATGCCGCCGGAGCTGCTGGCGCCATAGATGGAGGCGGCGGGGCCGCGCAGGATGGAAACCGCTTCCACGCCATAGGGCTCAAGCCGGGCGCTGCCGTTCTGGCTGCTGACCTGCCGCAGGCCGTCGCGGAAGATGCCGGTGGTGCTGAGATCGGTGCCGCGCACCTTGAAGGCGTCGAAACGCGGCTCCGCGCCATATTGGCCGATGCGCGCGCCGGGCGTGTAGTTCAGCGCTTCCGAGAGGTTCTGCGGCTTCAGGTCATCGAGCTGCTTGCGGCTGACGGTGGTGATCGATTGGGCGGTTTCGGCAACCGGCGTATCGGTCTTGGTGGCGGTGCGGCCGGATTTGCCGACGTAGCCATTGCTCTCGATGATGCCCCTGGCGCCTTCAAGGCCGGTGCCCTGCACGGTGATCGGCGCAAGCAGGGTGCTGCCGGCGGCAGCCGAACCGCCGCTTTCGCCGGTCTGGCTGGCGGTATCGAAAATGCGGACGGTGTTGCCGCCGGCCAATGCGTAGTTCAGTCCCGATCCGGCCAGAAGCCCGCTGACGGCCGCCGATACGCTGAGCGTGCCCTTGACGCCGGCCGTGCTGCGGCCCCTGGTGATCGCGGAGGGGTAGACCATGCGCAGATTGGCCTGACGGCCGAAGCTGAGAATGGCGTTTTCCAGCGGCCCTGCGGGAATGGAGACGGTGACGGTGGCGGGTGCGCCGCTTGCGGCGGGCTGTGTCTGCGCGCTGGCGGCCGTGGCGCCCGGACCAGCGGCGACGATGCCCCCGATGATCGCCGTCGTCGTCAGCCAGAACCAGCCGCGTGCCTGCTTGCCCAAATTCATGTCATTCCCTCTCACTCGTGATCTCATGCCCCCCGCTTAAACGGGTCCTGATTGCCTAGAGTGAAAAGGCGGGCCGACTCCTGACGTCGGATCTGCGAAAAAAGTTATTTTATCGCGAGCGGACGAAAACCAGCATTCCGGAAAGTCGCGATACGGAAACGGGAAGGCTTTCTTCGAGAATGGTGAGCGCCTGATCCGTGTCCTTGAGGTCGAAGATGCCGGAGACGTGCTGCCTCGCCGCCGCCTCATCGAGGATGACGATGCGGCCCCGGCGATATTGCGAGAGAATATCGAGAACCTCGCGCAGCGGCTGGCCGGAAAAGACGAGCTTGCCTTCGCGCCAGGCCATGCTGTTGGCGACATCCTTGCGGGCGCGCACCAGCCTGCCGTCGCCACCAAGGGTCACGGCCTCTCCGGGTGTCAGCACGGCGATCTCGGCGCCTGTGGTCACCTCCACCCGGCCTTCCTCCACCTGCACCTCCTGCGGCAGCGCGCCATTGCCGGTGCGCACCGAATAATGGGTGCCGAGCGCCTTTGCCGTCAGCGCTCCATCCTCGACGATGAAGGGCCGCTCCGGGTTTTTGGCGACATCGAAATAAGCTTCGCCGCGAAGAAGGGTGATGCGCCGTTCCTTTTGCGAATAATGAACGGCAATCGCCGTGTCGGTGTTCAGGCTGATGCGGCTGCCGTCTTCCAGCGAAAGCATGCGTGTTTCGCCGATTTCGGTGTAATAATCCGCCTGCCAGCGGTCCTTCAATCCGCTTTTCTCCGCAAACAGCGCTGCAAGCCCGATGAGGCAGAGACCGGCAATACCCGCCAGCATTGCCCGTCGAGGTCCGCGCCGTTTTCGCTGCTCGACCGGCGCAAGCTCGATATCGCCAAGCTCACCCCAGAGGCTCTGCATGTCCTCATAGGCGCTGGCATGGGCGGCATCGGCCCGCAGCCAGACATGAAACACCTCGCGCTCCGCTTCCGTCGCGTCTGCCGATTGCATGCGCGCCACCCACAGCGCGGCCTCTTCGGCCAGACCGTCATCGGTCAAGCCGTTATCCTTCAGACCGTCCGGGCGCTTGTTCATGTCCTGATCTGCCGTTTGTTGCGTGCTGAGATGTGGTCCTTTTCCCTTATAGAGTGAAAAAGGATGCGAACACCTGATGCCGGTCTACATTTTTATGTGCGCGCGGACCTGACGGCAGTGCAGCAGCGCCTTGATGATGTGTTTTTCCACCATGTTGCGGGAAATGCCGAGACGGGCGGCGATTTCGCCATTGGAATGGCCATGCAGGCGGCTGAGCACGAAGACCTGCTGGCAACGCTTGGGCAGGGCCTCGATGGCCCGCGCCATTAAAATAAGGTGCTGGCGCCCGGCGACGATCCGTTCCTGCCCCGGCTCTTCGCAGGCAACGGCAAAACCCGCTTCGTAAGGTGCGAATAACGGCCGCTCGCGCGACTGGCGAATGGCGGTCAGGCGGGCGACGGACCGGGCGATCTGGAAGAGATAGGCCTGTGGATTGTCGATCAGCGTCGCATGAGAAACCTCCAGCGCCCGCAGCAGGGTTTCCTGCATGGCGTCGGCGGCGTCATCCCGGTTCTGCAAGCGCCGGCGGAAAAACCGCATCAGGCGGCTTTCCTCCTCGGCATCGAGAACCTGTAACAGGGCTTTGCTCATCAATCGACCCGGTGGCGTATTGGCTTGGCGCATGAAGCAGCCGGATATGCTGCGTCATGTCGCGATAAACATGATATTTCTAATCATATTTATCGCCTTCGGATGCAAGCTGCCAACCAGTAAAAAACCGGAGGCGAAATCAGGCTCACGTTTCCGTGATGATTGTTGCGGGATTACATCAGGCCGTTTGGGCTGAGTTACAGGAAATAACGCACCCTGAGCGGCAGCAGCGCCGCGCCGAGAGCCGAGGGATCGCCCTTAGCCTCGCCAAGAACCAGCTTCGCCTCCTTCGGGCCGACACCATAACGATGTTCGCGCCGGGAGGGCATGTGCGTGCGTTCGATCATCATCCGGCCCAGCGCACGCGGCAATTGCCCGCCAAAGACGATGGCCTGCGGATCGAGAACCGCGATCAGGCTCGCCACCAGCCTGTCCACCTGCGGCATCGTCTCGGCGAGCCACTCCTCGACGCCCGGCCATGCGGGGTCGAATTGCTGATAGAGCGCTTCGATGGAATGGATGTCGACGCCGTTTTTCTGGAGCGTGGCGATCAGATATTGCAGGGCCGGGCGTTTGGGCGATTCATCCGGGCTGTATATGCCGCTGAATTCGCCGGCATTGCCATGAAAGCCGTGAAACGGCTGGCCACTGAGGATCAACCCGCCGCCGAAACCGTAATTGAACGACAGATAGGCAAAGGTCTGGCACCAGGAGCCGACACCGCGAAGGCTTTCTCCGATCGCCCCGGTGGTGGCGTTGTTCTCCAGCCAGACCGGCAGCCGGAACCTCTCTTCGAGGATCGGCTTCAGGTCCATCAGCGACCAGTCGCGCAGGGGCTCCGGCGCATTGAAGGCGCGGTCTTCCGACACGAAGAAGCCGGACATTGAAAAGCCGAGGCCGAGCAGGCGCTCCCGCGGGATGCGATGTTTCGAGAGCAGCCTGTCGAGGGCCAGAGACAAAGCGACAAGCGTCTCCTCCCGGTCTTCCGGAAGCATCTTCAGTTTTTCCTCGACAATTACGTCGCAGCGAAGATCGGCGATACAGATCACCACGGAGTCGGTGTTGATGGAAATGCCAAGCGAATAGGCCGCTTCCGGCACCAGTTCGATGGTGGGGCTCGGCTGGCCGCGCGTGCCCTTGAGCGGCGCGCCGGTTCGCAGAAGCCCGCGCTCCAGCAGACCTTCGATCAGCCGATGCACGGATTGCTGCGTCAGGTTCGTGTGACCGGTGATCGATGCGCGGGCGATGGGCCCATGGCGGCGCACGATATCCAGAATGAGACGCTCATTCTCGCTGGCAAGCGGCTGGCGATCGAAGGTCTGGTGCGGCGTCTGATCTGTTGTCATGGCCTTGGATAACGGCTGTGCGGGGCAGCGGCAACACGGGGCATTGGTTTGCGACGGCATTTTTCACTGGACTGTCACAAATATTACACTTAGAGTGTATTAATAAGGGGCCGGTCTACAACGGGTCCCCAGGAGGAACCATTCAATGCGCATGAAATTTCTTGCGATCGCCACGCTTGCGCTGGCGACGACGGCAGCGCCGTGCCTTTCCGCTGACAGCAATATGAAAAACCTCGACTTCGATCTTTCGAAGGTCACGCGCGACAATTTCTACGACATCGTCGTTCCCGCCGCCAAAGCCGAGGGCTCGGTGACGATGTATAATTTCGCCGGCAGTTTTGCCGATACGTGGAAGGAACTGATCACCCGTTTCGAAGCCAAATACGGTATCAAGGTCGCCTATAGCGACGTGAAGGGCGATCAGGCGAACCAGCAGCTGATCGCGGTGCACGCGGCAGGGCAGGATTCGCCCGTCGACGCTTATTTCGCCGGTGGCGGCAGCTATCCGCTGCTCTCTGCCAAGGGTGTTGTCGGCAATATTGCGCTGACGAAAATCCTGCCGAACATGGCCAACTACAATCCGGAACTGGCCGAAACCGTCTTCGGCAAGACGCATGGCGGCAGCTTCCCGCTGGTGCATCTCAACCAGACCGCAATAGGTTACGATTCCGCCTTCGTGAAGGCCGAGGATGTGCCGAAAAGCTTCGAGGATCTTCTCATCTGGGCTGAAAAGAACCCCAAGCGGCTTGGCGTCACCCTGCCGGCCAAGGGCGGCTCGGGCGGCGGTTTTATCTATTCGGTGGCTCTCAATTATCTCACCGGCGACTGCCGCAAGCAGCTGACCGACTATAACCAGACGCTGCAGCAGGCCGAAGACTGGGCGATGGAGTCCGAGTGCCTTACGCCTGTCTGGGACTATTACCGCCGTCTTCTGGCCGTGGCTGAGCTGACCAATGGCAATGCCGATACGCTCAACCTCATCAACAATCAGCAGCTTTACATGGGCACCGTCTGGGAAGATCAGGTCATGAGCTTCCTCGGCACCAAGCAATTGCCCGACAGTTTCCGCGTCACGCTTCTGGAAAAGGGCCAGGTTGGCTCTGGGGACGCCATGTTCGTGCCGGCCAACGCCAACAATGTCGCTTCGGCGCTGCTGCTGATCGATATGGCCATGAGTAAGGAATTCCAGCTCTGGAAGCTGGAAAACAAGGCCTCCCGTTCTCCACGCGCCGATGTCACCAACGATTTGATGCCGAAGGCTGTGCAGGAGCATGTGCTGCCCCAGAGCGTCTATCCGCGCCTGTCGCTGCCGGCTTTCTGGGACATGTCGACAGCGCTTGCCGAAGCGCTCGATGAAAAAGTCCTCAACCAGTAACGCGACAAGGATTGCCGGATCGTGTGCCGCAAGTGGCTGCACGGTCCGGATAGCCTTGGTCAAAAATATGAGGGAGGCTCGCCATGAGCGAACTTGAGATCAGCAATATCTGCAAGGACTACGGGGCGAGCCGGGCGCTTCATCCCGTGTCGATCGCCGTCGAGCGGGGCGAATTCGTCACCATTCTTGGGCCCTCGGGTTGCGGCAAGTCCACGCTTTTGCGCATCCTCACCGGTATCAGTCAACCTTCGGGCGGTGAAATCCGGCTCGGCGGCAAGCGCATCGATCAGGCGCCGCCGGAAGCGCGCGATATCGCCATGGTGTTCCAGTCCTATGCGCTTTTCCCGCATATGTCGGTCGCCAAAAATCTCGGCTTCGGGCTGAAGATGAAGAAGGTCGCGAAGGATGAGCGGGTCCGCCGCATCGCCCATGCGCTTGATATCTGCAATCTCACCGGTCTGGTGGATCGCATGCCCCGGCAATTGTCCGGCGGCCAGCAGCAGCGGGTGGCGCTGGCGCGCGCCATTGTCATGCAGCCGAGCCTGCTTCTGTTCGACGAGCCGCTTTCCAATCTCGATGCCAAACTTCGCGATACGCTGCGCCATGAGCTGACCGAGCTTCACCGCCGCATCGGCGCCACCAGCCTTTATGTGACGCATGATCAGGCCGAAGCCATGGCGATGTCGGACCGGATCGTCGTCATGAATGCCGGTCGGGTGGTTGAGATCGGCACGCCGCTCGAGCTTTACCGCTCACCCAAACACGCCTTTACCGCCGGCTTCCTCGGCCAAACCAATCTTTTGCCGGTCTCCGCTGAGGGCCAGCAGGCGCAATTGCCCTGGGGCCAGTCCGTGACGCTTGATCGGGTTGCCGCCGGCAATGTCCAGATTTCCGTTCGTCCGGAAAACATCCAGATCCGTGCCGATCAGGCCGGTGAGGGCACGGTTTCCGCTGTTTCCTTCATGGGCGCCAATGCGCTCTATACGGTCGAGATCGGCGGCCGCCAGATAAGGGTCAGCCAGTCCGGCGCGGAAACCCTGATCGACGCCGGGCAAAGGGTGGCCCTGCAATTTCCCGGTTCGGTCCATCTTCTCGATGACAGGATGGCGGGGGAGGCGGCATGATGGCCGGGCTCCTTCGAAACAAGCGCGCCCAGCTTCTATTCCTGCTTTTGCCGGGCGTTGGGTATCTTCTGGTCTTCTTCGGCGGGCCGCTGCTGTCGGCGCTGATCGGCAGCTTCAGGCAGGAGGATGGCAGTTTCACGCTGATGTTCTATGAGCGGATTTTCACCCGCGCGTCGATGATCCGTGGTCTTACGACCTCCATCTATTACGGCGTCATGCCTGTCATCGTCTCGCTTGCGGCCTCGGTGCCGCTGGCGCTTCTGATACGCAAGAGCTTTCTCGGGCGAAAACTGTTCAGCGGCCTTTACAAGCTGCCGATGGCGGTGCCGGGCATCATCGTCGGCCTGATGGTGATCGTCGTTTTCGAAAGGGGCGGGTTCCTCGACCGGTTGGTCGCGCCGCTCGGGCTCGAACTGCCCAAGCTCGTACGCGACGACTGGGGCGTCGGCGTCATCCTCGCCAGCGTCTGGAAGCAGATACCCTTCATGACGCTGATCATCACCAGCGCCTTTGCCGCCATTCCCGAGGATATACGTTACGCCTCGCGCACGCTTGGCGCTTCGCGGTTGAAGACATTCTTCTTCGTGGAAGTGCCGCTCGCCATGCCGGGCATCACCGCCGCCGTTCTTCTGACCTTCATCGGTTCCATGGGCTCTTACGCCATCCCCGACATCGTCGGTCCGCCGACGGCTCGGCCGCTTTCGGTGCTGATGGTCAAGGAATTCAACCAGGGACGTTTCAACCAGGTCTATGCCATGGGCATGGTGCTGAGCCTCTTCGCGGTCTCTGTGCTTATTCTTTATTATTCCCTCACATCCCGCATCGGCCCCGGGCAAAACCGAGGAGACGCATGATGAGTGTTATCACCATCGACCCCGCCATCACTCCCCGCCGCCGCGCCTTCACGCCCGAGGACCGGATTTTTGTCTCGATCGGGCTGTATGGCGCGCTGACGCTCGCCATCGCCGTGCCGCTGGCGCTGATGTTTCTCTGGAGCATTGCCGACGGCTGGTCGCCACCGCTCATCGTGCCGAAGGATTACACCACGGCGCGCTGGGCGAGCATCCTGAGCGATGGCAGCCTCATCCGCGCTGCGGTCAACAGCATCCTCATCGCCATCGTCGTCACCTTCCTGACTGCGGCCATCGCCTTGCCCACCGCCTGGGCCATGGCGCGTTTTCCCTTCCGGCTGAAACGGCTGGTGGAAATCTTCATTCTGGCGCCGATCATCATTCCCGGGCTCGTCGTCGCCGTTGGCATCGGTCAGGTATTCCTGCTTTTCGGTCTCGCCTATTCGGTAACGGGGGTCATTCTCGTGCAGATCGTCGGCACCCTGCCGCTGATGATCCGGCTGATGACAGCGGCGCTGGAGACCATTCCCGACGATCTCATCCATGCCGCGCGCTCGCTCGGCGCGGGCACAGTCGGCATCGTCATTCACATCATATTGCCGCTTGCGGTGCCCGGGCTTTTGGCCGGCGGGCTAATGTCGTTCATCGGCAGCTTCGAGGAATTCGACAAGTCCTTCATCGTCGGCGCGCCTGTCGTCGAGACCCTGCCGATCAAGCTCTACATGTATCTCGATCCCTATTCGATGCAGCTGCCGCTCGCCGCCATCGTCTCTTTTATCCTGCTTCTTCCCGCACTCGTCGTTTTCATCATCGCCGGCCGCATCCTGCGCGACGATCTGATGGCGGCGGGCATGGGAAAAATCTGATCCGGGCAGCCAAACCCGGTAATTGCAACGTCCGAAAGTGAAAACCATGCACCAGACCCTTGCCACCTCCCGAAAGACCTCCAATCCCTGCAATGTGCTCGCACTCTGCTCGCGTGACAATCCGGCCATCCTGACCATCGCCCATCGCGGTTTCTGGACGGCCACTGCCGAAAACTCGCTTGCCTCCGTCCGCGCTGCGGTCGCGGCCGGCGTCGAGATGATCGAAATCGACACACAGGCGACGGCCGATGGCCGGCTGGTCGTCATTCATGACGAAACGCTCGACCGCACCACGACGGGCAAGGGAACCGTGAGCGCGCTGTCGTTCGAGGTGGTCCGCGCAGCGAAGCTGAAGGCCGGTGCGGGCGGCGATGCGGCTGACGTGACCGATGAATGCGTGCCGACGCTGGAAGAATTGCTGGAAGAGGCGCGCGGCAGGATCACCGTCAATATCGACACGAAATTCACCCGCGATCTGCCGCAGGTCATGGAAACCGTGCTGCGGCTTGGCGTCGAGGATCAGGTGCTGGTCAAGACAGATATCGATCCCGAAGCGGGCCGTTTCGAGGTGCTGGATGCCGACTGGTTTGGCAAGATCCCGCATATGCCGATGTTCCCGGTGCGGAAGGGCAAGTTCGCCGAAGATTTGCGCCGTATCGAGGCGTTGCGTGCGCCGATGATCGAGGTGAAATTCACCGATATAGCCGATCTGGCCGAAGGTCGTGCCGAGATGGAGCGCCAGAATATCCGTCTCTGGATCAACACGCTCGACGTCTCCCATTGCCTCGATTTCAACGACACGCGCGCACTGGCAGACCCAGAAGCCGTGTGGGGCGCTCTCGCCGAGGCCGGCGTCGGTGCGATCCAGACGGATGAGGTGGAAGCCTTCACCGGCTGGTTGAACGCGGGTGCGGGTGTGACAGGCAGAGCGTGGGCACGATGAGCGAACGTCTTGAAGGCGCAGTTGCCATCATCGAGGAGGCGATGGGCCTTGCCCTTCGCTTTTTTGAGGCGCGCGATGCCATCGCCACCCGGACGAAGGGTTTTCAGGACTTTGTCTCGGAAGCCGACACTACGGTCGAAAGACTCATCCGCGAGCGGCTGGCCGCGGCGTTTCCGGGCGAAGCCGTGCTGGGCGAAGAAATGGGCGGTGTGGCCGATGATGCCTACTGGATCATCGATCCCATCGACGGCACCGCCAATTTCCTGCGCGGCTCGCCGCTCTGGGGCATTTCGCTCGGTTTCGTGCGCAGTGGCCGGCCGGAACTCGGCATTGTCGCGATCCCGGTCTTCGGGGATATCTACGCGGCGGCTGATGGGACCGGGCTGATGCTCAACGGCAAACCGCTTGCCCGCCACGTGCCTTTCGAGGATGTGCAGGTCATGTCGCTCGGAGACAGCGCCGCTGCCGATGCCGCGGAGGTGGCGGCCCTCAACGTCGGGCTTCGGCATGCGGGCTGGGTAGTGGAATCCATCCGCTCGACATCGATCGGCCTTGCCTTTGCCGCACGCGGCATCTTCGACGGCCATCTGCAGAAGCTGACCACCATGTGGGATATCGCCGGCGGCGTCGTTCTCGCAAG
This sequence comes from Agrobacterium sp. ST15.13.015, assembly GCF_027871645.1. NCBI lineage: Bacteria > Pseudomonadati > Pseudomonadota > Alphaproteobacteria > Hyphomicrobiales > Rhizobiaceae > Agrobacterium > Agrobacterium sp. ST15.13.015. Next base: position 90,449 of record NZ_JAQAHF010000006.1, read on the forward strand.
GGAAGCGGGTCTCGATGTCCGTATCGGAATACGCCCCGGTAGCGGCATCCCGTGGGTCGCCGCCGCAACGCCGGCATTGATGGCGGTGACGGAGGGGTTGTGGCCTGAGATTACGGGAAGAGTGCTGGCGGAACCTGCGTGACCTTTGGTAAAGTCGATGGCAGATGTGCTGAAACATCTGCCATCTGCATATCGCCGGCTGAAACGCCGCAACCGAGCAATGTCCGGTCAGGCCGCTATCGATCGTCAGTTCGCCCGAGACAGCGCAATTGCGTCAGGACCTGCGGGAAAACGAAGCTGGCCGGATAGGTCAAGGACGGCGCTCCAGATCGCTTCGGCAACATCGCCTTCGCTGGTCGTCATGGCCCGTTTGGCGAAGCCTTCGAGGATTGGCCTGCAAAGTCCATGTAATCGTCCGGCAGCAGCTGCTCCAGCGGCAGGATGGCGTTCGTCGTGAAGCGGGTGGTCGGGGCATAGCCCGGTTCCACCAGTTTCACCCGGATGTTGAAATGACCGAGCTCATGCGCGAGCGAGCCGGAGAAACCCTGGATTGCCTGCTTGCTGGCGGTGTAGGCGGCGGCGAGCGGGAAGGAGGCGAGCGTGGCGCTGGATGTGACGTTGATGATGGTGCCTGATCGGCGCTTTCGCATCTGCGGGATTATCCCCTGCGTCATAGGGACCACCGAAACTATTGGTGTCGAAGATCGTGCGGATTGCCGACATGGGGTCGCTTCAAAAGCGCTCAGGCGTGGCGTGATCTGACCAATAGCGAACGTCAGCTCATTGAGCTGTTACTGGCAAAAAGGGTTTCTTGTAGCGGAAGCTCTACGCAGTCAGCTGGAAACAGCGAGAGTGTCAGCTATAGACACAGAAGGTAGCCTCCTGTTTAGGGTGTCCGGCCCACTCGCCAATTTACAACAGCGGCTTCCCACGGAGGGATATTACTTTGATGCGGAAGGTGTGGATTATCGTCCTGCCGTGAATGTCCTTCTGCATGTCGTAGAGGGTAAGCTCCATGAGTTGGAAGTTTATAAGGATGATGGCTCAGCAATTGAGACGTCGCTTGATTCAGTGGACATAAGCCAGTTCCATCTCCTTTGAGAGTTCGATTCGGAAACGAGAAGTGCTGTAGGCTATCACCGGTCCGCTATCTTCCCATAGATCAGCTTCGGGCGATCCACCTTGCGTGAGCGGAATACGAGGACTGTGCCTGCGAAGTATTTGTACAGCTCGTTCTCTACAAGCGCCGCTAAGCCGAGCCCCCTCAGTTGCGTTGGAAGGAATGCTCACGTCGATACGGTCCAGCTTTTTTGCGAACGCGATTTTTAATGGTGATTATATGCGTCTTTTTCTATCTCCCGGTCGTTAGCGGCCTGAGTGATCCCAGTGCCATTCGCTCATTACGCACAAAGTCGCGCGTTTAATCTCCGTTGTCTCCAAATGCGGCGCGGATTATTAAGAGAAGAGGGGCGTCAACGTCTTCAACCCAGTTGCGTGCAATTTTTTCGACGAATTGCTCCGGCGCATCCGGCCAGCCATTTGCAATCAGTATTGAATTAAACTGCCTGAGCAGTACTCCCAATGCCGGAACGTTATAACCGTAAACCGCACCCGAGTTTATCGCGCATTGCTGATCCTCGAATAGCATGCTTTCGTTGCCTCCTGCCCGAAGCATTTCTCGGTACCTGTCGACAGTTAACCCCAACATATTTTCAATCGTGTTGAGCGGAAGATAGCTTACGGGTTTTTCAGGTCCAAGTTGAACATGCCCTTGCAAAATGGCAGCCTTCATTGCTTCTTTGTTGATGAGACTACCGCTCCAAAGTGATCCCTCTTCCATATCCTAGTGCCATAACCTGTTGGTAATCTAAAACGCTCTTAATTTGACTGGAATCTGCTTTTTCAATGAGTAATTTAGCAATGTATCCATCGTACTGAAGCAGATCAAATATTACTGGCACGCCGTCAACATCATAGATCGAGCCACTTCCAAGGACAGTGTCATGAGTTTTAATTCTATTGCCTCTAACGGGTTTGAGTTCTAACCCTCCATCCTCCACTTCATCGGCGAGACAGCCCTCCAACTGTTTTTCAAATTCTACGGCAAACGGCGGTCGCTCTCCAACCAACGTGCGCAAAAGCTTTTTTTCTTCGTCGCTCAAGTCCCGTGACATACAAGTGCCCTACCTCATCTCACAATGGGAAAGTACGTTCCAACATTTACGTAACTACCGAGGCCATAATACCTAAATTCATACGGTTGACCTCCATAGTATATCACGCCCACACCATATATCCCCATCGGCATTGTCTGTGGGAGCGCTCTACTGATCGCACTCTGCAGGCCCGGGACTATTGCCGGATTAACATGCCTTGATCCATGCCCAAACTCGGCTGCAACGTCGTAGCTTGCCGCGCTTAATCCAAGGGGATCCACCAAGTTGACAGGATCATTTTTAACATAAATATATAGATTAACGTCATCATCAGTTCCAATCGGATCCGGTTGTAGGAATCGCCCAAGCGTAGGTGAATAAAACCGCGCACGATTGTAGTAGATCCCGGTCTCCAGATCCAACCGCCGTCCCGCAAATCGGTAAGCAGCAGTGTTCGTGCCGGTTACTTTCTCAATACCATAGGCTGTATAAGCGTGCTTCTCAACGACCTGACCCGCGGAGTTTGTCAGCGCGATCACCGATCCGAGCGCGTCGCTAAATTGGTAGGTTGGAACGTTTGATGTGCTGAAGCTGGCGATGGGCTCATCCAGCCCCACCCCATAGGCAAAACGCCGATTGATAGAGATCGTGCCAACGCCGGAATATTCGGCCATTTCCTGATCCCCGACAGAAAGCCAGCCTGTCGTCGTTGTCGTGGAACCGACGGTCACATGTTTCAGGAAGCGTCGACCGAGGGCGTCGTAAGCGAAGGTTATGGTCTGGCCGGAACCGGTCGCGGTCGCCAACTGATTTTCAGTATTGTAACCGAAAGTCCATGTGCCGTCGGACGTCAGATTGCCGCGTGAGTCATATGTGTGGGTTGTTCCCGATACGACGCTATACTGGTTGAGAACATTCGACGTGTAAGATTTTGTCAGCGCCGCAAGCCCGGACGGTAAGAACGTGTCGTCGGTCGCCGTCAGACTTTTCCGCTGCTGATCCGCATTGTACGCGTAGGTAAGACCAAGCGTCGAACCATTCCATGTATAATTGATAGTTGCGGGAAGGCTGACGGCGTTAAAGGTCGCGGACGTCGAGCTTACCGGAGCCGAACTCGGCCCATATGAAGAGGCAGAGCGCCGGCCGACCGTATCGTAAGTGTAACCGACGACACGATTGGCCGCAGATACCGTGCCGTTATAGACATTCGTCAATCGGTTCAGATTATCGAACTCATACGAGAAAACGTTGGCGGTACCGACCGAGGTGGGCAAAGTCAATCTTGTTCGATTTCCGTTGGCATCCAAAACAAACGAACTGGTGCTGAAGAGACCACTCACTTCGCTGGTTTGCCGCCCTGCTGTATCATAGCCGAATGTCAGAGACGAACTCGAACTCGATCCGTTCGTCGCTGCAAGCATGCGCCCACTATAGTCATATCCATAGCTTATGGTGGCCGCGCTTGTCGGTGCCTTGCTCAATCGTCTGTTCAAAGCGTCATATGTGTACCAGATCTGGGAGCCACCGCGACGCTGGAAGGCAAGCAGGTTGTCGGCCTTGTCATAGACAAGGAATTCGTAGTCAGCCGGAACGGTTGCGATATCGGGATAATTTATCCGCGCCTGCCGCTCGAAGCCATCATACTGATAGGTCAGCGTGTTGTTTTTGCCGTCTTTCAGAGTCGCAAGCAATCCACCCTGAAAGTATGTTCGTGTTTCTCGCACGACCGGTCCGAGGTTGGCAGTAATCGACGGGTCGAGCGCTCCAGAAACCTGATCGGTAATTTGTGTAATGCGTGACACGGCATCGTAGGCCGTCAACACTTGTCGTCCGGACGATGACGTGACTGTTGAAACACGACCAACCACGTCATAGGCCGTCGTCGACGTACTACTATCGGGTTTGGTGACGACTGTTGGCTTGTTCGCGGCATTGTATGCGGTCGTCGTGGTGAGCCAAGGGCTTCCGGAAATACCCGTTGCCTGCTTTACATCCGTTCTGTTTCCATTCGTGTCATAGACATACTGCGTCAGGCTCGCCGCGAATGGAGACGGTGGGGTGATCTGGGTGAGCCGTCTTTCATTGTCGTAACCATTGGTCGTCGTGTTGTTCTTCGCGTCCTTTACGGTGATCTGGTTGCCAACCGTGTCATAGGTATAGGTCGTTGTCAGGTTCAGTCGGCCAGTCCCGGAATCCTCCACCTTCGTCAGCAGGTTGAAGTTCGTCGTGTTGTAGGTGAAGGCGGTCACCCGGCTTTCGGGATCGGTGATCGTCAACGGCAGACCACGCGCGTTGTATGTCGTCGTTGTCACAGGTTGAACTGTGCCGGAAACACCGGGCTTGGAGACGGCAGGCTGAGTGACGGTGAGTTGATTGCCATTGCTGTCATAGGTGTAGGTCGTCACACCGCCGCGTGGGTCTGTATAGGTATCGGGCTTTGAGAGAGCCGTGTAAGTCCAGCTCTCGGTTATCGGAGTCATTGGCAGCCCGGTCAGTGGGTCTAGTGAGCCAGGAATCGGCGTTTTTGTCTGGTTCAGGATGTTTGATTTCGTATCATATGTGTAGCTCGTATAGTTCCCGAGCGGCCGGATTGTGCGAATGCGCCTGCCAACGCCATCATATTTGTAGATGTAATGGCCCCCGGCTTGATCGATGTCGTCGGTAAGGTTTCCATTTCGGTCATAGTACAGGGCCCGGGTATTCCCGAGGGGATCGACCTCCTGCCCCCGGAAACCATTGGCAAACATATAATACCAGACGTTATTGAGCGCATCGGTCTGGGTGAGGATTTTGCCGGATGGATCATAAGCATTGGTAACGAAGGGCGATGCCGGAAATGCCGGGTTGAAGACCTTGGTGAGAAGCCCAAGACCGGCGGTATAATCATAGGTCGTCGTGGCGGTTAGGGCGTTCTTGAACGTGGCCAGATTTCCGGCAGAATCGTAGGTATAGTTTACTGTTCGCGTTCCGTCGGTAATTCCCGTCAGTTGATTTGAGCTGTTGTAGCTGAAAGTCAGCGTGCGACCCATGCCGTTTGCGACGGTGGATAGCCTCTTGCTCGCCCCCGATCCCGCATAGGTGAAAGTGACTGTGTTGTTGTTCTTGTCCTTCCACGAAGCGATAAAGCCATCTGTATCAAAGGTTGTGACGATGCCGTTTTTATCAGTGATGACAGCCGCATTACCTGTCGCGGGCAGAGTCAATGTCGAACCGTCGCCGGGTGGGGGAACATAGGTGAACGTTCCAGACGCGGTTGGAATTCGCACAAACCGTCGTGTTCCTTCATTGGTCTCAACGGTAACGGCATTTTCAACCAACTGATCCATCAGCCAGCTGGCAGCTAGCGAAGCCGTGACAGCGCGGGTTATCTCAGGCGTGGCTGTAGAGCTATGCACGTCACCGATGACGTAGGATGCTGCAACCGTCGTCACCGCGGCCAGCGGGTTGCGATCTCCAAAAGCTTCGTACGGATCGCTGTCTCTGTAAGCAGAAAGCATGAAATTGTGTCGCCAGCCATATCCCAGGGCTGTTTTGCTAGTGCGGCGACCAGAGTCATAGTTCCGTGACACTGTCAGCCCGAAAGGAAAGGCGCGCGAGCCCACGAAAATATCATCGTGGTCGTAATAGAAACTCCCCGAACGAAGATCTATCGGATCTAAAGACGACGGCGGCCGGAATTGTGTCTGGTTTGTCAATGCGCTCGCAGCAAAGGAGTTTCGCAAAGACGTCTGTACAGAAGAGTAACCTCCTTTATAGCCGCCTGCGATCCTCGCTGAATACGCACTTGAGACATAAGTGCTGCCCGAATACACCTCTTCCTTCTGGTAGTAGCCATTCCCGACCCACGCGTTGACGGTTCGGGAGCCATTTTGCGGAATTACGAGCGTCCTCACCCCGCTGCTCGGTGCTGCGAAGAACGCGTCGATGTTGTTTAGATCGGCAGTCGCCCATCCGCTGAGGAGCGGTCTGACAACCGAAAGCCAGTTCGAGTCGTTTGCCTCAATGAAGCCCGCGCCGGCTCCATTCGTGTAGTCGAACATACGCGGCGTCGATACCGCTTCGACGGACTGCATCTGTTTAACCGTGGAGGATTCAAGCGTGGCAATACGCGTTGCGGCAGCATAAAAAAGGCCAGCCCATGTCGCATCGGACACGCTCGCCTTCTTCTTGTTGGAACTTCCAAGGCTCGCACGAATATCGATATACGCGCCGCTGTTCCAGCCGACGATACCCATATCAGCATGGGCAGTTCTTGCGATGTTGAACAAGGTGTCGGCCACCCTCGAGCTCTCATAGGCTTGCGCAAAGAAAGCTGCGCTAATGGTCGCAAGGTTTCCGCCCATTACCTCCTCGGATGTGGATGCCGCACCACTCGCTACCGCCGCTGAAACCTTTCTCTGAAAACGCGTCACTGCGTCTCGACCGATCTCACCGGCCGAGAGCACCAGAACATATGCATAAGTGGTACCGACGGACACTCTTCCCGTGACGCTGTAATTGTTGAACAGGGTGGCATATGGCATCGAGACGGTGAAGGTAATGGTTTGGGACGTTGCAGCCGTCGCGGTGCCGGTGCCCACTGTTGTTCCGTCGAGTTTCAGGATCGGTTGTTTGGACGAACTGTAGGTTAGCGTTAGCCTTTTGCCAGCGATTTCATCGGTGAAGTAGGTCTTCGTAACCGTCGGGCTCGTACCATTGTCCGAGATTGCGACCGTGATTGCAGTGCGGAGTGAATTCGTCGCTGGTCCGCAGGCTGATATCTCGCTGCACGTCGAGGTCAGCGGGTCGAATGTCGAGCCATAGTTGGTATTTGTGATAACGCGGCCGCCGAAGATTTCGGCCATTGATGCGGCAGCGTGATTGGTCCCGATATAGCTGGCGAGCGTAGCTGCGTATGTGTTCAGTTGAGTACTGATATTCGTCTTGTTGACGTTCTTGAGCGAGGTGACACCTGCAGGCAAGCCCGAGACGGTCGAAGATCCGGCTGTCGCCGCAGTCAGAAACGCCGAACGGTCGTAACCCATCGCCGCCGCGACATCTATCGCCTGATAGTACTGGAAAGACTTGAATGATGGATCAAGTCTGTACGTTGTCGTGCCCACGGTCGCTTCCGTGTTCAGCATCGTAAGCGTGACCTGTGCCGGGTTGAGTCCCGATGTCACACATGCGCCGCCAACCGTCATGCGGATGCAATTGGGAATAGATCCGTTTCCGAGCGCCTGATCAATCAATGCCGCGTCATCATCGACGCCGAGCAGATTCGAAACTGCTGCTCCGGAAAGATTGGCATTGCCATAACGGAAGTTTGCCGTGATGCAGGACTGACGCAAAAGCGTCACGAACAGCTGGTTCTGGTCCGCATTGTTTCCCCGCTTGTCGAGAAGCGTTTGTAATGCCCCTTTTTTGAGCCCAAAGGTCGGCGAGAACTCGATGTTGTAGTAAATGTACTCGTAGATTTGACTTAAGTTGTAATTCAACGCCCGGGCCAGTTCCGCGATTTCGGGATCGGCTGCCGGTGGCGTGCAACTTAGCGTGACGACGCCGGGAGCCGCCCGGACTGGTTCTGTCGGGATCAGGAACGCTGTCACGAAAGAGGTAATGGCCAATACGAACGCGAGCATTAATCTTCCGCATGAAAAGGCACAGCTTCGCATCGCCGGAACTCCAACGTTGAGTTAGACAGGTCTGATGATCTTGAGTGTTGATAAGTCTGCGGGATCGGAACGAATTGGTTAGGGCAGCCCGATTACCGGAGGCTTTTCCTCAACGGCGGTCCCTGCAGGCAGGGGGCGCATGATAATGTCAGGGCCTAGCGCATCGTTGCGCAGTTTGCTTTCCAGCGCTGGCGCGTCGGGTGAAGCAATAGCGAAATCGGCGCGCTTCATGCCGTGTGGCGTCGTATCGCCTTCCGGCAACTCATGCCCAAGTATAGCTTTGATATTAAATTTCATGAGCGGCTGATTGCCCGTTCGCGACTGAGCCGCGACAGGCACTGGGTCAATTGGGGGCAGTTTTCGAGATTTGAGAACCTCTTCGGCCTGCTCCGGCGTCATCGACGGCATCTTCAGGTTGCCGATTAACGGTTGATCGGGAATTGATGCCTGTTGTGCGGATGCAGTGCATGCCCCCGTCAACGTGACGGCGACAAGCATGGCTCGTGCTTTAGCATGGAGTGTCATGTACTATCCCCCAAAGTTCATTAGTACATGATCATACGGTGTCTGATGACGGAAGCGTTGTCAATCCTTAGTTGATTTTTTATTTTGAGGCCGCGAATTCAATATTCTTTGAGCTAAAACACAGGATCAAGAAATATTCAAAAATTACTCGAAGTCTCGCAGCAACTAATTGATTTAAAATATAATTTTTCCGAATCCGCCAGACAAATCGTGTGGCGCGTATTTAGAGAAAAGAATATTAAGTTAGCGACTACACGGATGGATTGAATTTCACACATTTCCGGACTATGATCGATGCCTGATCTCAAATGGCAATATTTGTGAGAGTTCCGCGCTAACTTCGGGAGTTCGCATGACCCACTGTGCCTCAGTGATCCGGCAATATTTGCCCTACCTTACGTGCACGGCAGCGGTCGTGACTGCGGCTGTGAGCTATCTTTTTCTACCTACGCCTAAACTCGCCGAAGCTGCGACACCGGGAACGATAACTTATACATACGACAGCGTCGGCGGAATTCGAGGAGACGCCAATCCTACGGGCAACTCCGGGATCTACCAGTATGATAACGCCGGCAACCGAACCTCCATGACACTCAACTAGCTGACAAAGGCGGCGTGTTCAACAAATCCACGGTTCTTCTCCTCGGAAAGCTTTTTATACGCTACGCTCCTGATTTGGACAAACCAACAGGACGAAAATCAACCTCGATGGATGAATACGGCTGAGCAAACTGGACGAGGATTTGGCGCGTCTGCCCGACCAAGAACGTCGCTCTGTCGAATGTCCAGCACGTATCGAATTAATGGTCTCCGAGCGCTTGGCCGTGTGGGCCACCATAAGCCTCGTGAAACTTCTCTAACTCTTTGAGAAAAGAGTTTGCATAAAACCCTGAGCGGACCGGGAACGCTCGACCATCGAATAAAAAACTCAACACAGGTGACCGTTCGGGCTTTCGGTTGGGATGCCATGTAACGACTGGAAAGAAACCCCGAATATATATGGTATGAACTGACTTCACATCCTGCCACGCGACAAAAACAGGCTTGCTTAACACGCGCCGAACCGTGAACCCTTCTGGCGCGAGGGTGACCTTGGAGCGTCTGAATATGCTAGAAAGGTAAATCGTCGAGAACCAAGCAAACATCAAAGACAGCAGACCGAAGAAGACACCTGAAATATGACTCAACGTCGAAATAGAGAATAGGACCCATGTCATAGGAAGTAAAATTGCCGCTCCAAAAATGGAAAACCACCGGCTTGAATAATAAGTTTTCGTGTCCAATTTGCGCGCTCAAAAACGGTTTGGCTTCTGTTCGGATCATATGCCCAAACGTCAAACATTGATATTCCGAATTCTCTCTATTTCATTGGCGATCCTCAGGCGTACGCGCTCCGGGACCTTTTCAGTCTGCGACATAACCAATGCGCGGTCGAAGTAATCTTCTGCTTCATTCGAACCATACCGTTTATGCGCGTCTGCCAGCGTCAAACTGAGTGTGATACGAAGATAGTGCGTTTCGAGACGGCCATCGGTGTTGTTTTGCAAAATCGCCTCTGTGGCCGTCAGTCGCGAAATCGCAATGGACAGGGCTTTTTTATTGGATGGCATCCGGGCGAAAATGCAACTCGCCAATCCGGCTTGAGCTTGGACGTTTCCGATAAACTGTGCCGAACAATCCTCGTAAAATTCTGTTGCGGTATCGTGGTCCAATCCGATCAATGCCGTCAGTTTGAAAATACAAAAATCAGTTTCACCCGAGACGGATGGCAGCTCACGTTCCATAATTTCGATGATTTCAAGCGCCTCGTTAAAATCTCCGAAGGCAAGTCTGTCAAACAGATCCCGGCCCAATTGGAGCTTTCTGACATCGCTGGTGGCCACCCGTGATGCCCATCGTTCCCTCGCGGCATCGACATTCCAGCTTCCGTCGAAGATGGATGGAAGATCCGCTTTTAGATCGTTCGGGTCTCCCATCCAGATAATTGAGTTCGAGCTGTCGATCACAAAACCCGCGGGTAGGCCGCCTTGTCCACTCGCCTCCAGCCACGTCCTCGTGACCAACCCTCGGAATAACGCCGAACTCTGCGAGCCGGGTTGTTCCAAGGCAAGTATCGCTTTTGACGCCCCTTGCTCGATAGCCAATGCGCAAGCGTTCGTATCCCGTACCATTACCGCGACACCGTGACACGGCACGTTATGTTCAGCACCGATCTCAGCGAGTTCCTGGACGATAGGAAGGCATCCGCCGCAGTCAAGATTCCACAAAACTACGAAGCTCAATCGATCGAATTTTGTCAGAACGGCGGCGGGGCCACCTACTCTTAACGGCGGAGCCTGATCCTTCGGCAGAAGTCGGGTAGCTTGCACGGGTCGCTCCTGCAATTCAGCACTCAAAATAAGCAAACGTTCCCATATGGCCTACCACTGGGAACACAAAAGCAATCGACGGTCATGCCGCAATTAATAGACCAGTGGCAGGGCTGGCCTTGCGGGCACAAAGCCATCGCTCTTGGCATGTCTTCGTCTTCCTGTTGAACATCGACATCGGAAGAATCATCTGAGCGCGCCGCTACATTGTGAACCAGTGATCCAGAAGCGACCAAAATACCTGGTCCCTTCAAAGGTGACGCAATCAGTTGCTCTCTCGGTGCTGCCCTCTGACTTCCCGGCACGTGGGGCAATTGTTTCAGGTTGTTGACGCTATAGGAAATCACGCCGCCATCATTTTGCGTATCGACGAGCCACATTTTCTTGTCCAACTCGGCCGACAAATTCAGGTCACGATAGTTATCAGTCAGGCCGTATTTTACCCTCAGCGCTGATATTTCGCCTGAGAAACCAATGGGGCCGCCGATCTGGGTATAAATAAGGATGTTGTTGCTTACGCTTAGGGTAATCCCCTCATCGAGACGGATCTCTCGTTTTCCGTCAGTTTCAAAACGATAAGTTCGGATGGTCCCGTAGAAGTCCAGTGTTCGTTGAACCGTGTACTCGCGGTGACCGGTCGAGTTCGGTTTGGAATATGAGAGCATGAGCTATGTCGTTCCGGGAAGTCCCTTTTCCCATTTTTTCCCTGTCGTTCTGCACTTGGAAATGGTATTTTGCGCGCAGAACGGAGAAAATCACAGTTTTGCAATTTGTGAATGCATTTGTTCGCGGCCGTTCACAGATTGGGTTTAAATACATGAGTCAAAAAGGAAGAGGGCGGAGCATCCCGGCTGGCGCGTCTGATCGAGTTGCTGGCGGAAGAATGCACGCGCGAGGATGCGGGCAAAGAACTGATCATCCGGCGTATGCTGGAGGTTTTGCTGGTCGAAGTGCTGCGTCGGCCGAATGCGGCCAACGAGGCAATTCCGGCGGGACTGGTGAAGGGAATGCGTCTGCCGGGGCTTGCGCGCGCATTGTCCGCCATGCACGCCAATATCCGCGCGAACTGGACTGTCGCCGAACTTGCCGGCATCGCCGGCATGTCGCGCTCGGCCTTCGCGGCGCGTTTTCATGAAATGCTCGGCTGCGCGCCGATTGAATATCTGGCCCGCTGGCGGATGGCGCTTGCCAGGGACGCGCTGATGCGCGGGCGGAAGTCGCTCGACGATATTGCGGATGATCGGTTATGAATCCGCCAGCGCATTCAGCACCGCTTTCCGCAGGAGAACGGGTGTCGCTCCGGGCAGCTTTGCCCGTGCGAACAGCGACAGGCACTGACTGCGCGGATTTTCTGCAGCCGTGCCGGTCATGGCGGCGGCGGGAGCCTTTTCGGACCATCTAGAGAGAGTGACGTTGATCCGTGCCGGTATAGGCGCGCTCGCTCCAGAGCAGGGCTCTGTGCAGCCGGTCCGACATCGCTTCGGTTATGGCGCCCACGAACAGGATATGGTCTGCGGCATCGATGGAACCGACAAGTTCGCAGTCCATGGACAGAAGCGCATCGGCAAGTCTGGGGCTTCCTGACGGCCAGGCATCCCAGTCTCCGATGCTGAACCGGTCCGGGTGATTTCCCTTGCCCGCAAAGACATCGGCAATCTCCTCCTGTCCTCTGGCCAGTGCCGCAACGGAGAAGCGTCGGCTCGCTGCGATGAGATCGACCATGCGGCTGCTGGCGTCGATGGAGATCATCAGAAGCGGCGGTTCTGCGCTGAGCGGCATGAAGGAGGTGATGGTGCGCCCAACCCGCTCTCCGGCATGGCAGGTCGTGGCCACCGCCACTGTGAAGGTTAGGCCGGCCATTGAATCCTTGAATTCACGCGGGGAGATCATCGGAGAGGCGCAAGCTTTCAGCGGAACATGCGCGTGATTGACCACACCGCCATCGATCAGCCTGAGATTATGAGACATGATGTGCCGGGCTAACCGCCCGCTCCCGGATTTTTCGAAAAAATGGACATCTTCGCCGCAGCGCCATTCATGATGTCGGCATTGTCAGGCGGTGACTTTTTCTGGTGCACTCGTGGCCAGATGCCGGAATAGTGGCGGTTGAGGTCGAGCCAGACATGCAGCCCCGCTTCGGTATCCGGCCGGATCGCGGCGGCGGGACATTCGCCCTCGCAAATCCCGCAGTCGATACATTGATCGGGGTGAATGACGAGCATGTTCTCGCCTTCATAGAAACATTCGACCGGACAGACTTCCACGCAGTCCATGTATTTGCAGGCGATGCAGTTTTCGGTGACGACATAGGGCATTGAGACGCTCGAAGGGAGTTGCAGCCGGACGGCGGCTGTCCGGCTGCGCCTGATCCGGCCGGCCACCCAGGGCAGCGGGACCGGCCGGATCGGTGGGGCTCAAATCAAAGGCGGGTGGCGACCGCCTGCCAGTTCACCAGATTGTCGAGGAAATTTTCGAGGTAAGCGGGGCGCTTGTTGCGGAAATCGATGTAATAGCTGTGTTCCCACACATCGCAGCCCAGAAGCGCCTTCTGCCCGAAGCAGAGCGGATTGACCCCGTTTTCGGTGCGGGTGATCTTCAGCGAGCCGTCGGTATCCACCACCAGCCACGCCCAGCCCGAACCGAACTGGGAGGCGCCGGAGAGGGCGAAATTCTGCTTGAACAGCGCGACCGAGCCGAAGGACTGCGTCAGCGCATCTTCCAGCACCTTGGGGATCGCATGATTTTCCGGCCCCATGATTTCCCAGAAGAGATTGTGGTTCCAGTGCTGGGAGGCATTGTTGAAGATGCCGGATTGCGCCACTGCACCCTTCTCATAGGTGCCCCGGACGATCTCTTCGAGGCTCCTGTTTTCCCATTCGGTGCCGACGATCGCCTTGTTGAGATTATCGACATAGGCCTTGTGGTGAAGATCGTGATGGAACTTCAGCGTCTCCTCGGACATGCCCGAGGGGGCGAGCGCATCATGGGCATAGGGGAGGTCGGGAAGCTGGAAAGCCATGGGGTGTCCTTTGTCAACTGTTCGCTCAAGAGCATGGAAAGAGCCTTGCGAAAACAAGGTGACAGTACTTCTAGGACCTCAACCATGGTTCAGGTCAAGAGGTTTTTTTAAGGGCCACGGAACGCTGACGGGCAAGCGGGAAGAAAGCGCTTTTGGATCTGGTAGAGCGGCTCCGGCAGAGCAGAGCCACTATGCTCCACCGGTCTTAATGGCCTCTAAGACTGCCGTTCTGCTTGATATTTTGGCAGCGACTGCGCAGCATGCTTTCCGTTATCGAGGAGAGGGAGAAAGTCTTGGCCAGAGCCGTTGGAATTGGTGGCATATTCTTCAGGGCAGCAGATGCTGCCGGTCTGGCCGAATGGTATGAAAGACATCTCGGCATCGACGATCTGCATAAATCCGTGTGGCATCAGGAGGCCGGAATGACGATTTTTGGGCCTTTCGATAGAAATAGCGAATACTTCGGTCGTGCTGAACAGCAATGGATGATTAATTTCCGGGTGGATGATCTCGATGCTCTTATCGCGAAGCTGACGGCAGACGGCATCGAGGTTGAAACCCGCGCCGAATGGGATTCGGAGGTGGGACGCTTCGCAAGGATACATGATCCGGAAGGTAATCCGGTGGAATTGTGGGAGCCCGCTCGGAGCTGACGATATTTGTGCCCCGCCGGATCGCCTCGAAGGTCAGTGCTTTACCTGGCGTCAGGGTTGACGCCGGATCGGTGGCCGCGCTGTTTCGACATGGGCTTCCGAGGAGGGCGGTCGCTCAGATTGCGATAAGCACAGGTCTGATTGACAGATTCTGATCCCTGTCCGGCGCGTCATGCCTTCTCAATCAATTGCTCATATGCCTTGCGGCACGATCGGCGCCCTCAAAGCCCGAGGAACTTGAAGGGTTTGGTGTCCTTCAGGCTCTCATTCGCCATACCCGAATAGATATGGATCTGATTGGGGCCGAGATCGAGTTTCTTGACCGCACCGGTTTCTTTCGAGAGATCGAGTTTCGTCATGTCGATCCAGAAGATATTCGGCGTCAGAGCCGATTCGAAGAAATAGAGTTTGCGTTTGTGATCTATCACCGTGCGCCAGCGGGTTGAGGAAATATTCGGCTGGTCTGGTGTGGTAATGCCGTAGGGAACGGAGACGTTGCGGATCACGCTGAAGACGCTCGCGATGGCTTCGACAGGGTTCTCGCTCTTTGGAATGGCGTTGGCGTAGAAAGAGGCGCGGGCAAACCGGTCCGATGCGCGGTTGGTGCCCGGCAGCATGACAGTGCCGCCGATCTGCTGCCAATATTCGTTGAGCGCCAGCTGGTGGTCGAAGGTCGGCGAATTGGTCATCACCTGAAACTGACGCCCGTGATGGATGACCTGCTTGCCATCGATATATTCAATGATAGCGCTGTCGCCGCTCGCATCCGAAAGGGAAAGGTGCAAAGTTGCCAGACGCTCTTCGCCGGGCACATTGTCGGTCACGATTGTGAAGGGGTTTTTCTCGAGCGCAGCGACTGCCTCTTCCACCGTCGCGAAATTGTCGAGTGCATATTGCGCCCAGGCCGCGATAGACAGACCCGGCGATTTGCCGTCATAGGCGGGATAGCTCGACTCAACCAGCCAGAGGACGTTTGCAGCAAGCCCAGCCTCATTCATGCCGTCCGTTGTGGAAATATCATAGCCCGATGCAATGACGCTGCCGTATTTCGAAGTCCATTTGACCGAATTCGGCCCAGCCTCGCCAGAGCGCTCCATGCCGCGCGGGAAGACCCAGATATTGGTTCCTACATCCGTTTTCCAATCCATCGACCGGGCCGTCATCACCTGATCATTTTCGCCCAGATAGACGAACCGCGTGCAGGCCTGCGCGACAGAGGTTGTGAGCGTCGCGATGGAAAAGATCGCGGCGGTGCAGGCGGAAATAAACGGAAGGGTGTTCAGGGGCATGGGAACGTCTCCGGGTCTCGCGGTACAAATACAGCGTATGATAGAAGATCGGACTTGTTGGGGCGTGTCAAATAGGTTTAGCTGCAGGCGATCGGTTGGGGAGAAGTCATTGCTAAAATTACCAGCTTTTGCCGCCCTTATGGCTTTTTCTGCAAGCGCGGCCTCAGCCGCGGATCAACCCGGCTCCCTGCCCGCGAGGGTTGACGGCGCCGATTGGGCGTTTCAGGCAACGGGTTATCTGTGGGCGACGGGTTTGAACGGCAACATTTCGCCGTTCCGTCGCGCACCGACGCTGCATGTGGAAAAATCCTTCTCCGACGTCATGGACGATCTCAACTTCGGCGGGTTCTTGAACATCTGGGGCCGTTATGACCGCTTCGTCCTGTCCGGCGATCTAATGTACGTCGACACCACGGACAGCAAGGCGGCCGGGCCGCTGCCGGCGCTGCAAATCCCGGGTTTGCCCACCCTTCCGGCTGGCGCCGCAATCGATGCGAACGTCGATACGCAGGAATTCATGGCGACATTACAGGCCGGTTACCGGATCGTGGATGCAGATGGATTTTCGCTCGACGCCTTGGCGGGAGCCCGCTTCTGGCATATCTCCAACGCGGTGGCGGTCACTGCCAGTCATCGCCTGATCGGCAGCGTATCCGCCACCTATAAGGAAAGCTTCGGGTGGGTTGATCCCGTGATCGGCGCGCGCGCCTTTTTCAACCTCACGGATAAACTCTCCGTGCAGGGGCAGGTCGATATCGGCGGCTTTGGAGCGGGGGCGGATCTCACCTGGTCTGCGCTCGCGACGGTGAACTACATCTTTACGGACACACTGTCCGTTTCGGCGGGCTACAAGGTACTCGATGTCGATTACTCGGATGACGGGTACGTTTTTGATTCCCGATTGAGTGGGCCTGTACTGGGGCTGACGTACCGGTTTTAGTTATTGATTCGCGTCATCTTATCGACTTTGCATACCCCTATTGGGGACGCAATTTTAGCTTCCCCTTAATTTTGGTCGTCCTCTGGGTCTTGCGGACAGGTGCGCAATCCGCACCAATTATCAGGAGATGCAAGAGAAAACCTTTGCCGGTGTTACGGTTTCCGTACACTGCTGGACAAGTTGCCGAAGGTGCAGCACGAGTTCTCTGCTTTCGGTAAGGGTGATGCATTCCAGATTATCTTGCTGGCCGGTCGCTGAGGAGCGCTAACAATGCCGGATTGATGTAGAGATTTTCCCGACCGGCTTTGATTTCGTTGAGCAGACCGTTCTCGGCCAGTGCCTTGAGATACGCAGATGCGGATTGTCGTTTGGCAATCCCGGCCTCTACCAGGTCACCGATGCGGCAATAGGGGTTCACAAAGATCACCTCGGCGAGTTCTCGTGAATAGATTTTTGGAAGATCGCGCCGTATACGTTCGGCGGTCTGATCCAAAAGATCGCGGATGGCACGGATGCGGGCTGTTGACCACTGGGCTGTGTCTCGCACCGCTTCTAGCATGAAGATGATCCAATCTTCCCAGGCGCTGTCAGCCGTCACGGCAAGAAGCCTATCATAATAGGCGCGCTTGTTACCGATAATGTAGCGGCTGAGATAAAGTACCGGAATATCGAGCAGTCCCTTGTCCACCAGGTAGAGCAGATTCAGGATGCGGCCGGTGCGGCCATTACCATCAGTGAAGGGATGAATGGCCTCAAATTGGTAGTGCATTACCGCAAGCCGGATCAGCGGGTCGATTTCCTCTGCCTCATGAATATAGCGTTCCCAATTGGCGAGTTTTGTCCGCAGCAGTTCTTGTCCTTCCGGCGGTGTGTAAATCACTGTACCAGTTGTCTCATTCATCAGCGCGGTACCCGGCGTTGATCGAATGTCGAGATTGACGCCTTTGATCGTTCTACACACGGCTACAGCCGTTGATGTCGAGACTGGCCGGTCTTGAAGCGACTGGAACCCTTCGTTGAGAGCTGTGCGATAGCGCAGGGCCTCCTTTGTCGCCGGATCTGCTTGGTTTCCAGCTTCCTTCGCAAAACGGAAAAGTTTGTCCGTCGTCGTGACGATATTTTCGATCTCTGAGCTTGCCTGTGCTTCGAGCAGTGGGATCGAATTGATCAGGACTGATTGATTTGGAATGAGTTGCCCGGACACCCGCAGTTCTGCGAGTGCGGCTCTCGCAGCGATGCAAGCCTTCAGTACTGTCTTGGTTTCGACGTCGTTGCGTGGTGGAAGTGCCGGGAGATCGTTGTAGGGACGGTTAGCGAGGAAGGACATGTCGATGTTTCCTTATTTGGTCGACATGTGGGATTTAATATGTCGATGCAATCGACATATTTCTATGTAATGTCGATGAAAAGTAATTTTATCGACATATATCTACCACTGCAAGAGGTTGTGCTTCCTGAGAGTAGTTTATGGCCCCGTCGGCCCCGGTCTTTTGTTCCCTAAACTACGAACCGATCCATCAGGAAATTGGGGCGAATATCATATCCAGCGGCAATTCCATCCAGTTCAGCATCGGGGTGCTCTGCGAGGATGCCGGTCCTGACAAGGCATGACGCAAGACCCGCGCCGGAAGCCCCCGCAATATCATGTTCCAGCCTATCGCCAAGTCGACCTCCGTGCTGTCGGCGCTGAACCGCCCCAAGTTTCTGGACCTGCGGATGGTAGAGTCGCCGGCCTATCGACTCAGTCCAAGCCCCTGTGACCGGTTAAGCTGCCGTCTGAGTGCGTGGTCATGGCTAAGCTCGGCCATGTGCGTTTGGTTCACGATACGGGCGGTAATCTGGATCTGCCCGGCCTGTTTTGCGAGCTCCGGGCGTGTCTCCAACTCCTCGGCGAACCTGCGAGGATCAGAACTACCAAACCGCCGCGTGAGTGCATCGACCACCAGCCTGGCCTCATCAAGCGCGGCTCGGCCCTCAGGTGACGATCGCAGTTCCGCGATAAATTTGTCCCGCTTTTCGACCGGCATCTTTTCGACCTGGGCAATGATCTCGGTGCTGCGCGGCGTGAGGCCAGGTACCTCGATCACGTCACGCCGTTCCCGCTGCCATTGTTCGCTTTGACGCTCTTCGCCAAGCCGGCGCTTCCATGCCTCGGACACATAGCCAATATGGAAAGAGAGAGATCTGGCATATTGTAGCGCCTCCTTCCGCTCCTTGTTGTTTCCGAACATCCCCGACCTGCCGCGTAGCTCCCCGAAGCGCTCTGGCTGCTCGGCCATGGCCTGTCCGCCATCAACGCCTATGAGACAGAACTGGTTTAATTGAGAAGAGAGGATTTTCGGCTCATCGTAGCTCATTCAAAGGAAGCGAAGATGAGACAGAAAACCGGGCCGCAGACATCGTCGGCCGAGAAGACGATCAAGGATATTCGCCGCGCGACGCGCAAGCTGCATTCGTCGGAGGAGAAAATTCGCATTGTGCTGGAAGGTCTGCGCGGTGAAGACAGTATTGCCGCGATCTGCCGCCGCGAAGGGATCGCCGAGAGCCTGTATTATAGCTGGTCGAAGGAATTCCTCGAAGCTGGCAAGAAGCGGCTTGCTGGTGACACCGCCCGTTCGGCCACCAGTGACGAGGTCAAGGCGCTGCGCCGTGAAAGCCGCGACCTGAAAGAGGCGCTGGCCGACCTCACCCTGGAAAACCGCCTGCTTAAAAAAAGCATGATCGCGGATGGGGGCGACGAAGAATGAGATATCCCGCCACCGAAAAGCTCGAGATCATCCGGCTTGTCGAGGGGTCTCATCTGCCAGCCAGGCAAACCCTCGACAAGCTCGGCATTCCAAGACCAACCTTCTATCGCTGGTATGATCGCTTCCAGACCCACGGTGTTGAGGGGTTGGAAGACCGGACATCCGCGCCGTCACGGGTGTGGAACCGTATCCCCGACGATATCAGGGATCGCATCATCACACTCGCGCTCGATCATGCCGATCTGTCGCCACGCGAGCTGGCGGTGAAGTTCACCGACATGGAAAGCTATTTCGTCTCAGAGGCTTCGGTCTACCGCCTACTCAAGGCCCATGACCTGGTCACCTCGCCAGCCTATATCGTCATCAAGGCCAACAACGAGTTCAAGGACAAGACCACGCGGCCGAACGAGATGTGGCAAACCGACTTCACCTACCTGAAGGTCATCGGCTGGGGCTGGTTTTACCTGTCGACCATCCTCGACGATTATTCCCGCTACATCATTGCGTGGAAGCTGTGCACCAGCATGAAAGTCGATGATGTCACCGACACGCTCGACCTGGCACTGGCCGCCTCAGGCTGCGACAAGGTCAAGGTCGAACATAGGCCGCGCCTGCTGTCCGACAACGGTCCGTGTTACGTCGCTTCCGATCTCGGTGAATGGCTTGAGAAATACAAGATTGACCAGGTCCATGGCGCTCCCGGCCATCCGCAAACACAGGGCAAGATCGAACGCTGGCATCAGACGCTGAAGAACCGCATCCTATTGGAAAACTACTTCTTCCGGGAAGACCTCGAAGCTGAGATCGCGGCTTTCGTCGAGCATTACAACCATCGCCGATACCACGAGAGCCTCGACAATCTCACGCCCGCCGACGTCTACTTCGGACGCGGCCAAACAATCCTGCTCGAACGTGAAAGGATCAAACGAGAAACCATCAGACAGCGCCGCTTGAACCACCAGGCCAAAGCGGCTTAAATTAACCAGCTAACCGAGCCGGAAACTCCATTCTTCCAAAGCCCAAAAAGTCTCAAATCATTCGACGACGGACAACCTGTTGGCCTCATCGTGCATGGCGCGCGCGAGATCAGCAATTTTTTGCATGATGGCCAGTACTTCTTCGTCGACCTCGCCCGCGAAGGCGTTGTTCTTTATGAATTCGACGACAGGCCGCTGGCAGAAGCGAAACCGCTCAGCCCTTCCGATGCACTCAGGGTGGCCGAGGAGCATTTCCGCAGGCATTTTCCTGATGCACAAACTTTCATCAAGTTGGCTGGCCATGCCCTGCAGGATAACAATACCAACATTGCTGCCTTCCAACTGCATCAGGCAGTAGAGACTGCCTACAATTGCTACCTCCTGACACTGACAAACTATTCGCCCGCGTCGCACAATCTCAAATTCCTGCGTGGACTTTCCGAAGGTCGTGACCACCGTCTGATTGACATCTGGCCGCGCGACCGTCAGCGATTTACCACTTGGTACAACATCCTGAATGAGGCCTACGTCAAGGCACGCTATTCGAAGCGTTTCGAGGTTTCCGAAGAGGCGCTCACATGGCTTCAGGAGCGGACGGCGGAACTTCACAAGCTGGTTGAGACGCTCTGCCGTGAGCACATCGAAAAGCTCAAACAGGCCGCGGGACAAGCCGCCGACTGAGCCTTACCGGTGACAGAATAATCCTGAGCTCAGGCAGCAGCCACCGCGGCGTCATGAACCACAGGGTCCAACAGACTCTCACAATCGCAATGTCGATCTCCTTATAGAAACAGGTCTGTCTTCCAGGAGCAAAGCCGTGGTCAACAACGGCAGTTCCGGTGCGACCGCAATCGAAAGGAACAATCGTGGCAAGGAAAACCATCGAACAGCGCCTGGCTGAACTGGATGCCCAACGGTCCGCGCTCAAGGCCCGTCTTTCGAAAACCGAGCGCAACAACGATATGCGCCGCAAGGTCCTGATCGGCTCACTCGTTCTGCGTTACCTCGAAACCTCGGATGATCAGGAGTTCAGCAAACAACTCGGTGAATGGCTGCGTCGCGAACTGCCGGGCTTTCTGACACGCGACAATGACAAGGCGCTGTTTGCCGACCTGATCGGACAAGGACTGACGGACAAGGGAGAGAGTGGCGACAGCGGGCAGGGTGCTCTATGACCCGAATAGGACTTGCTTGGGCCGCATTCAAGAACATGATGCGCGCTGCCGCGCAGGATCCGATTTGGGCATTTCTGGCTTTGCTTGCCATGCCCTTCCGGATCTGGAAACAGCTCGCCGGATTTCTCTTCATCCTTATCATCGTCACGTTTGTGATCGGCATGGGTGGCCGTCATTTCCTCGATCAAATGGGTTTCGGTCACGGCTCGCCTGTCTACATCATCCCAGGTGTCTTAACCCTGCTGGCGCTTGCCGTTATCACCTTCTGGTTCATTACCGTTCCACTGATTTTGCATTTCGGGGACAGTGACGATGAGACCCATGGCTCCGCCCGCTTTGCGACAGACAAGGAGATAGCTGCTCTTACCTTATCTGCTTCCGGCCTGTTGATCGGTCGTGATGTCAAATCGGGTAAGCCTTTACGCTATGATGGCCCGGCCCATCTCCTCACCATGGCGCCGACGCGTACTGGCAAGGGCGTAGGCACGATCATCCCGAACCTGCTGACTGCCGACCGTTCCGTGATCTGCGTCGATCCAAAAGGCGAAAATGCGAGGATCACTGGCCGTGCCCGCCAGAAATTCGGGCCGGTCCATGTGCTCGATCCTTTCGGGGTCACCGGCAGACGCTCGTCAGCCTTCAATCCCCTGGCCCTGCTTGATCCCCACAGCCTCGATGTCGCGGACGACGCCAGCACCCTTGCCGACGCTCTCGTGTTCGATGAACCGGGAATGGCGGGAGAGGCGCATTGGAACGAGGAGGCAAAAGCACTGATTGCCGGATTGTTGCTCAAGATTGTTGCGGCGGAACCTTTGCGACGCCGGCATCTTGCGACACTTCGCGACTATCTCACCCTTGCTCCTGAACAGTTTGCAGCGCTGCTCAAGCGGATGCAGGACAGCGATGCTGCGGGCGGTCTTGTTGCGCGCGCCGCAAACCGCCACCTCGGAAAATCCGACCGCGAAGCCGCAGGCGTGCTGTCGGCCGCCCAACGCCATACGCATTTTCTTGATTCACCGCGCATGACGGCCGTGCTCAGCCGCTCTGATTTCCGGTTTGCGGATCTGAAGCGCAACAACATGACGGTGTTTCTCGTCCTTCCCCCTGACCGCCTCTCGACCTATTCGCGCTGGCTGCGCCTGCTTGTCTCACAAAGCCTGATCGAAATGGCCCGCGATCCGGCAAAGCCGGCGGCACCGGTGCTTTATCTGCTCGATGAGTTCGCATCCCTTGGGCATCTGGCCCCTGTCGAACGTGCGATGGGTCTAATGGCGGGTTACGGTGTCCAGCTTTGGCCCATCCTTCAGGACATCCATCAGCTGCGTGCCACATATGGTCATCGCGCCGGAACTTTCCTGTCAAACGCCGGCGTGCTGCAGGTCTTCGGCGTCAACGATTATGACAGCGCCCGCCTCATCTCTGATTTGCTCGGACAGGAAACGGTCGTGTTCCAGACGATGGCGAGAGCGCTCGATTCCGATAAGACCGGAATTTCCTATAGCCAACAGCATACCGGCCGGCCGCTGCTCACCCCTGATGAGGTGCGCAATATGCCCGCAAAAGGACAGCTGCTGTTCCTGGCCGGGCAACGACCGGTTTTTGCTGAAAAGCTTGTCTATTTTTCCGATCCGGAGTTCAGGGGTATGTTCGACCCGGTCTAACGGGAAGCGTGACGAAAAGGCAGTCCGGCATCTGCATCGGACCTTGTATCGCAGGCCCTTGGATATCTTCGGAGCAACGAGAAGCGGATAGATGAGCCTTCGTCCAAATTGCAGCCCTGCGGCGACGGTGGTATCGCGGCCGATGGATCGTTTTCGATCGCCCTAACAACGGAGTAATGACCTTGACAGGGCACCATAGGAGTCTAGACGGGGCTTCGTGATCATCTTGGGAGTATAGACATGAAAACGCTGGCAGCCGTTTCGGCTTTTGTAGGCAAGACCTTTGCCGCCTGGGTCATCCTGTTCGCCGTGCTCGGCTTCTTTTTTCCGGATACGTTCAAGCAGATTGCGCCGTGGATCGTCACGCTTCTGTCGATCATCATGTTCGGGATGGGCCTCACACTTTCGGTCGATGACTTCAGGGAGGTCGTAAAAAGGCCGTTCGATGTGACGATCGGCGTGCTCGGCCAGTTTCTCATCATGCCGCTTCTGGCGGTGCTGCTCACCCGCATTATTCCCATGCCGCCGGAAGTCGCGGCGGGTGTCATTCTGGTCGGCTGCTGCCCCGGCGGCACATCGTCCAATGTCATGACCTATCTCTCCAAGGGCGATGTCGCCTTGTCCGTTGCCTGCACCTCGGTCACCACGCTTGCCGCGCCGCTGGTGACGCCGTTCCTCGTCTGGCTGTTTGCGAGCCAGTTCCTACCGGTTGACGGCTGGGCCATGTTCCTCAGCATCGTCAAGGTCGTTCTGGTTCCGCTCGCCTTGGGCGCCGCCCTGCAGAAGCTGCTGCCCGGTCTCGTCAAGACCGCCATTCCGGCATTGCCGCTGGTGAGCGTCATCGGCATCGTCCTCATCGTTTCGGCGGTGGTGGGAGGATCCAAGGCGTCCATCGCCCAGTCCGGGCTGATGATTTTTGCCGTCGTCGTGCTGCATAACGGGCTTGGCTATCTCCTCGGTTACCTCGCGGCAAAGGCAACGGGCCTGTCGCTTGCCAAGCGCAAGGCCATTGCGATCGAGGTCGGCATGCAGAATTCGGGCCTTGGCGCGGCACTTGCCACAGCCTATTTCTCGCCTCTCGCTGCGGTTCCGAGCGCCATTTTCAGTGTCTGGCACAATATTTCCGGTGCAATACTGGCAAACTGGTTTTCCGGCCGTGTGGACGCAGGCTCCGCCAACAAAGCCGCCTGAAGCTCACCATCTGTCAGGCCGCCTGTCGTTCAGGCGGCCTGACCCTGCCTTAGAAAGGCATAGTCTGGCGTGTTACGGCCGGTGGATTAAGCCGGGCAAACCCCTCCTGGCGCTGATACGGGAAGTGCGGATAGGGAGCAGTCGTCGCGCTTGCCTCGTCCAGCTTCGCTACCTGTGCGGACGTCAATTCCCATCCCACGGCATCGAGGTTCTGGCGAAGCTGTTCCTCATTGCGTGCGCCGATGATGACCGTGGAAACAGTGGGGCGTCTGAGCAGCCAGTTGAGGGCGACCTGCGGAACCGTCCTGCCGGTTTCTTGCGCGACAGCGTCGAGCGCATCGATTGCGCGGTAGAGATGTTCATCATTAACCGGCGGGCCGAAGCTGGCGGTCTCATGCAGGCGGCTGCCTTCGGGCAGCGGCGTGCCACGACGGATTTTTCCAGTCAACCGTCCCCAGCCAAGCGGGCTCCAGACCATTGCGCCAAGACCCTGATCCGCGCCGAGCGGCATCAGATCCCATTCGTAATCCCGGCCGATCAGGGAGTAATAGACCTGGTTGACCACATAACGCGGCCAGCCATATCGGTCCGCGACGGCAAGAGATTTCATGATCTGCCAGCCTGAAAAATTCGAGACGCCGGTATATCGCACCTTGCCGGAGCGGACGAGCGTATCGAGCGTCGACAGCACCTCCTCAACCGGTGTGAAGGCATCGAAGGCATGGAGCTGAAGGATGTCGATATAGTCGGTCTTTAGGCGGCGGAGGGCGTCATCCACCGCGCGCAGCAGCCGGAAGCGGGACGAGCCCGCCTCGTTCGGCCCGTCGCCCATCGGCAGGCTGGTCTTGGTCGAGATCAGAACGCTGTCGCGCCTTCCCTTGACGGCTTCGCCGAGCACTTCCTCCGATGCGCCATTGGAATAGACATCGGCGGTATCGAACAGGTTGACGCCGGCTTCCAGGCAAATATCGATCAGGCGCCGGGCTTCCTTGGCGTCTGAATTGCCCCAGTTGCTGAAGAGTGGGCCGGAGCCGCCGAAAGTTCCGGTGCCGAAACTCAAGACCGGCACTTTCAGGCCGGATTGGCCGAGATGGCGATATTCCATGGGGCGTTCCTTTGTTGCTTCGAAATGGTCGCGGGCGGGGCTCTGGTAGCGCCGCGCTCTGTCCATCCCGTCATGATCTGGCAGATGAAGATTGCGATGCGTTTCAATCGCTGTCTGAAGATAGACGCTCGCTCTTCAATGAAATAGAATGCCGAAAATACTATCACTTGTGAGATGAAGTCATCATGGCGCGACTGGAGATCAACAGGGCAGGGGAGATGGAAATCTTCGTGCGGGTCGTCGAACTCGGCGGTTTTTCCCGCGCGGCCGCGGCGGCGAACATGACGCCTTCGGCGGTGAGCAAGCTCATCGCACGGCTGGAAGGCCGCCTGGGCGCGCGCCTGCTCAACCGTTCCACCCGGCAGCTTCAGATCACGCCCGAGGGCTGCGCCTTCTATGAAAGGGCCACCCGTATCCTCGCCGATCTCGAAGAGGCCGAACGCGCCGCCGGTGAGGGGGAGCAGCCTGTCGGCCGCGTGCGGATCAACACCAGCGCTTCTTATGCAACGCATATTCTTGCGCCCATCCTGCCACGGTTTCTGGCGCTTCATCCGGGCATCAGGCTCGATATCGTCCAGACGGATATGGTGGTTGATCTTCTTGCGGAACGCATGGATGTGGCGGTGCGCGCCGGGCCGCTCAAGAGCTCAACTCTCGTTGCCCGGAAACTCGGTGAGACAGGGATGATCATTGCTGCCGCCCCGGATTATCTGGAGCGCTGCGGCGTGCCGCAAACCATCGCCGATCTGGAAGATCACAATCGGCTCGGATTCGGTTATGCCCGGTCAGTAGACGGGTGGCCGTTGCGCGATGCCGGAAAGACCGTCGTCATTCCGGCGACGGGGCGCGTGCAGGTCAGCGACGGCGAAGGCCTTCGCTGTCTTGCCCTTGCCGGTGTCGGGCTGGTTCGCCTTGCCGCCTTCACAGTGCGGGAGGATATCGCCGCCGGCCGGCTCATATCGGTCCTTGATCACCTCGATACGGGTGAGACGGAGATGTTTCATGCCGTTTATGTCGGCCAGCGCGGACCGCTTCCCGCCCGCATCCGGGCCCTGCTCGATTTTCTCGGCGAGCACGGGCGAGTAAAATGACCTTCCGATTGCATAGCAAGTCGCGGCGGGGATGAAGACGGCAGGAGGCTTAAAAAAAGAACTTCCGGCTGACCGGACGCCTATGGTCTCGAACCGGACAGCGTGAAGGCGCCAACCGATTTCAGCGCTATGTGCGTCTCGCCGGCAAGTGTGCTCGGTATCGCGCCGCAAAGGCTGCCCGTCGTTACAACATTGCCCGCCTTGAGCATCTCGCCGGTGTTGAATGCCGCATTGGCAAAGGCGACCAGCGGCGCGAGCGGATCGCCATTCGGATGTCGTACCCCGGCATCGAACAGCGATACCGACCCCTCGGTAACGGTGAGCTGCGGCAGGTTCTCCCCATTTCCGGCAAAGACATCCACGATGTGCTTATCGATTTCCGGGCCGATGACGAAGCCGTGGTTTGCGAGGCGATCCGCGAGAAAAAGCGGAAACGGCACCTGATTTTTCTCCACCAGCCTGTAGCGGAGAAGTTCAGCACCGAGGTGAACCTTGTCAATAAATCCTATCAGGTCCTCCCTGGTCAGCGGTCCCGCCGCCGCCGCAGGAATATCTGACGAAAGCGTAAAGCAGATCTCGACCTCGATGCCTTCGGTGCCGTCATGCGGAAAAGAAGCGGCATTGGCTTCATCGACCCGCACACAATCGAACATGGGCGCCCCAATGGCCTCGCCATCCGCGCGGATCGCCAGTTTCCAGCCGGCAACCGGTTCGGCCCGGCTTTCAGCAATAGCCCGCTGGACCGCCATAGCCTCTCCAAGCGTAGCAGGAATGAGACCCTCCGCCTGCACCGCCGCCAGAGAAATCTTCGCCCCCTCGCGGCCCGCTGTCGTGAAGCTTTCCGCCAGTTTTTCGATTGCTACCATTGCGTTCATGGCCCCCGTTGTTCTCGAACGCCAAAATGTTGTCATGATTTGGCGCTCACTGCCAAGGCCATCGATGCCGGGTTTGACAACATCGCCGACATAAAGGATGTGCGGGCGAGGGGGCATTGTAGA
Organism: Agrobacterium sp. ST15.13.015; assembly: GCF_027871645.1. Taxonomy (NCBI): domain Bacteria; kingdom Pseudomonadati; phylum Pseudomonadota; class Alphaproteobacteria; order Hyphomicrobiales; family Rhizobiaceae; genus Agrobacterium; species Agrobacterium sp. ST15.13.015. The sequence continues at coordinate 117,999 of NZ_JAQAHF010000006.1, forward strand.
GCCAGCCTCGCATGCCGCGGGCTTTATGAGAGAGCAAATTATAGTGTTTATGGTTGACAGCGTCACAAAACATAAATTCAAGCGTTTGCTTCTGGGTTTCCTTAGCGTATTCGTCCCTACCACGACGTAGAACAGAGAGTTGACTCATGACATTGCAATTTCCGAGCATCGCGCAGACGCTTGCCGAAGAGATCGGAAGATTACGCAAATGGCTGGATGAGGACGCCCTGCCCCTGTGGTGGGAGGCGGGTTCGGCCCGGCCGGATGGCGGCTTTTACGAACGTCTCGGTCAGGATGCGAAACCGGTTTTTTCCGATGACCGCCGCGCCCGCGTGCAGCCGCGTCAGGCCTATTGTTTCGCCGCCGCCGGCCAGCATGGCTGGCAGGGACCGTGGAAAGACGCGCTCCTGCACGGGCTTTCCTGGTTCGAGAAGGTCTACCGCCTTGAAAACGGCCTTTACGGCAACCTTGCCGACCAGACGGGCAGGCTGATCGACCCCTCCTTCGATCTCTACAATCAGGCCTTTGCGCTGTTTGCCGCCGCACAGGCGGCTGCAAGCCTTCCCGAGCGCCGGGACGAGATGCGCGGCCGGGCGCTCGATATCCTTGCCATCCTCGAACGCGACTACAGACATCCGGTCGCCGGCTTCGAGGAAGCGAACCCGCCGCGCACCCCGCTCTGCTCCAATCCGCACATGCATCTCTTGGAGGCGATGCTGGCCTGGGAGGTGCAGGACCCGGACGGCCCGTGGTCGGCGCTGGCCGACGAGATCGCCGATCTTGCGCTTAACCGCTTCATCGATGGCGGCAATGGCGGCTTGCGCGAATTCTTCGCCCATGACTGGACACCGCATGACAGCGACAAAGGCCGGATCATGGAACCCGGCCACCAGTTCGAATGGGCGTGGCTTCTGGGGCGCTGGGGCAGCCTGCGCGGGAATGATGAAGCGATCAGCAAGGCAAAACGCCTCTTCGAGATCGGCGAAGAACACGGCATCTGCCCACGCCGCAAGGTGGCGGTGATGAGCCTCTACGACGATTTTTCGGTGCATGACGGGCTGGCACGGTTATGGCCGCAGACGGAATGGCTGAAGGCTTCGGTGCGGCTTGCGAGCGTCACGGGCGGTGAGGAGCGTCAGCGTTACCTCGCCTCCGGTCTCAGCGCCATCGGCGCGCTGCAGCCTTTCCTCGACACGCCGGTCAAGGGCCTGTGGTTCGACAAATGGCCGGCCGACAGGCCGATGCTCGACGAACCGGCGCCGGCAAGCACGTTTTATCACATCGTCTGCGCCATATATGAGGCAGAGGCCGTGCTGGCGGTCAGTGGGTGGAGATGATGCCCATAGCCGTAGAGGAATAGCAGAAATCTGATTTTTGAATTGGGTTTTCATTTTATTCTCAGGCTTTAAATGGGATAGCGATTTTACGCTGTCGATCAGCTAAAAAGACAATACTGGGGGCACAAAAATTATGGTCACTCTTTCGAAAGGCAAATAATGGCCCTTGATCTTCTGAACCACGAGGATGAGCTAAAAACTGCTAAAGAACTCAACCACCTGTTGGCTTCAAAGTATGCCCAGGAGGTAGTTAACCGTGTTGCAAATGACGTTATATCGGCACAATCGAATGGTGTCCGAATCGGCGATGGAAAAGTGAAAAGCGACAGTGGTTTTAGGGCGACGCTTCGTTCGCTTAATCCCGAGCGCATGATACGAAGAGCGATACGGAAGCGCTTTCCAAAGCAAGCAACGGTCTCGAGGTCACCTGAAGCTCTCGATAGTCCTGAATATTTTCCCTTATGTGTTCAGGGACTTAATATTCAGTATAGTACTGCGACTTTCGTTGACAGGCGAGGTGTTGGTAGAGTTGCTCGTGAAATATTGAAGGAATTAATAAAGCGAGAGGCACTCTCAACGTTCGATGTTAGGCCGGTTTGCGAAAAACCTATTCATTTTTTCTCGTCTGTCCACTGGTGCCCAACCGAGTTACCTTCTCGATCCGTCGTTATGGTGCACGACGTTATTCCTTTGCTATTTGAGAGCATATTTCAAAAATCAACTATTAGCGAATGGAAACAAAGATACGTCCATACGATTAGAAGCGCTGATGTCATCGTGACAGTTAGCGAAAGCAGTTCGAAAGATATTTCACGAATTATTGGTATTCCAGAGGAAAAAATACACGTCGTTTATAATGGCGTTGATATTTTGGACTGGCATGAAGACGAGAGTGTGGATTTGCTTACGCCTGATGCTCCATACTTCGTCTGTATAGGTTCTAACGATTACCACAAAAATATTGACGTCGTAATTAAGGCGATGGGTTTCAGGGATGTCAGAGATTATCATCTGGTCGTTGTCGGAAAATCTCCGAAGGGATTTTCCGCGGAGTTGGCCTCTGATAGCGGAGATAGAATACATCCGATCGGTCGCCTGACGGACGGACAGTTGGCTAGAGTATTGAAGCGATCCAAAGGGCTGCTTTTCCCCAGTTTATATGAAGGTTTTGGTTTGCCTCCCTTAGAGGCGTTGACGCTTGAAGTTCCCTGCATATGTAGTGCGAGACCTGCCATGACAGAATTGCTGCCTGGTATGGTGGTTTTTTGTGAGCCGGATAAACCGCAGGATTGGGCGAACGCCATGTATCAATTGGCTAACTTCCCACCGGACATGAGTGTCCGAAGCCGAATAGCGAGCGAAATTCGGGACCAATTCAATTGGGAGAGATCTACGGACTTGCTTTTATCTGTACTTAGTAGACTTGAAGATGCTGAAAGCTGAAAATATTACGGGTGGCAGTCGGCGTGCACCTATATATTGAATATGCATACAACGGTGGTTCAACGATCAGGTTTTTCCGCCTTGACCTGCGGAGCGGAGCCGGACGCCAGTAACTCGAATGCCGTATAAATTATTACCGGCAATTCGAAATTCCCAGCTGCCCTGATCCTGCTGCCCGATTGTGAATTCGAGGCGGGTCGTGGTGGGATGGCCGTGTGGCCCGCGCAGCAGGGGCGCTGAGGTGACGAGGCCGGTTGTTGTACTGTATACCTCGACTACCGCCTCGTCGGCGCGCTCATCGAAAATTAGCGCATCCATTTCAATACGGTATTCGCCTGGTGACAGCACCATTCCGGGGCCATACAACTTATGTTTTCTTCCAGTCCCGGCCAGATCGAGAATGGGGTCTTTCACAGGACCATAACGCGTTTTCATTAGCGGTAACAGGTTGCTGTCCATCACGGGCTGCAATGATAGACCAGTACTTTCCAGTTGCTGACGCGGCAGATGTGAGGCGAGATAGAATTGCGTTCCGGCAATCCAATACAGCGTTTCGGCTTCAAAGTTTACCAACTGGTGGCGTATTTCGGCGATGCTGATACTGTTAGTATGCCAAATTAGAGTTTCGGGTGGGTTGTTGTCACTATTTGGATTATCAAGGTCGTCTTCCTGCGAAAATGCGCGTGGCCGTAGCGAAAGCATTGCCGGATCGACCTTAATGCGCCCCAAGAGAGGACGGTTTCGCTCGATGTTATCCGCCGCGCAATCTGTGGCCCTCACTACATTGCCATTCCAAGCCGGGAGAAGGGTACTCCAAGGAAAGCTTATGGCAATACCGGCTATCAAAAATAGCGGAACCAATATCTTTATGCTTGCCTGCTGCCGAAGCGTAATGGGTGCCGTAAGGTCTGATATTCGCGCTGTTCCGCTCCACCACAGAAACCAGAAAATGGCGATTTGAAAGGGAAAGGGGTAATAGACGTCCATTTGGCCAGCAGCATCACTCAATGCAGTGAAGTTGAGAAGCGACCATGGAATATAGGCCGCGTAACCGAAAAGAGGTATGGGATTACGCCAGGCGATCGTTGCCAGCAAAGCAATGACCGCAGGCTGCACTAGATAGAGCCGCTGTGTAAACAAGATGGCAATACGCTCCTGCATCAGTGACCACGTCAGGTGCGCGTAAGGTGGCGTACCACTGTAAATGCGGGTAAATGCGCCATCGGCAGGGAATTGCGAGTTGCGTATCAGCACGGCTGCCAGCGACAGACTAAAGGCCGGCAGTAGTAACGTCAGTATATTTCTTCCTGCTGTCAAACGGCGGTTGTTCCACATGGTCCATACCCACAAAAGCCCAAGAGGTGCAACGATATGGAAACCCATATCTTCGCGCACCGATAGCGCTAGCAGCAAAAACAGTGCCGCCAACGGCCGCTTGCCGCTAAAGAAGGCCGCGAGACACGCGCAGGCCATTAGTGCGCCGAACCCCTCGATATGCGGATATGCCAGAATAAACATGGCTAAACCGTTGAAGGCGAAAGCCAGCGCCAGAAGAACTCGCCAAAGCGGTTTATCCGCAAAATATGATATTCTGCCCAGAACAATCCACGCCATCAGGCCATTGCCACCGAGAATCACACCCTGAAAGCCGGCAAACCATGTTATCGGTCCCCATGGCCAGAAAAAGCTAAGCAGACCGATGGCGTAAAGTATTGGCGACAAATGCGTGCTGTAGAAAGAATTGTCGTCAATAACAGATGGATTGGTGAGGTTAAGATCTTGTGGGTGCCACATCAACGCGGCGAACCAACCGCTATCGTGTAGATAGCCACCTGATACATAGAAATGGTTCATTACAAAGCTGAAACCAGCTAGAAACGGTGCCAGAAAGGAGAAGACCGCAGCCACGCTTCCCATTACTGGCGCGCTCTTAGGCGCTTTCGGTCCAGTTGTCTGCCAAATCATTCCCATTGGTTGTTTCTCCGTCGCCGTTCCAGCGACGATCTCTTAATTGCTAGGTAAGGGCTGCGCCGGTATTGGCCTGATTGCGATCAGGTGTGTTATCTTCGCGAATAAACGTATGAGTATATGATCTTTATATCTTCATCTTTTTAAAAAGACGCTCGGGGATATTGCGGATGATTAACATGATCAGCCGCCAAACAGGACGTACGTAGACGATGTTTCTTTTGCGCAGAACGGCGCGCTCTATCGCAACTGCGACCTCATTTGGACTGGCTGTCAGGACCGCTGGCAAATCCATCCCCTCTGTCATTTTGGTCGCCACAAATCCCGGTAAAACTGTAACCACATGGACGCCGCGATTGGCTAGGCGATTGCGCAAGCCTGAAAGAAATGCGGTGAAAGCAGCTTTAGCGGAGCCGTAGATATAATTAGTTGCGCGACCCCGCTCCCCAGCAACAGAACTAATCCCGACCAGCGTACCCGAAGCACGTTGTTCGAAGCGGTTGGCAAGAAGGGCCAAGATGCTAGCCGGGCCCTCATAGTTACTGCGCATAATATGGCTTGCAGTGATGGGATCGGCTTCGCTTTCTTTCTGGTGCCCCATCAGCCCGATGGTAGATATCGCAATTTCAGGCAATTGGGGAAGGTTGTTTAGGAATTCTTGATGGGTTTCTATGGAAAGTGCGTCAAACTCATGCAACGTGACCCCAACACCGTAACGAAGTTCGATATCGCGTTTCTCAGTGTCGAGACTTTCGGCATTACGTGCTGCCAGTTGGATAGCATATCCCTTTGCGGCAAATTTATGAGCTACAGAGTTGCCAATATCCGACCGAGCACCAATAATGAGTACAGACGGTTTCGTCATATGGAGAGCCTTTCTGCCTGAGATGAAATAAAGCGGTTTCTCCAGCCATTCTCATCCCTATTCTGTACGAATTTTTCTACGCGTGCATCCGAGGTGTGTAGTGTTTGGGCCGACATACGGCTGTCTTTTGCCAGATAGAAACGCCCGCCATTTTCAACGGTGATGTCATCCAGACGGTGCAGCAAACGAAGATTTTTCCTGGATATCGGGAAATCAAGGGCAAGGGTGTAACCTTCCATGGGAAAGGAAAACTTGCTGTTTTGCGGACCAAGTCTCTTGAGAACGGCGAGGAAAGAGCCGGCTCCGGCAACGGAAATTGCGTCAAGCAGGGCGAAAATACCTTTTTCGGAAGAATCAAGAGGCAGTACGCATTGAAACTGCGCGAAGCCGCTCCGACCATAGATTCGATTCCAGCCAAGTACCGCATCTAGGGGATAAAAATATGAATCGCAATCGACAAGGTGATCGCCGTTCTTTCTGGCTCCATTTTTATAGTAAAATTGGTTGAATAGACTTACACTTACTCGATTCAAGATGCCGGATGGCAAAGTGATAGGTAATTTGATTTGACGTTTCTGCGGTTGCGCCAATGGTTTGCTCGCATGCTCTGCAGGGAGGTCTGATATCGACGCATGTTCACCCAACATAATCAGGGACCGTCCCAAATTCTTTCCGCGCCCAAGGCAATCGATCCAGGCGACTGAATAAGTGGCATCCTTGTGTTTTTCGAAGACTTCCATTGCCGCCCCCAGGTTCTGAGCAGGCACGGTTGTTTGCCTTATCCACGATGTTTCGACGTGTCGGAGGCGCAGCGCTGCGCGCAGAATGATCCCGGTCAGCCCCATGCCGCCCAAAGTGTGTTCGAAGAGGTCAATATTCATATCTCGGGAACATCGGATAATCTCTCCATTCGCGTCTAGGACATCTATCCAATCGACACACGTTCGAAAGCTGCCTTCTTTGTGGTGGTTTTTGCCGTGGACGTCAGCGGCGATCATGCCCCCCAAGGTAACGAATTTGGTTCCTGGCGTCACCATGGGGAACCAACCCCTCGGTAGAAATGTCTTGATCACGTCGCTCAGCAACACTCCGGCCTCGGCCACAAGTTGACCAGTCCGGGTTTCGAAAGAAAGCATGCGATTAAAATACTTCATTGAAATGGTGCTGAACGGATTAATCGCGCTATCGCCATAGGCACGGCCATTCCCTCGCGCTATTACGCTGTGCTTGGAATTCAGCAAGCCGCGCAGCGTTTCCACATCGCGCGGAAAATAAAGCCGGGTCTCTATCAACGGGTATCGACCCCAGCCGGATATTTTCATAGTGCGATTTCTTTGTTTTTGTCATTGAAGACAAAACGCTTGTCGAGATTGTACTTAATAATGTATCCCAAGATTAATCCCATAATAGCTCCGACTTCGCGCATGAAATTGGTTTGCCAGACTAGCCAAAAAACCGTTTCAGCCCCCCAGAATATTAGAGTAGTAAGAAGCCCCATGACTGTGTAAAGAGTGAATTTTCGGCTGTTGTTCTTCAATCCCATATTTTGATCGTAAAATATCCAATGCTTGTCGAGCGCATATTTTATAACAAGACCTACGATCGTTCCCATTCCGATTGCTGCGAAAAAATGGATTTCTGTAGTTCCAGCCTGAAGAACAATCCGTTGCGTTGCAAGGTTTGAGAAAATGGCGATAACGGCAAATATCGCATATCTGAGAGTCAGGATGCCGAGTGTCATAACAATGCACCTCCCAGCGTGAAGGCCAATATTATCGCTGCGCATATTTGACTGGTGCCGTCTTTAGCTGCGTAGACCACTGGATCGTCATGCATCAAGCCTCGGTGTGCCATCATCACGGCGCGAGTGATCCAATAGAGCAGTATCGCACAGACCCCCCACAGCGCCTCCGGACAGGCATACAACCGCACTACGGCGGGAGAATTGACATAGAGCGTCATCACGAGCACGGACACGTAACCAGCAGCAATCGCTATCATTGAGATTATAGGCAAATCATCGACGTGATAGCCTCTGCCACTCGGTTTCAGATCGCCCCGCGCTGCGCTGTCGATTAACTCGGCCTGCCTTTTGATAGCGGCTAGCGACAAGAAGAAGAAAACAGAAAACGCCAGCAGCCAGATTGAGATGCCAATCGACGTTGCTACAGAACCGGCAAAGATCCTTATCGTATAAAGTGCGGCAAGCATGCAGATATCAACAACAATCAATCGCTTAAGGTGGAGCGAATAAGCGGTCGTCAACAAATAATAGCCGATCATGACCGCCAGAAATTTCAAGCCTATAAAAATTGCGAGAAAAGAACCGAAACCTACAAGCGCTCCCGCCATCAAGGTTCCATGTGCGATGGGAACGGTGCCTGCGGCAAACGGTCGGTTTCGTTTTCGCGGGTGTGCTCTATCTGCAGAAAGATCAAGCAAGTCGTTCAAGATATACACGCCGGAAGCTATAAGGCTAAAGCACACAAAAGCCGCTATCGAGGAAGCAATTGTCGGCCCATCGAGCTGATGCGCGGCAAGCATTGGAACAACTACGAGGAGATTCTTTAACCACTGATGAGGCCTGAGGGCCTTGATGTAAGGCCTAATAATCTCTTTCTCGCTTTGGAGATGCTCAACTGTGTCGCAAAGGGCCTCGACTTTTGTGCGTACTTTCCTAGGTACATCCACCGTGATCGCTTTTTCTGCGCGTTCCCAGACGGGAAAATCAGCAGCAGTGTCCCCCATATAGAAGAAGCCTGTTTCACCGAAACGTTCTTCCAAAAATGCAGCTTTCGTGGCGCCTTTCAGATTTCGCTTGCCGTCAGAGCCGTGAACCTCATCAAAGATACCCAGGTGGTCGGCTATCCCTTGTGCAATTTGTTGGTCAGAAGCGGTGACAAGAGCGGTGCGCCCGCCTGCACGTCGCCATTTTTTGATATAGGCCAGTACCTTCGTGTTGTAAGGAAGGAAACGGGCATCGACCGTTGCCGCACATGCTAGGTGACGTTTCAAGTGGGCACGCCCACGCGGCAATGCCGAGATCGCGCTGAAAAGACACCGCCAATCCGAGCCAAAAGCCGACCAGAAGTTCTCGTATAGCATGTCAGTTCGGAGAAGGGTTCCGTCTAGGTCAACGACGAGAATTTTTCGAGTGTCGAAATTCAACGGTTCATCGCTCTTTTGTAGCACATTTTTTGCAGCGGGTCCGGATAGAAGAGGGCGCTATCGTGCATTTATGCGACCTTGGATGCCGTGGGGCGCCGTTTTTTCTGCTCGGGGCGTCCTACCGCATAGGGCGGGATCGCGCAATCAATTGATGGCCGGTTAACGCAGAAACATTCTGAAAAGATCGAAAATAATCCGAAACCTATTGAAAACTTCCAACATAATCTGATAGCTCCTGCGGGCGCATAATTGCGGATTTTTCTTGTTGGGAAGAGACACATGAAAACGGCACTCGTCTGCGGAGCAGGTGGATTTATCGGCGCACATCTGGTCAAGCGCCTGAAACGCGAAGGTTTTTGGGTGAGGGGGGTTGACCTCAAATACCCGGAATATGCCGCAACGGAGGCTGACGATTTCGTCATCGCAGACCTTCGGGAGCAATCCAATTGTCGTGCGGTGATCGATCGCAGATTTGACGAAGTATACCAGCTTGCTGCCGATATGGGCGGCGCGGGGTATATTTTTACGGGCGAGAACGATGCCGATATCATGCATAATTCGGCTACCATCAATCTCAACGTCCTGGATGCCTGTTTTCGCCGCAATATAAAGCGGGTCTTTTACAGTTCCTCGGCCTGCATGTATCCCGAACATAATCAGACGGACCCGAATGCTCCAGTAACGCGGGAAGACAGCGCTTATCCGGCAAATCCGGACAGCGAATATGGCTGGGAAAAACTGTTTTCCGAGCGTCTTTATCTCGCTTACAACCGCAACCATGGCATGGAATGCCGTGTCGCGCGTTATCATAATATCTTCGGTCCGGAAGGATCCTGGGTCGGAGGACGCGAGAAGGCGCCGGCCGCGCTCTGCCGCAAGGTCGCAGAGGCTGAATCCGGCGGTGCAATCGAAATTTGGGGCGACGGCCTACAGACACGGTCGTTCCTCTTCGTTGATGAGTGCCTCGAGGCGACTCTGCGGCTGACTCGATGCGAAACTTTCGCTGGGCCGGTGAATATTGGCTCGGAAGAAATGGTTTCGATCAATGAACTTGCCCGAATTACGATGCGGGTTGCCAACAAGAATCTCGAAATTCGCAATATCCCTGGCCCGCAAGGTGTACGCGGGCGCAATTCCCATAATGACCTCATTCGGGAGAAGTTGGGATGGGAGCCAAGCCTTACGCTTGAGCAGGGCCTGGCCCGCACCTATCCCTGGATTGCGCGCCAGGCCGAGCTTGCGCGTGGAAAAAACAAGTGACGGCCAACGGCCCGATCCGTAGCGAGATATGAAGATGAAGCCGAAACTCTCCGTTATAGGCCTGGGCAAACTTGGTGCGCCCATGCTCGCCGTTTTTGCCAAAAAGGGCTTTGACGTCATTGGTATGGATTTGAATTCCGCATTCGTGGATTCAATCAATCGTGGTGTAGCACCAGTTCCCGAGCCGCAGCTGCAGGAGTTGATCACCGAGCATGGTGAGCGCATTCGGGCAACGACTGACATGCGGGAGGCAGTGCTTTCGTCGGATGTCACTTTCATCATCGTACCGACGCCAAGTGGGCCGGACCGATTTTTCCGCAATGATTATGTGATCTCCGCTCTTGAGAGCATCGGCGCTGCATTGCATGACAAGATCGGTTATCACAACGTGGTTGTCACTTCCACAGTTATGCCTGGTTCTACGGGCGGTGTTCTGAGGCAAACGCTTGAACGTGCATCGGGTCGCACAGTGGGTTCGGATCTCGGCTTGTGTTATAATCCGGAGTTCATCGCGCTCGGTACCGTCGTTCGCGACATGCTTTATCCAGACATGATTCTCATTGGCGAAAGCGACCCCAAGGCCGGGGATATGCTCGAGACCGTCTACCGTGGCTCGACGGAGAGCGGTCCCGAATTCCAGCGCATGAACTGGGTCAATGCGGAACTTTGCAAGATCGCCGTCAACACCTACGTAACCACCAAAATCAGCTATGCGAACATGATCGCAGACATGTGCGACCATCTCGATGGTGCAGATGCAGACGTGGTGACGGATGCTCTCGGTGCAGATAGCCGTATAGGAAAGAAATACATCAAGGGAGCCATCGGTTATGGTGGCCCTTGTTTCCCGCGTGATAATAAGGCATTTGCTGCACTTGGACGCAGCCTGGGTGCACGTACGGACCTCGCAGAAGCGACGGATGTAATCAATGATCATCAGACCGAACGACTTGTTCGGGCCATATCGGCATCGGCTGATCCAGGGGCGCAGGTTGCCATTCTCGGCCTCTCCTATAAGCCGGAAACGCCGGTGATTGAGGAAAGCCAGGGACTGGCGCTCGCCCACAAGCTGATTAGCATAGGTTATCGTGTGCGGATTACGGATCCGCAAGCGCTTGTCAGCCTTCCGGATCAAATTGCCGACGGCATTGTGATCAAGATGGATGCGGAAAGCGCCATGGCGGGAGCAGATGTGGTCGCCATTGTGACGCCGTGGAAAGCCTATCGCAATCTCGATATCGCGGCAGCAGGGCCCAAGGCGGTCATTGACCCGTGGCGCGTCGTTGACGCCGCAAAGCTCTCAGCCGCAATAACGCTGATCAGGCCCGGTTTGGGGGATTGGCTCTTAGATGCCGCAGCGGCGAAACACAACCGGGTAATGCCATGATATCGATCGTCCTCTACGGAAGGAACGACAGCTACGGCTATAATCTCCACAAGCGGGCTGCTCTCAGCCTGAATTGCATGGCGGAAGTGTTGACTGATGAAAATGATGAAATTCTTTTCGTCGATTACAACACGCCGGACGATTTCCCTACCTTCCCGGAGGCGATCTGTGACACGCTGACGGATCGTGCGAAGCGCCTTTTGCGGATTATCCGCATAAGGCCCAGTCTTCACAATCAGCTTTTCGCATCACGTACGCATCTGAAGGCCCTTGAACCCATTTCGCGCAACGCTGCCGTCAGACGGTCCAATCCTGCAAATCGCTGGATATTGTCGACCAACACGGACATGATATTCGTTCCGCGGGGGTCGCAATCCCTCTCGGAGCAGTTGGCAGCGCTGAAGGACGGGTTTTACTGCGCGCCGCGTTTCGAGATACCTGAAACACTATGGGAGAGCTTCGACCGGCTTGATCCGGCCGGGGTTATAGCTGAAACCCGCGAGGCGGGAGAAAAATTTTATTTGAATGAGGTTGTGTACGGGATGGACTCCATCCTCTACGACGCTCCCGGTGATTTTCAGCTGATAAAGCGGGACGACCTTTTTTCCATCCACGGTTTCGACGAAAGGATGCTCTTGGGTTGGCATGTGGACGCGAATATTTCAAAGCGTCTCGTTATGCGCCATGGCAAGATTGAGGACGCTTTACCTTTCGTTCTTGGCTATCATTGTGATCACACCCGTCAGACCACTCCTGCTCATGCACACAAGAGCGTTGAAAATAGTGCTGACGATTTTTACCACAATCTCCAGCAGCAGGAGATACCGGATCAATCAGAAACTTGGGGCCTCGCTGGCATTGATCTGGAAGAGATCAGGCTCACTGACACCGTGAATATGGCGTATCGTCAGGCGCTTGGCAAAGCTATCGATCAGCCTCTGAAGGGGTTAATTGAAGCAAGATATCGACCGGAATCTTACGATCTGGAACTTGGAACGCCGGAGCATGTACTTCCATTTCTTGTTGATCTATTTGCGAATGCTCCGAGAAATACTAATCTCGTCTGGCTTGGCCCCAAGGATAGGATATACGACCTCTTCACGAGCTGTTGGCGACATTTGGGATTTCTGACTGATGTGTCTCACTGGCAAGACGATGGGGAAGCTATCGGTCAAGCAGACACTTTTATAATCAACTTTGGGCTCCCGAAAAAAGTAGAGGGCGACGCGGCGGCTGCGTTGATGGAGCAATTTTATACCGTCGTGACAAACGAGCGGGATCACTTGGAAGGAAATAAAGAGCCGCGCCGAATTATCGGCGTGAATGCGATTCATAATAGTTTCGAATCGCTTATGCAGCGCTTCGTTGGCTGCAGCAGAACGCCTTTTTCTGCTAGGCTGCGGCACGGTTATTTGCTTAGGTCAGCATTTGTCGACTCTCAGGATTGGACTACCGAAATGTTCCCGGGTTCTGCTGGGAAGAAAGATGGGAATATAATTCGTTCAACGGGTGCTAGCGGACATATATTTTATGGGCCTTATGCTAATTTGATGCCCGGTAATTATAGAGTTGATATAAGTCTTAGTAGAAGTTGGAACCACTCTCCAACATCGAAGCTGCACCTAGAAATTATGCAGGGCGAAAGAACGATCGAAGTCGTAAAAATCAAATTGTTTGGCCCTAGAAAAATTATCTCGCTACCGCTTCAAATTGCGGCGCGAGATTTGTCTCTTCCTATTGAAGTGCGTCTTCACTCAGTAGGAAAATCCAACGTCGCCCTCGAACGTGTAACTGTAAAAAGGGTTCGACTTGCTGATGCGTAGCCTGGTTGAAACACACCTAAGTAACTGAACTGCTATCATCATTCAATAAAAGGATTCACCTGTGACCGACCATGCAACCATTGATGACGTAAAAGAGTACTGGAATCGTCGCCCTTGCAATGTTCGACATTCAAAACTCGAAGTGGGCACGAGAGAATATTTCGATGAAGTAGAAGCCCGGAAGTACTTTGTTGAACCACACATTCCCGGATTTGCAGAATTCTCGCTTTGGAATGGCAAGAAGGTACTGGAAGTTGGGTGTGGCATCGGTACTGATGCAGTCAATTTTGCACGTAGCGGTGCGATATACTCTGGTATCGAGCTTTCGGAAGCCAGCCTTTCTATCGCCAAGACACGGTTTGAAGTGTTTGGACAAACCGGAAGTTTGCAGCAATTGAATGCGGAATCGCTCACGGAAGGTTTTCCAGAGGACAATTTCGATCTGGTATACTCTTTTGGTGTTATTCATCATACACCCAATCCGCGAGGTGTAATCGAGCAAATCCGAAAAGTTATCAAGCCGGATGGTGAGTTGAGGATAATGCTTTATGCAAAGCGGTCTTGGAAGGCTGCTATGATTGAAGCTGGTCTCGATCAACCGGAAGCACAGTCAGGGTGCCCGATTGCTTTTACGTACGATGAGCGCGACGTTCAAGAGCTTCTCTCTGGCTGCTTTGAAGCAACCGAAATTCGGCAGGACCACATTTTCCCCTACCAGATTGAACAATATGTCAAGTATGAATATGTGCGGCAACCTTGGTTTGAAACTATGCCGCCGGAATTGTTCCGTGCGCTTGAGCAGAGTTTGGGATGGCATTTGCTGATAACTGCTAAGCCCATTTGAGTCTGAGTAAGATTGACGCGAACTCTTTGAAAGTCGTTTGACAATTCGGGGTGCGGAAACAGCAATGAATAACGCCTGGTCCGTCAAAAATCGGAGGGAGCTCTATGTGTCTCCCTTCGTAACGCTCTCAGTCGAGGCTGTATCGCTACCGGATGGCCGCATTGTCGACGACTATTACCAAGTTCACTTGCCTGATTATTCGATAGCCGTGCCCATTCTGGCGGACGGCAGTATTTTAACGTTGTGGCAATATAAGCACGGCGCGCGTTGTTATTCCATGACCTTTCCGGCTGGCCATGTGGAGCCCGGTGAAGATGCCGTCGGGGCTATGCTACGGGAGCTGCGAGAAGAGACTGGTTATGTTGCGGAGCAGGCAATTGGCTTTGGCAGTTATACAGTCAGCGGAAATCAGGGCTGCGGGCGCGCGCATCTTTTTGCCCTGACGGGTTGTCGTCCTGTAGGCGTCGCTGATCATGACGATCTTGAAACTTTTGATCTCAAAGTTATGACAGTGGAGGAAATAAATGCGGCGATCGATCAGGGACATTGTACAATCCTTCCTCAGCTCGCCGTCTGGCTCGCGACCCGAGCACACTTCGGATTTTGAACAGCAACACCCCGCCGAATCTCAACCGGGTCTGGATGTTGAAGCTTCGGCCCCTGCTATCCAGCTCGATCTGGCTCCGATCTGGACGATGGTTCCCGAGGCGGAGCCAATTCGTCTCGGATCCTATTACGCGCATATGCGAGGCTACTATCCCTATTGTGAGATGCAGACAAAACGGTGGTGTGTCCGCAATATCGGTCGCGATTGGCGGATTTTTGATGTCGGGGGCAATATCGGTTATTACTCCGCCCTTTTTGGCCGTTGTGCGCCGGACGGTTTTGTCGTCGCGTTCGAGCCGACCGAAACACATCGGATGCTCAGGCATAATCTCGAGCTTAATGGGATTTCAAATGTCGAAGTCCGGCAGATCGCTATGGGAGAGACGGAAGGGAACCGTCGAGATGCGATATTCCGCGTATGGGGCAGTCCCGCGGAGGTAGAGGAGTTTCCTTTCTCTACAGTGGACGCGGAAATGCAGCGTCTGGAGTGGGACAGGCTTGATCTTCTCAAGGTTGATGTCGACAGTTTCGATCTCGAAGTGTTGAAAGGGTCTCTTCAGACACTCGATAAATTTAACCCTTGGGTTCTTGTAGAACTCAACCACGCGTTGGCGGAAAGAAAGCAGAGCGTCTCGCAAGCACTCGAGTGGTTGGCATCAGTCGGCTATCACGAGGCTCTCGTGATGGATGGCGAAAATTTCCTCTTGCGTCGTCCTGAAGGCGTACCCGTTGCAGTTGATGGTCTGAGGCTTATACATGAACGGGAACCTGTCTATGTTTCGCCGGTTCTTGTCGCGACGGCTGCATCAGCGGCTGACGTTGCTGCTACGTTCGAGTCGGCTGGTGCGGGTGTTGTAGATGAGGAAACTGGTGATCTGATTATTGATGCACCTGCCTGGGGTTATGGCCTGATCTGGAAAGTGCAACCAGTTTGTGAAGGGCCGGCAGTCGTGCGCCTGTCGGTCGGCGTGTCCGGAGCAGATATTGGAGTTCTTTGCGTAAGAGAAGGTTTTTCAGAACTCATCGGATCGGAAGCTTTTGTGCTCCCAGGTGGGGAAGCGACCATTGCTATAGCTCTTGATAACGTTGAGGACCTGCGCGGTATTGTTATCAGAAAGGGTCCTACGCTGCCTGGCGTGGCAAGAGTACGTTTCAGTGAGCCAGTTGTGCTGCAAGCCGAAGCTCGACGCAACGCGACACCGTCGCCTTCGATGAATCCTTTACAAAAAGAGATCGCCTTGAGTGAGGCCGCCAAGGGTCTCCCGTCATCGAGTTTCGATGTGCCTGAAGACAAGCTCGAAATCGTTGACGCTCATATGTTGGGAGAACGCCTCGGTTTGGATTGCTCGTTCCGCGCTCCGATAAACCTCGTTAACATGCCGCTCACGCAGTTTCGCATGGAAGTGCATGATGCGAAGGTGTTGCAGCAACTCTACCGCGCCTTTCGCCCAAAGCATCACCTCGAATTTGGAACCTGGGAGGGGTTTGGTGCGCGGCTTTGCTTACAGCATTCCGAAGCACACGTGTGGACACTCAACCTTCCCGAAGGGGAAAAGGATGCCGAGGGGCGTTCTTTGTATTCAGACGCATCGGGCGTTACGGATGGTGGAAATCGAATTGGACGCCTTTATCGCGAAGCAGGACTGGCTTCACGGGTCACGCAGCTACTGATCGACAGCAGAGAGTTTGATACCTCGGCTTTCGATAGCGATTTCTTCGACACCGCCCTGATCGACGGCGGTCACACGGCTGATGTCGTGGCCAACGACACTGAAAAGGCCTTGCAGGTGGTTCGGCCCGGTGGGCTTGTCATGTGGCATGATTTTTGTCCGGATCCTTCGATCCTGGCGGAGCAAAGTGCTGCGCAGGGCGTCGTCGAAGCGGTTTTGCTGAATTGGAAACAATGGCGTCCGCGTTTTTCTTCCTTATTTTGGGTGCGCCCCTCCTGGCTTCTCATTGGAGTGGTTGCTGATGGTGGCATGAATGCAAGTGAACACGATGACGCGTAATAAACAGGTGACACCAACGACTTTCTCTTCGGCTTACGCGCAGGGCTTTCTTCGTTGTGCCGTTGCTTCGCATCTGGTCTCGCCCGCTTCGCCTCTGGCGAATGCTGCAGCCACGATACCGCTATTGGAGGCAGCAGACGAACAGTCGGTTGGTCTTCTTGTCCTCCCCGAGCTCGGCTTGACCGGTTATTCGATTGATGATCTGCTGCATCAGCAAACGCTGCTTGATGAGGCGGAAGCAGCTCTCGAACTGCTGCGAAAGCGCACCGAGACGCTCACGCCTCTGATTCTGGTAGGAATGCCGGTGCGCTGGCAGGGACACCTTCTTAATTGCGCGGTCGTGGTGCACCGCGGTCGTCTTTTGGGTATCGTCCCTAAAACCTATCTGCCGAATTATCGCGAATTTTATGAGGCAAGGCACTTCGCATCAGGCGCAATCGTTGAAGGAGGTGCGACGATTGAGCTTTTGGGGACGACGGTTCCGATCGGAACGGACCTCTTGTTTGCTGCGCAGGATATAGAGAATTTCGTGCTGGCGATTGAGATTTGCGAGGACGTCTGGGTGCCGACGCCACCTTCGTCCCTCGCTGCCCTTGCGGGCGCCACTGTTATTGCAAACCTTTCAGCTTCCAATGCAATTATCGGCAAGTCCGCCGAACGTCACGCGTTATGCCGCGTGCAATCCGCTCGCTGCAATGCCGCATATCTCTATTCCGCGGCAGGATTTGGTGAATCAACCACCGACCTCGCTTGGGACGGCCATGCAATGGTCTATGAAGCTGGAACTCTTTTGGCAGAATCTGAGCGTTTTTCTACCAGCGCCGGCATGATCGTCACGGATATCGACCTTGAACTTCTCGCAGCGGAAAGGTTGCGGAATGGTAGCCTTGTCGCGAATCGGCGCGATCTTGCACCAAAAGATTATCGGCATATTGGTTTTCATCTTCAGCCCTCCGCAAACGATATTGGCTTGCAGCGAAAAATTGCCCGCTTTCCTTTCGTTCCAGATGACAAAAGTCAGCTTGATGCTCTCTGCGAGGAAGCTTTTCAGATACAGTCTCAAGGCCTTGCCCGTCGTTTGAAGGCCAGTGGGATCGAACGCGTGGTTATAGGCGTTTCCGGTGGATTGGATAGTTCTCACGCCCTTCTGGTTGCGCTCCACGCCATGGATTTGTTGAAGCTACCTCGCTCCAATGTTCTTGCCTGGACCCTCCCAGCTTTCGCGACAACCAACACCACGAAATCGAATGCATGGCGCTTGATGCGGGCTTTGGGAGTGACGGCGGATGAAATCGACGTAGGTCCAGCTTCGATGCAGATGTTGAGAGATATCGGTCATCCTGCCGCCGAAGGTGAAAAAATTTACGATATCACCTTTGAAAATGTTCAGGCGGGAGCCCGGACCTCGCTTCTTTTCCGGCTGGCAAATCGGCACAACGCAATTGTCCTTGGCACGGGTGATCTCTCCGAGCTTGCTCTCGGGTGGGCAACATATGGCGTGGGTGATCATATGAGTCACTACAATGTCAATTGCTCGGTTCCCAAAACCCTTATTCAACATCTTATTCGATGGGTGGCGGCGCGCGGTCTTTACGGTGAGGAAGCTTCCGAAGTTCTTCGGAATATATTGTCGACCGAAATCAGCCCAGAATTGGTGCCAGGTGATGCAGATGCACCAAGTCAGAAGACTGAAGATTTCGTCGGGCCCTATGCGCTCCAGGACTTCAATCTCTTTTACACGGTACGATATGGAATGAGGCCGTCCAAGATTGCCTTTCTTGCGTGGCACGCCTGGAGGGATGTCAAAATGGGTAACTGGCCATCCGACTTCGCGGATACTGACCGACGGGATTATGATCTGGAAACCATCAGGTCGTGGCTGAGAGTCTTCATAAGGCGCTTTTTTCAAACGAGCCAGTTCAAGCGTAGCGCCGTTCCGAATGGTCCGAAAACGAGCTCCGGTGGCTCGTTGTCTCCGCGTGGCGACTGGCGCATGCCTTCGGACGCATCGGCAGATGCCTGGCTACGTGAACTTGACGCGGCGCTTACGCCGCCCCCCAGAGGTTAGAGGGCGCAGAAGATCGTTCTGCCAGAAGGGCGCTGATTTATCGGGGAGGGGAAATCCAGATCGCCGCTTTTATCCGCAGCATATCCGCTCGTCACTTCCTTTTATAATCGTCCTCGATGCGGATGACATCATCCTCGCCGATATAGGCTCCGGTCTGGATTTCGACCAGTTCGAGCGGGATCTGCCCCTCATTGGCAAGCCGGTGCGGCTGGCCAATCGGGATATAGACCGACTGGTTCTCCGTCAGCAACTTCGTCTCTTCGCCGATCGTCACCGTCGCCGTACCCTTGACGACGATCCAATGTTCCGAGCGGTGATAATGCTTCTGGAACGAGATGCGGTGGCCGGGATCGACCGTGATATGGCCCACCCTGTAACGCTCGTCCACATACATGTGCTCGATATAACCCCAGGGGCGATATACGCGCTTGTGGGTCTGCGTCTGCGGTGCGTGTTCGCCGTCCTTCAGCGTCTCCACCAGACCCTTCACGTCCTGCACCCGGTTCTTCGGCACCACCAGAACCGCATCCTTGGTGGCCACCACCACCATGTCCCTGGCGCCCACCACCGTCGTCAGCAATTGCGTCGAATGGATGAGGCAGCCTTCGGAATCGATGAAGACGCCGTTGCCTTCCAGCGCATTGTCGTTGCCGCGCTTGTCGGCGATTTCCCAGATCGCATCCCAGCTGCCGATATCCGACCAGCGGAAATGGCCATGCACCACCGCCATGCGTTTGGTCTTCTCGATCACGGCATAGTCGATGGAGTTTTTCGGCGAGGCCTCGAAACTTGCCTGATGCAGGCGCACGAAACCGAGGTCGCTTTCATATTGCTCGACCGCCTGCGTCACCGCCGCCAGGATTTCCGGGGCGAAGGCCTTCAGTTCGGCGATCATCACATCGGAGCGGAACAGGAAGTTACCGGAATTCCAGAGATAACCCTTTTCCAGATAGGAGATCGCCGTCTTCATATCCGGCTTTTCCACGAAGGCGTCGACGGTGCTGAGGTCTTTTTCGCCGTCGATCGCCTCGCCCGGCTTGATATAACCGTAGGAGGTGCGCGGTTCGGTCGGCACTAGGCCGAAGACGACGATATTGCCCTGATCGGCGGCTTTTGCGCCGAGTTTCACGGCCTGTGAAAACTTGTCGGCATCGAGCACCACATGGTCGGCGGCAAGCGCCAGCACCAGGCATCCGGGCTCGCGGCGCTCGGCCAGCACGGCGGCGGCGGCCATGGCGGCGGCGCTGTCGCGGCGGGCGGGCTCCAGCACTACCGTTGCCGGCAGATCGATCTCTTCGGCCTGACGGCGGGCGAAGAACCGGAAATCCTCATTGGTGATCACCAGCGGCTCGGCGTAAAGGCCCTTGTCGCCCACCCGCTGCAGCGTCTGCTGATAGGTCGAAAGATTGCCGACCAGTGGCTGGAACTGCTTGGGCAACTGATCGCGCGATACCGGCCAAAGCCGCGAACCAGCACCGCCAGCAAGAAGAACCGGCGTGATCTTTCGAGAGTGTTCCTTCACAACAAAACCTTTCCAACGCGGCCTTATAGATCTGCTAAGTTTAAGCTACATCCGCATCGAACTGAATGCTGTGCAGGCGCTTATAGAGGCCATCCGCCGAGAGCAGTTCACGGCGGCTACCTTGTTCTACAACTTCGCCATTGTCCATAACGACGATCTTGTCTGCCCTGTTAATAGTGGAAAGACGATGAGCGATGACGATTGATGTCTTGTTGAGCGTGAGGCGCTCCAGAGCATCTCGGACAAGCGCTTCGGACTCGGAATCCAGGGCACTTGTCGCCTCGTCAAGGATCAAAATATCCGCGTTTCTAAGCATGGCTCGCGCGATCGCGACGCGCTGCCGCTGACCGCCGGACAGACCGGAGCCGTTTTCACCAAGCTTGGTATCGTAACCCTCGGGCATCTTCATGATAAAGTCGTGTGCATTGGCGGCCTTGGCCGCAGCAACGATTTCCTCTTCCGTAGCGTTGTCACGACCGACGGAAATATTGTGCTTTACAGTGCCGGAAAACAGGAATGTTTCCTGACCCACATAGGATACATGCTCACGCAGACTGGCGAAGGACACGTCGCGCAAATCCATGCCGTTGATCTCAACCAATCCATTTTGCGGGTCATAAAGGCGCATAATCAGATTTATAATTGTGGATTTGCCGCTTCCTGAAGGCCCAACGAGTGCCGTCATCTTTCCACCTTCGAAAAGGACACTGACGTCTTTCAAAACGGGCTGACCGGAAACGTATTCGAAGCCAACGTTTTTCAACTCCACATCGCCGCTTGCTTTTGGCAGCGGTGCGGCGTCGCTTTTCTCGCTTAAAGTCAGTGGAGCATCGAGAACCTCAAACATCATACGCACACCGATCATGCCACTTTCGATCTGGACGCGCATGCGTGCAAGACGCTTTGCCGGTTCATAAGCAAGTAGCAGGGCAGTGATGAAGGCCATCAAGTCGCCCGGAGAACCGCCTTTTTCAAGGACTGTGTAGCCGGAAACGGCGATGACAACTGCAATCGCCAGGCCAGAGAGCGTCTCCATGATCGGGCTTGTCGCCGCTTCAAGTTTCGCTATGCCATTTGCGCGATGCTCGACATCCGATACCGCTTTGTCCATGCGTTGGCGCATCAGTTTCTCGAGCGAGAACGCCTTGATAACGCGCACGCCTATGCTGGTCTCCTGCACGACATTGACGATTTCACCCAACGAGGCAAGTTCCGCCTCCATGATTTTGCGGACGCGCCGCAGAACAAGGCGAACACTGAAAATCGCAAGAGGACCGATAATCATTGAGATCGCACTCAGAAGAAAGTTCTGGGCAAACATCACGATTATGAGTCCGATAAGCGAAAAGAGATCGCGGACAAACGACGTTACGATCGTGTCGATGACGCTACGCGCAGCTTGAGCGTTATAGGTGACTCGAATGAGTAGCTCGGAGGACGGCAAGTTCTGAAAAAAAGAAACCCCCTGTTTCAGAAGCCGGTCGTAAATCTTGCGCTGTTGCTCCGCTACGATGCTATTACCAGCCTTGCTTAGATAATAGCTCTGCACGAAGGTGGCGAGCCCCTTGACGATGAAGATCGCGGCGACCGCGAACGCAATCTCAAGAACGACATCGAAGCCACGCTTCAGGTAAACGCTGTTAACGATATCGCGCATGATCCAGGCGCTAAGAGATGTCGTCGCGGCAACGACAACCATGGCCGCGATTGCCATGGAGTACCAGCCAACATGCTTCTTGAAGTTCTCTTTGAACAGTCGTACCAGCAGCTTCTTGTCGTTTTGCGACAAAAATGATCCGATCACAGCGATATTCCTAATTGGTGCAAAAACTGCAGTTGGCGAGTGTTATCACGTCAGGCAAACAAACCCAAATCAGCGGCGTGATGTTCTGTGTAACGCTCATATATGATACGCCCAAGTTTCATATTCAGAAAACTCAAAGCTTAACACCGGTTCCAAATGCCGAGGCACGTCTAATCCGAAATTGGTGTAGTGGACTTAAATGGGTGATCGTCAAGTGTCAATCTCCCTCCGGTGGTGGTGCCCAAGGACACTGGTCTTGCTGGGCGCTAGATGTGAGTAGTTCTTGGATTGGTTGTTGGTGTGAAACATCTAGTTTTGCACAGCCCGAAGGTTCTTGCCGTTGACAAGTGCGCTGTTCAAAATCTATATCCCGAACTAAGTGGTGGGCGATCGACAATGGCGCGGCATATAAGCCCGTAAGCTTTTGCAATCCAATGTTTTTTATGACGGATACGTCCGTCAGGCAGGACGGTAAATGCCCCAAGTTTTTTTTGATCTGTCGGAACTGTTCCTGAATTCAGGAGTGAAATTCAAATATTACGGAATTGCAAGAACCGTGATGGAGGTCGCTTATGAGCTGACCTTGCTGGATAAATCCGTGAGATATGTCATCTACTCACCGTTGCATCGTCGTTTTTTTGAAGTGTTTCCGCGCACCGGTGACGCGTCGCCAACGGGTGTTCTGGATCCAAACGTTCCTTCAAGCGCGACCCCTTTGCGCCTGCGGCAGAACCTTTTCGACACGAATTTTCTAAAGTCTCTGTTCTACGGTGTTGTGCGCACAATAGTTGAGCATCGCAATCGCAAACGCTGGGCAACCATTCCGGCGGGGGCCGTCCGAGAGGTCGACGTGGACGGACAGATTCTGGTCTCGCTAGGGAGGCCGAAAATCATGTCCGACTACCTCATGGCATTGAACCAACGCGGTGAAAAAGCCATCTTTATTCCGATGCTCCATGATATGATTCCGTTGCATGATTTCACACATCGGAATCAGTTTTCATTTCCGCGGAATTTCATTCACGATAACAAGGTCGCTATCGGGGCATCCGCACTGATTTTGACAAATTCTGAATTTACGGCGCGGGAGGTAGCGCATTTTTCAGATGTTGGCACATTGCCGCCAGTACCCGATGTGGTGGCTGTACCGCTTTGCAACGAGCTTCGTGAGACAGTTGAGCCGATCAACAAGAAGCCACCTCAAGATCGCTATCTGCTGGGTGTCGGCATTTACAATGGCCGCAAAAACTTGGAGTGCGTTGTTGAGGCCATGCTGGAATTGCAGGAATCAGGTGTTATTCCGCCCGCACTGGTGTTAGCTGGCGCGAGGCGGAAAAGGGTTGAAAAATTTTTAAAGCAAGAGAAGTTCCGGCCAATAGCCGACAAATTTCACTTCGTGCTTAATCCTAATCAGGCGGAATTACGCTTACTGTACGAAAATGCCTACGGCTTGGTCTTGCCGAGCAGGATGGAAGGATGGGGTCTGCCGATCAGTGAGGCTCTATGGTGCGGGACGCCGGCGTTTGCCGCGGATGTACCTGCCTTGCGGGAGGCAGGTGGAACGCTCGCGCTTTACTTCGACCCGGAAAAACCTGAGGAATTGGCGAGTCTGGTTCGCAAACTCTTGTTGGAGCCGGGTGAATACGCTTCTCTGAAAGCCAAGATTGCTGAATTTAAGCCGCAAATGCGAACATGGCGAAACGTTGCATCAGAGATACTTAAGACAATTCAAGATAGCAACAAAATAAGGGTACCGACTTAACGGTACATCGACATTCTGAGCTTGACAGTGTCGTTGTAATTTAAACCCGCTTATGCGGCCTGATCGACGCCCGCAGCTCCACCAGCCGCTCCAGCGTCTCAAGGCTTCGCTCGGGGCAGGCGGCGGAGAGGGCAAGGGCCATGGTTTCCATGGCGATGAAGGTGGGGGCGTGGAGCGCCACGCCTTCGTTTTTGGCGCGGGGCAGGAAGAGGCTGGCGTTGGCGTGTTTTTTGAGCACGCTGTCTTCCTGGCCGAGCAGCATGATGATCGGGATGTCGAGGCGGCCTGCCTCGGCTATGGCGGTCTGGGCTTCGCGGTGGGCGCGGCCGTGCAGGAGCATGATGAGGACGTGGCCGTTTTCAAGCGCGAGCAACTGTTCGGCAAGCGCGATGCCGGTGGCGTTGAGCGCATAGGAATGGACGCCCGAGCGTTGGAACAGCCTCGCGGCATAGGTGGCGATGATGCCGGAGGCGCCGATGCCGAGCACGCCGATGCCGCGCGCTTGCGAGAGGAGCCGCACGGCCGCCGCCATGGCGTCGCGGTTTTCTGCGCTTGAAAGCATCTCCAGCGTGTTTTTCTGATTGTCGAGCACGAAATCTATCGCGGCATCGCAGTTGCCGGATATGGATTTTGTCGTCGCCGCCATTTTTTCGACGGGCGAATCCGTCACGCCCAGATAGGCCTCCAGCGTTTCCTTGAGATCGACCAGCCCCTGGAAGCCAAGCGCCTGTATGGCGCGGATGACAGTCGCATCGGATGTATTGGTATCGAAGCCGATTTCCAGCGCCGATTTGGCGAGAACGGCATGGCGGTGGCCGTCAATATATTCGGCAACGGCAAGCATCCCCGGCGACAGGCGGTCGCGGCGTTTGCGAAGTTGCTCGCCGAAACGATCGGTGCGCCGGAGCCTTGATATGTGCGTTTCGCCAGCGGGCATGGATTCTTCCGTGAAGCTGAGTTTCTTACTCTTCTTCAGGAATTAGCAGCGCGTCACGCCGGGAGACAAGCGCTTTTATCAGGGGTGGTGGTGGTTGCCGTCACTTTTCGTGCGTTGGCCGCATCGTCAAATGGGACTGGACAGCAGAGACCATGAGGCTGAGCGCAGCATAGGAGTTGGAAATCGCTTCCTCGCGCGGCAGGAGGATGTACCGACCGTTGCGGCAGGCCTGAAGAAAGTTGCAGAAGCCCGGTATCACGGCTTCCATCATGTCGATCTCCGCCTGCGGCGAAGCGCCGGTATCGGAGCGATAGGGATCGAAGATGATATCGGCATCGAGTTCCGGCAAGCGTTCGGCGCTGATCTCGATACGGTCGCCATCCGGAATGGCGTCGATGATGGCGGGGAAACGAAACCCAGCGTCCCGCAGCACGCGTCCGAGCGCGCGATAGGTGTGGTAGACACTGATCTTGCCGTTGAGTGGCTGGAACACCGAAACGGTGATGGCGTCGGTATCGACAGATGCCTTCAGCGCCTCGATCTGTGCCCGATAGCGCCGGTCCAGCACGGCAAGACGCGCCTGCGTGCCCGTCAGCTCGGCCAGCACTTTGTAAATATGCGGTGCGCCGTCTTTGGTATTGTCGATGGCGACGGTGGGTGCGATCTGCGTCAGTTTTTCAACGGGAGTGGGGCGATCAGGTTCGGTCAGGATGAGATCGGGCTTGAGGGCGATAATCGCTTCCAGATCGGCATTGATGGAGCCGATATAGGCGATGTCGCTATTGTCGAAATCAACGCCGGTCAGAATGGCGCTGGAGCGCAGATAGGGTTTGCCGTCCGCCCCCATGCGACCGTGACTGCCCACCGGCGTCACGCCCAGTTCGATCAGCGGAATGGTGAGGTCGATATCGTGCAGCGTCACGATGCGCTTCGGCTTTGCCGGAATGGAAACGCTGCGGCCGAGGTCGTCGGTAAAGCTTCGGCTGGTCTCTTCGGCTTGGGCCGTGGCTGTCCCGAGGAGAAAAGCGGCCGAGAGAAGGGCAAGAAGTGTTTTGCGCATGGGGAACCTATAGGCGATGCCGGTGAAACCAGAGAAGGGCAAGGAGCGTGGGTGCGCCGACGGCGGAAAGAAGGAGGCCGGTCGGCAACTCCAGCGGCGAAAAGGCGGTTCGGGCGATGGTATCTGACGCTGCGACCAGAATTGCGCCTGTCAGACCTGCACCCAAGACAAGCCCGGGATAGGAGCCGCCGGGCAACAGAAACCGGGCGATATGCGGACCGATCAGGCCGACAAAACCGATGCTGCCGGTGAAGGAAACGCAGGCTGCGGTGAGGCTGACGGCAAGCGTGACATGAAGCATCGAAAGGAGACGGCTATGGACGCCAAGCGCCGTCGCCGCATGATCGCCGAGCGCCTGCACGTCGGCGGCGCGCGCTGTCAGGAGGAGAAGGCCAAGGGCGATGACGAGGATGACGGAGAGGATTGAAACGGCGGTCCAGCTTGCGCCCTGCAGGTTGCCGGCCATCCAGATCATCGCTGTCTGCAAATTGCGAATATCGAGCGATGCCATGAGGATAAGCAGCAAAGCTGATAAAAACCATGAAAAGCCGATGCCGGTCAGCACGAAGCGCAGGCGCGAGGTGGCGCCGGAGAGCGTGAGAACGATTATGGCACTTGCCATGCCGCCGGCAATGCCCGCAACGGGGCACAACATGACCGGCAGGGAAGGCAGCAGGAACAGGCAGCCCAGCACGGCAAGGGATGCGCCTTCGCGCACGCCGAGCAGGCCGGGATCGGCAAGGCCGTTGCGGGTCGTGGCCTGCATGATGGCGCCGGCAATGCCGAGCATGGCGCCGGCCACCATCGCAAGCGCCAGACGCGAGAGCCGGAAGTCGAGAACCACGACCGCGTCGGTCATGGCGGCATCGGTGTTGGTTGCGGTGAAAAGCGACCACAGGGCGGAGGCGGGAATATGCTGGCTGCCGGCGGTGAGAGACCACAGGGTGACAAGCATGAGGCAGAGGAAAAGCGCCAGCAGAATGGTGAGCCGCGACGGCATGACGCGGACGGAAAAGCGCCCCAGTCGGAGAACCCGGTAACGGTTCATTTCAGCACCCTGCGCACCAGCCAGAGAAACACCGGCGCGCCGACAAGGCCGGTCATCGCGCCGGTGGGCAGTTCTTTCGGCAGGAGAATGAGGCGGGCGGCGAGATCGGCGGCGATCAAGAGGACTGCGCCGCCGAGTGCTGCGATGGGTATGGCAAGCAGAAGCCGCCCCGTTTTCAGGCGTGCGACGAGTGGCGGCACCACCAGGCCGACGAAGCCAATGGGGCCGACGACGGCGATGGCCGCGCCGCAGAACAACGATATGGAGACAAGCGCCAGAATCCGCGTCGAACGGACCGGCACACCGAGCGCTGCGGCAGCGCTCTCGCCCAGCCCCAGAAGATCGAGCCGGGGAGCGACGGCGAAAGCTAGGATAAGCGCGATCGCGGCCGCGGGCAGGGCGGCGGCGATGATTGTGATCGAAACGCCGGCCGTATCGCCCACCAGCCAGAAACGCATCTGCTGCAATGTTTCCTCATTGAGAATGAGGATGGCGGAGGTGAGGGTTGCGGCAAGTGTGGAAAGCGCAATGCCGCAAAAGACGAGTTTTGCCGGCGTCAGCCCCTGCCGCCCGGCGGAAGCAAGGAGAAGCACGAGCGAGAAGCTGATGCCAGCGCCCGTCGCTGCCAGCAATGGGCGGAACAGCGGCGTTGCGATCAGCCCGAGCGGCAGTACCGTCGCCAGAACTACAGCGAGGCTTGCCCCGGCATTCAAGCCCAGAATATGCGGCTCGCCGAGCGGATTTCGAAGCAGGGTTTGCAGCAGAAGCCCCGCTGTTCCAAGGCAGGCCCCGGCCTGCATCGCAGCCAGCAGACGCGGCAGGCGCAGGCGCATCAAAACCTGCTGGTCGAAATTGCGGGCGTCATAAGCGAATATCAGGTCGTGCAGAACGTTCGGCGCGATGGGGCGCGGGCCGGTGGCCATATGCGCCAGCACCAGAAGCAGCATGGTGAGCAGCAGGAGAAGTGCTGCCGCGAGCGTGCGGCCATAGGCTCGCTCTCTAAGGGCAAGGGTGCGTCCGCTGGTTCCGTTGGGCATCATACAGCGCTGGCCCGTCCGGGCAGGGGAAGAAATACCGGCCGCGCCGTCACCGGATGTGTGAGCTGGGCAACTGCCATGTCGAAGACATCGGCAATGATGCCGGCATCGCACGCCGCCGCTGTTTCCAGCCGGTGCCGCAGCCGCCCGTCCTTCAGGAAAATCAGGTGATCGGCATATTGCAGGGCAAGATTGATGTCGTGGAGCACCGCCACGATCGTGCGGTTGTGGCGGGTGACGAGGCCGGCCAGCATGTCCAGCACCTCTATCTGGTGGTGCAGATCGAGAAAGGTCGTAGGCTCGTCGAGAAGAATTATATCCGTCTGCTGCGCCAGCGCCATGGCGATCCAGGCGCGCTGGCGTTGGCCGCCGGAAAGGCTGTCGACTACTCTTTCCGCCAGCTCGGACATGCCGGTCACGGAAAGCGCCTCTTCCACCGCGCGGGCGTCTTCCTCGCTCCATTGCTTCAGAAATCCCTGATGCGGGTAGCGGCCACGAGAGACGAGATCGAAAACCGAAAGCCCTTCCGGCGTATGGTTCTGCTGCGCCAGCATGCCGAGCTTTTTCGCCACCTCCTTGGTCGGGTGGCGGAAGATATCGCTGCCGTTGAGAAGAATATGGCCCCGCGCGGGCCGGTGCAGGCGGGCAAGCGCGCTGAGAAGCGTGGATTTTCCAGAGCCGTTCGGGCCAAGCAGAACGGTGAAGCGGTTCGGCGCGACATCGATGGACATATCCGCAAGCACCGGCGTGTCGCCATAGGCAAGCTCGATTGCCTGCGCCGCAAGGCCTCTATCCGTGCTTATGGGTCTCATGCCGTCGTTCAAATTCGTCACCGTTTAAATGCGTTGCCACCAGAATTATTGATGACTGTAGTAGTCAAGTATACAGCGTTCGAAAAAGCGGTTTTTGCCGGTCGATTTGAACAAAAAGCGGCTGTCATGGGCTGAAATGACACGCCAGGAAGCGCGAATGCACCCTTGGGTGCCGACGTTTTGCCGCGCTGAAGCGGAAATAAAGTTGACTACTACATTCATCAATTGAAAGAGCGGTGCATCGTCGCGATGACGATTTGGGACAGCCGGGGACAAGATACGATGCATGACGGTTCGATGATCATTGGGGTGCGCTCGCGGGCGCTGCTGGCGTTTCTTCTGGCCGGGGTCGCCCTGCCTGCTTATGCGCAGGAGAGTGCGGCACCGAAGAAAAATGCCGACGGGACGACCGTGCTCGAAACCATAACCGTCAATGCCGATGTCAAAAAAGGTGCGCGGGGCTATCAGCCGGTGACGACTGGCACGGCGACCCGCACTGAGACGCCGCTCCTCGACATTCCGCAATCGGTCAATGTGGTGACGGCCGAGGTGCTGCGCGACCAGCAGGCACGCTCGCTGGATGAAGCGCTGGCCAATGTCAGCGGCGTCACCCAGGCAAATACGCTCGGCGGCACGCAGGATGCCGTTATCCGCCGTGGTTTCGGCGATAATCGCGACGGCTCCATCCTCGTCAACGGGCTGAAGACGGCCTTGCCGCACTCCTTCAACGATACGGTCGAGCGGGTGGAAGTGCTGAAAGGTCCGGCCTCCACGCTTTATGGCATTCTCGATCCCGGCGGCATGGTGAATGTCGTGACGAAGAAGCCGGAAGACACGTTCACGGCGCAGGTCTATTCGCGCTTTTCCGCCTATGGGGCGGGTAAATATGGCACATCGGGCGGTTTCGATGTGACCGGCCCGATTGCGGGCACGGATTTTTCCTATCGCCTGATCGGCGAGGAGGAAAACAGCGATTATTGGCGCAATTTCGGTGAGAAGAAGAACTGGCTGATCGCGCCTTCGCTGAAATGGAGCGGCGAGGACACCGATATTTCGGTTTCCTATATGCATGAGGACTACAGCGTGCCGTTCGATCGCGGCACGATCTTCGATCCGGCGACCGGCAAGGCGATCAATGTCAGCCGCCGCCTGCGCCTCGATGAAGCCTATAACATCACCGACGGTAAATCCGATCTCGCGAGCATCGCCATAGACCGCCAACTCTCCGATGACTGGAAGCTGTCGCTGAATTACGCCTATAGCCGCAACGAATATTCGGACAATCAGGCGCGCGTGATGGGTTATAATTCCCGCACCGGGCAGGTGACGCGACGGGCCGATGCGACGCAATATTCGACGATCTACAATCACGCGCTGCGAGCGGATCTGACGGGCGAGGCGGAAATCGGCGGGCTGCGCAACGACCTGCTGTTCGGCGCGTCCTACGATTACAGCGATACCTTGCGCACCGACATGCTGCGATGCGCGAATTCCACGAATTTCAACATCAACAATCCGGTTTATGGCCGCCTGCCGGTCTGCACCACGGTAAGGGCGGTCGACAGCGACCAGACGGAACAGCTTTCCACCGCCTCGATCTATATGCAGGACGCCCTGCATCTTAACGATCAATGGATCGCGGTCGGCGGTTTGCGTTACCAGTATTACGACATCTATGCCGGCAAGGGTCGTCCTTTCGTCGTCAATACCGAGAAGGATGGCGGCGAGCTCATTCCCAATGCCGGTCTGGTTTACAAGCTCACTCCGGATGCCTCGCTCTATGCCAATGTGGCCAAGACCTTCCGTCCGCAATCATCCATCGGCGCCTATTATGGCGGGCTCGATCCGGAAGAGGGCATTTCCTACGAAATGGGCGCGAAGTTCGATCTTTTCGCCGGGCTGAACGCCAATATCGCCCTGTTCAATGCCCGCAAGCGCAATGTCGCCTATTCGGAAGATGTCGGCGGCGTCTCCACGGTGAAGGCCGCCGGCCTCGTCCGTTCGCGCGGTGTGGAGGTCGATATTGCCGGCAGCCTGACCGACGATCTCGATCTCATCGCAAGCTATGCCTATACGGATGCGCTCGTGCTCGAAGATCCCACCTATGCCGGCAAGCGTCTGCCGAATGTGGCGCGCCACACTGGCTCGCTCTTCCTTGCCTATGATGTCGGCGAGGTCGGTCCGAACGGCAATACGCTGCGCGTCGGCGGCGGTGTGCGGGCGGTGGGTGAGCGCGCCGGCATCAACGACAATTCCTATAATCTGCCGGGCTATGCGGTCTTCGACGCCTTCGCCACCTACACGCTTCAGTTCGAAAAGCCGGTGACGCTGCAGCTCAATCTGAAGAACATCTTCGACAAGACCTATTATACCTCGTCCATTGGCTCCACCAGCTATGCCAATGCCGTGGGCGAGCCCTTCAATGTCAGCCTCACGGCCAGCGTGAAGTTCTGACATCGCCAGTCATGAGAGCGGGGTGAACGCCCCGCTTTTTACTTCCACATGGCCCGCATCCGAGCACCCACATCGATGCGGATCTGCTGCGCGCTGCGCTCGGAAGCGGCGGCCGACACCAGTGGCCAGGTTGCCGTTTCGAAGAATTGCAGCAATGTAGCCGGGATGAAGCGGGTTCTTGCGGCGTAGACATGCCTGTCGCCCTGCTGGTTCTGCCCGCCGGTGAAGAAACGTTGCGGCGTGATCAG
Organism: Agrobacterium sp. ST15.13.015; assembly: GCF_027871645.1. Taxonomy (NCBI): domain Bacteria; kingdom Pseudomonadati; phylum Pseudomonadota; class Alphaproteobacteria; order Hyphomicrobiales; family Rhizobiaceae; genus Agrobacterium; species Agrobacterium sp. ST15.13.015. The sequence goes on from NZ_JAQAHF010000006.1 coordinate 149,461, forward strand.
CGCGAGACTGTCCTTGGCGCGCGTCATGGCGACATAAAGCAGCCGGCGTTCTTCCTCCAGTTCCTGCGTGGTGCCGACCCCGAGATCGGAGGGAATGCAGCCATCGACCACATTCAGGATAAAGACTGAACGCCATTCCTGGCCTTTTGCCGAATGGATGGTGGAGAGGCTGAGATAATCCTCGTCAAGAAGCGGCACGCCGGCCTGATCGCTGGTGGCGTCCGGCGGATCGAGCGTCAGCTCGGTCAGAAAGCGCTCGCGTGAGGGGTAGCCGCCGGCGATCTGCTCGAGCTGGAGCAAATCGGCCTTGCGGGTGTCCGCATCCTCATGGATGCGTTCCAGATGCGGTTCGTACCACAGCCGCGCCTGCCCGATCTGGCCCGGCCAGTCGTTCGGCGCCTGTCGCAGGCCCACCAGCATTTGCGTGAAGGTTGTCCAGTCGTCGCCGGTCTTCGGCGGCGGCGGAATTTCGGCAAGGGCAAGCAGCGGCTCGGGGTCTGTCGCAATCGCATCGAGAATATTGCCGGCCTTCTTCGGTCCGATGCCGGGCAGCATCTGCAGCAGCCGAAAACCGGCGACGCGGTCGCGCGGGTTCTGCGCGAAGCGCAGCACGGCCAGCATGTCCTTCACATGGGCGCTGTCCAGGAATTTCAGACCGCCAAACTTGACGAAGGGGATGTTGCGGCGGGTCAGTTCCACCTCGAGCGGGCCGCTATGGCTGGAGGTGCGGAACAGCACGGCCTGCTGTTTCAGCGTCATGCCGGTTTCGCGGTTGGCGAGGATCTGGTCGATGATGAAATTCGCCTGTTCGGTCTCGTCCTTCACCGTCACGAGTTTCGGGCGCTCCAGCGACTGCCGCTCGGTCCAGAGGTTCTTGGTGAACCGCTCGCGCGCCAGATCGATGACGCCGTTGGCGGCCGCAAGGATCGGCTGCGTCGAGCGATAGTTGCGGTCAAGCGTGATGATGTCGGCAGCAGGGCTGAAGGACGCCGGAAAATCGAGGATGTTTCGCACCGTCGCTGCCCGGAAGGAATAGATCGATTGCGCATCGTCACCTACCACGGTCAACCCGCGGCCACCGGGTTTGAGCGCCATCAGCACCGAGGCCTGTAGCCGGTTGGTATCCTGATATTCGTCGACCATCACATGGTCGAAGCGGTTGCCGATATCATCAGCAAGGACGGGATCGCTCACCATCTGGGCCCAGTAGAGCAGAAGATCGTCGTAATCGAGCACGTTCTGGACCTGCTTGGCCTCCACATAGGCTGCGAACAGCTCTTTCAGTTCACTCTCCCAGTTGGCGACCCAGGGATAATGCTGGCGCAATATCTCCTTGAGCGGCGTCTGGGAATTCACCACGCGCGAATAGATCGCAAGACACGTACCCTTCGTTGGAAAGCGGCTTTCGGTTTTGGAAAAGCCCAGCTCATGCCGTGCGAGGTTCATCAGGTCGGCGCTATCCTCGCGGTCGTGGATGGTGAAATCGATGTTGAGCCCGATCTGCTCGGCATAGATGCGCAACAGGCGCGCGCCGATGCCGTGAAACGTGCCGGACCAGGCCAACGCGTCTGTCATGATTGCCGAATTCGCCCCGATAACGTGTTTGCAGATACGCTCGACCCGTCGCGACATTTCCGTGGCGGCACGTCTGGAAAACGTCATCAGCAGGATGCGGCGGGGATCGGCGCCATTCACAATCAGATGCGCAACACGGTGGGCGAGCGTATTGGTCTTGCCCGAACCGGCCCCGGCGATGATCAGCAGCGGCCCAGCCGTGTGCCCGTCTGCCAGCCCAACGCCATGCTCCACCGCCCTGCGCTGCTGTTCGTTGAGCTTTTCCAGATAGGCAACCGCCATGCCAGCAATCCTTAGATAACCTGCCTGTCCTCAGGGGTGAGAACCTTCTTGTTCAGAGATGGCAGTCGTCGGAATGTCCGGCCATTGTCTGCCCTGTCGTCGCAATGATTAGCAAAGACTCAAACAGCAATCCAGAACAAATGCTGAACGCATTGTTCCGGTGGTTTGCGCGCAGTCGGTGGTGAGATTTGTCGGCCCAAAAGGTCGCCCGTCCCCTGCCTGCGATTGGCCACTGCCGGGCAGGCGAAATCCCCGAAATTGCGCCACGGGAGAAGGCGGGGCGGCCGTGGATGGGCCGCCCGGTGTTGCCGTCGGGCGGTGATCGTTACAGGAAACTGCTTTCGAACAGCTCGCCTGAATAGGCCGAATGGGTAACGCCTGCTTCAAGGTCGGCCTTGGTCAGCTCATCGACAAAATCGCCGTTCTGCATGACCAGCACCCGGTCGCACATATGGGCGATCACCGCGAGGTCGTGGCTGACGAGAACAAAGGTGAGGTCGCGTTCTTCGCGCTGGTCGGCAAGCAGGTTCAGGATTTCCGCCTGGATGGAGACGTCGAGCGCGGATGTCGGCTCGTCGAGCAGCAGGATCGGCGGTTCGAGGATCAGCGCGCGGGCGATTGCCACGCGCTGGCGCTGGCCGCCGGAAAGTTCATGCGGGAAGCGCTCGGCGAAATGTGCGGGCAGGCCCACCTGTTGCAGGGCGGCAGGCACTTTCGACCAGCCATCGCCAAGTCCCATGGCGCGGATCGGTTCGGCGAGCGCCCGGCCGATGCGGTGGCGCGGGTGCAGCGAACCGTAAGGGTCCTGAAACACCATCTGCGCCAGTTTCAGTTCGTCGCGACTGCGGGTCTTGCCAACCGGTTTGCCGTTAAAGCTGATGGAGCCGGTCCAGCCGGCCTCCAGCCCCGCCAGCGACCGCAGCAAGGTCGACTTGCCGCAGCCGCTTTCGCCGACGATGCCGAGCGTTTCACCCCTGTTGACCGTGAGGCTGACGCCGCGCACGACGTGATTGCGGTTTTCCTTCGCGCCATAGACGACGTCGAGCTTGTCTACCGTGATCATCGCATCACCTCCGCATCGATGGCCTGACGGTCCAGCACCTTGAGACGCCGCACCGGATTGCGGGGATCGGGCATCGCCGCGATCAGGCCCCGCGTATAGGGATGTTGCGCATCCTCCAGCTTCGTCAGCGTTTCCACGACGCGCCCGCCATACATGACCAGCACGCGTTCGCAGAAGGCCGCGACCATGCGGATGTCATGGCTGATGAGGATCAGGCCGGAATTATTCTCCCGCACCATCTCGTCCAGAAGCAAAAGCACATCCTTGCGGACGCTGACATCGAGGGCCGAGGTCGGTTCGTCGGCAATGACCAGCTTGGGCTTTGCGAGCAGCATCATGGCGATCATCACGCGCTGTCCCATGCCGCCCGATATCTGGTGCGGATAAAGCGCCATCACGCGGTCGGGATCGTTGATGCGCACGCGCAGCAACATGTCCCGTGCTGCACCTCTCGCTGCCTTTCCGGTCAGCGCCAGATGCAGTTCGGCGGCCTCCGCCACCTGCTTTCCGATGGGCAGCACCGGGTTCAGCGAATAACGCGGGTCCTGCATGATAAGCGCCATCTCGCTGCCGCGGATTGCGCCCATCTGCCGCTCGGATTTTTCCAGCAGCGGCTCAGACAGGAAATCCATCCGCTCCGCCGTCACCGTGGCGCTTTTCGGCAGGAGCCGCATGGCAGCCCGGCCGGTGGTGGATTTTCCGGAGCCGGATTCACCGACGATGCCGACCCTTTCGCGCCCGACATCGAAATTGACATTGGACACGGCGGGAATGGTGTTGCGGCCGAAACGGACATTGAGGTCGCGGACCGAAAGGATGGGGGAGCTATCAGGAACGGGCATGACGCGGATCCAGAAGGTCGCGCAGCGTATCGCCGGCGATGTTGAAGGCAAGGCTCGTCAGCAGGATGGCAATGCCGGGCATGACGGCGACCCACCAGTAGTCGAGCATGAACTTTCGGCCGCTGGAGATCATCGCGCCCCATTCCGGCAGCGGCGGCTGGGCTCCGAGACCAAGGAAGCCGAGTGAAGCGGCGGTCAGGATGATGCCCGCCATGTTCAGCGTCAGGCGAACGATGACCGAGGGAATGCACATCGGCGCAATGTACAGAAACAGGATGCGCAGCGGCGAGGCGCCATAGAGGCGGGCGGCGGCGACGTAGTCGGTATTGCGCACGACAAGCGCTTCCGCACGGGCAAGGCGCGCAATCGGCGGCCATGCCGTCAGCGAGATCGCGATGATCGCCGTGCCGAGGCCGGCGCCCATGGCGGCCGCAAAGGCAAGCGCCAGCACGAGCGAGGGGAAGGACAGGACGATATCGGTCGCGCGCATGAGGATCGCGTCGGTTCGTCCGCCGAAGAAACCGGCCATCACGCCAATGGCAAGGCCGATAGGACCGACGATGACCGAGACCGACAGTACCGTCTGGATGGTGATGCGGGTGCCGTATACGAGCCGGCTGAAAATATCGCGGCCGAATTCGTCGGTTCCGGCCAGATGTGTCCAGCTGGGTGGTTGAAGCGCGTTTTCGAGCGCCTGGCGCGCAGGATCGTAAGGCGCGATGAGCGGTGCGAAAATGGCGACCAGAACCAGAATGGCCAGAATGGCGAAGCCGAACATTCCAAGCGGTTCGTCCGCGAGCTTTCGAAGTGTCCGTGCGGTGGTATTCGAGATGCGCGACAGGGCGCTGGGACGATCAACGGTATTGTTGTGCGCGATATCGGTCATCATGCGGCCTCCCGTGTACGGGGATCGAGCGTGGTGTAGGCCAGATCGGCGAGGAAGTTGAGCAACATGAAAATGAAGCCGATGACGATCGTGGCGGCCAGAATCGCATTCATGTCGCCGATGAGCAGCGCATTCGTCATGTATTGGCCGATGCCGGGCCAGGAGAAGACGATCTCCGTGACCACGGCGCCTTCCAGCAGGTTGCCATAGGAGATCGCCAGCACGGTGATGAGCTGCACGGCGATGTTGGGCAGCACATGGCGCGTTATGGTGCGTGCGGGGCTGACACCCTTGGCCCTTGCGGCGATGACATAATCCTGGCTGAGCTGTTCGAGGGTGAAGGCCCTCGTCATGCGGGTAATATAGGCCATGGCCATATAGGCGAGGATGATCGCCGGCAGGATGATGTGTCCAAGCGCGTTCCAGAAGATTTCCGTCTCGCCCGCAAGCAGGGTGTCGACGAGCATCAATCCCGTTTTCGGCTCCACGAGGCCTTCGTAGAAGACGTCGACCCGGCCGGGGCCGGCGACAAGGTTGAGGTTCGCGTAAAAAATCACCAGCCCGACGATGCCGAACCAGAAGACCGGTATCGAATGTCCCACCAGCGCAAAAACGCGCGCGAACTTGTCGATGAAGGTGTCGCGGAAGAGGGCGGCGGCGAGACCGAGTGGGACGCCGACGACCGTTGAGATGATGATCGCCAGCGTGGCGAGTTCGAAAGTGGCGGGGAAAGCCTGCGCCAGATCGCGGGTCACGGGGTTGCCGGTCAGGATCGCAATGCCGAAATCGCCATGCAGCAGGCCGCGCAGATAGATGAAGAATTGCTGGTAAAGCGGCAGGTCGAGCCCCAGCCGCGCTCGCATGGCCTCATAGGCCTTGGGATCGGCAAGTTCGCCGACGATTGCCCCGACCGGATCGCTCGGCATGACCCGGCCGATGATGAAGGTGATGCAGAGCAGGATGAAGAGGCTGACGATCAGTTGCAGAAAGCGATGTCCAAGCCCGCGCAGTGAGATTTCCGTCATTGCTGGCCGCACTTCCCTGTGAGAACGCTGTCGGCAGTGGAGCCTTTGCACGCTGCTCGCCGCAGACGCGCAATTCTCCTTTGCAAAAACTCTTGATGGTACTTCATCCCAACTCCTCCCTGAGCTAACATGAAAACATATGATGTGCGGCCGTGTCATCATATGAGTAGCGAAGGGATTCGTATTCTGCAAGGGGGAAGAGTGGCATGATGGGCGACAAAACGAGGCCGCGGGAGAGGCGGGCACAACAGATCATCGATAATCTCAGCGCAGAAATTCGCAGTGGAAAACTGAAAAACGGTGATCAAATTCCCACCGAACCGGAGCTTGAACGCAGCTACGGCGTGAGCCGCACCGTGGTTCGCGAGGCGATCGCGGATTTGCGTTCCGCCGGCTATGTCGTTCCCATCCAGGGCAAGGGGGTTTTCGTCAGCAATGCCAGTGAATGGGCCGGCGTGAAACTGACGCAATCCGAAGTCGGAACCATTGCGGAAACGCTGGAAATGCTGGAGTTCCGGCTTGCGACGGAAGGGGAGGCGGCGGCAATCGCCGCCTATCGCCGCACCGCCCAGCAGGAAGCCGCAATCTCTGCGGCGCACCGGAAAATGGCCCGCGCCATCGATGCGCGTGAAACCACCGTCGATGCCGATTACGAGTTTCACACGGCCATCGCGATCGCCACGAACAACCGCTTTTATCTGGAGGCTCTGCGTCAGTTCGGTTCGCGCTCAATCCCGCGCGGGCAGTTCCCGACGCTGCCGGAAACCGGTGATGCGAATTATCTTCGCAAAGTTCAGGCCGAGCACGAGGCAATCCTGCGCGCCATCGTCGAACAGGATCCGGAAGCGGCACGAAAAGCTATGCGCGAACATATGCTTGCGAGCCAGCGGCGATACAGGTTGCTGTCAGAAGCGCAATAGCATCTCGACACTCATCTTATTTCATGCGATGTCATATGATGACTTGCATGGAGAGAGGAGAGAATCGATGTATGTCGGCACCCAGGTTGCTGCGCGCGATGACGAGGATTTTAAGGTTTGGGCGCAGCTCGGCGTCAAAAATATCAACGCGGATCCGCCCGGAAAGCCCGCGAGCTGGACTTTCGAGGATTTTGAGCGCCACCGTGACAAGGTCGAAAGCTTTGGCCTCGTTCTCGACATGGTGCAATTGCCGCTGCCGTCGCGGCCCATCGAACAGGCGTCGTATCCCGATATCCTGCTTGCCGGCCCTGATCGCGACCGGCAGATCGATGCCGTCTGCACGATGATAGAGAATATCGCCAGGGCCGGAATCCCTGCGGCGAAATACAATCTCAACCTCATCGGCATTCCGCGCACCGAAATGGAGCGCGGCCGCGGCGGCTCCCTCAACGAGGCCTGGCGCTGGGACAAGGCGGACCATGATGCAGCGCCGGGTCTCGCGGGCGTTCTTTCCGAAGACGAGAACTGGGGACGCATCGATTACTTCCTCGAGCGTGTGGTGCCGGTTGCCGAAAGCAACCGTGTGCGTCTGGCATGCCATCCGCATGATCCCTATACGCCGCCGGGCTACAGGGGCGTCACCCGCGTTCTCGGCACGGTCGAAGGGCTGAAGAAATTCGTGCAGATGCGCGAGAGCCCCTATCACGGCCTGAATTTCTGCCAGGGGTCGATCGGCGAAATGCTCGACAATCCGCGCGAGGAAATCGACGACATCATCAGGTGGTTCGGCAGCCGCGACAAGATCTTCAACGTCCATTTCCGCAATATCAGCGGCGGCAAACTCTCCTTCATGGAAACATTCCCCGATGAGGGCGACATGGACATGGTGCGTTCGCTGAAACTCTATCACGAATTCGGCTATCGCTACATGATCATGCCAGACCATGTGCCGACGATTGCCGGGCGCGATGCCGTCGGTGTCGCTTTCGCCTTCTGCTACGGCTACATCGCCGCGCTGATAGAAGCGCTTGATAACAAACATCTTTGACCATTCTGGCCCGCGACGCCCCGCTGCGTCGCGGGCTTTTTTCCCAAACGTGAATTACCGAACTGTACGAGGAGCAGGTATGAGAAAATCATTGATCCGTCTCGCATTCACCACGGCCCTGGGCGCCATGCTGGTGCAGGCAGCGCCAGCCGTGGCCAAAACACCGAATGACCAGCTTGTCATCGGAACCTCGCTGGCTCAGGTGCTGTCGCTTGATCCGCATCAGGCCACCGAAGGAAAAGCCAACGAAATCATGTCCAACCTCTATGACCGTCTTATTTCGGTCGATGGTTCGGGCAAGGTTTCACCGCAGCTTGCCGAGCGCTGGGAGATAGATGACAAGGGCATCACCTTCCATCTTCGCGAAGCCAATTTCGCGTCGGGCAATCCGGTAACCTCGGCAGATGTCGTCTATTCGCTCAGCCGGCTGTTGAAGATGAACCAGGCGGCCGCAGCCAACCTCAAGCGCGTTGGTTATAATGCCGATAATGTCGACAAGCTGGTGAGCGCGCCGGATGAAAAAACGGTACGCATCGATCTTTCCGGCGAAACGACGTCCGAGCTGCTCCTTTACCGTCTGGCCATGGTCATCGCCAGCGTCGTCGACAGCAAGGAACTCAAGTCGCATGAAAGCAGTGGCGACTGGGGCAATGGCTGGCTGAGAACCAATTCCGCCGGTTCCGGTCCCTTTACGCTTAATCGCTGGTCACCGAATGAGATCATCATTCTCGAGGCCAACAAGAATTATGTGGCCGGCAGCCCGAAAATGCGCCGCGTCATCGTGCGGCATGTGCCGGAAAGCCAGGTGGAGCGCCTGATGCTGGAGCGTGGCGATATCGACATCGCCAGTGCGCTGACGGCTGCCGACCTTGCAACCTTCAACAACAAGGAAGGCTTCCAGATCCAGCGCGTGCCGACGGGCGGCTTTTACGTCCTGTCCATGAATGCCGGCAAGGAGCCTTTGTCCAACCCCAAGGTCCGCGAAGCGATTGCCTATGGCATCGACTACAAGGGCATGGAAAAGACCATCATGGGCCCCTATGGCCGGGCGCGCACGGTGCCGGTGCCGGAAAACTTCGAATACGCCATTCCGAGCCCGGACTGGAAGCTCGATGTCGAGAAGGCGAAGGCGCTCCTCAAGGAGGCCGGTTATGAGAACGGCTTCACGCTTAATCTGAAGACGATCGCGCAGACGCCGCGTATCGATCTCGCCACCGCGATCCAGGCCTCACTCAGCCAGATCGGCATCAAGGTCAATATCCAGCAGGGTAACGGTTCGGACGTGATTGCCGCCCACCGCGCGCGGGATTTCGATCTGCTCATTCCGCAGACCGGCGCCTACATGCCGAATGTGCTGGGCTCGATGGAGCAATTCTCCAGCAACCCCGACAATTCGCTGGCAGCCAACAACGCCGGCAATTTCGTCTGGCGCTCGGCATGGGACATTCCGGAACTGACGGCGCTCACGGCAAAGGCTTCGCTGGAGCCGGACGCCAAGAAGCGTGGGGAAATCTACACCCAGATGCAGGAAATGTTCGTCGCCCAGAAGCCGGCGGTGCTGCCGATGTTCGAGAGGTTCGAGCCGATCGTGCTGAATGCGCGCGTGAAGGATTATGTGGGCCACCCCAGCCAGACGACCCGGCTGGAAAAGGTTACGAAGGATTAAGGGCAAACTATAGTCTTTGGAACCTGCGACGGGCGGTTTTACCGCCCGTTTTTTTATTGGCGGTTAGGTCCGTACCCCTGAAAGCGTCCTCCATGACGCGCCTCCGGCTCTTCGCGGACACGAAACTAGTCGCAGCAGGTGGTTGTCGCACGCCATCCAGTAATTTCAGGGGGTTTTCTCAAGGACTTCATCGGTTTAGACCACCGATGACTATTCCTTCCATCGGGCGAGAGTCGTGAACTCCGCTCACCCACCTCCCGAAGAATGCGTTGATGACCATGAACCTTGCACAGATAAAACTTCCGTCTCGGCCGCTGAGCCTCAAACGTGGCGTCATTTCAGTGCCGGCAGCTTATTATTTTTCCGTTCCGGTGCTTCTGGTCATCACGGCCGTCATGCTCGTCGCCGAAGGTCCGGGCATATTGCGCGACTATCAGATCAGCAAAGATCCGCTGGAGATTGAAAACGGCGATATCAGCGGTAGCTGCAAGACGCGCAAGGCAATCTTCACGACCTGTGAGGCGGATCTTTCCTATGACCATGCGGGCGTGAGCTACAAGAAGGATGTCGAGGTCATGTTCGTCGATTTCCATTCCGGCGATTATGAAACCGGACTGGTCATCTCCGCGAAGAACCCGGAACTCGCTACGATTTCGCTGGGCCTCGACATGCTCTGGAACCGCATCATCACACTTGGGGTGTTCGTTGCCCTGCTCGGTTTCGGCAGTTTGGCGATGCTGTTCACGCTTATCCGTGTCCTGCGGGTTCGCCTGGAGCTGCGCAAGCCCGCACCGTTGACCGTCATTCCGGTGGCGCTGACGGCGGTTGCCGAAAAGCGCAGCCGTCTCTTCGTCACCTATGCCGATACGGTCAGAGAAGACAAGACCAAGCGGCAGTCCTTCACCCATCTGGAGAGGGGGCGAATCCCGGTCGTTGTTGGCCATAACGGAAAACACGATGTTGCGCTGGCAGTCTGGCACGGCAAGACCGCGCTGCCGGTTCTGCTCGACGACCGGCTGGAGCGGATCGAGCTATCGGAGCAGGAAAGGGCGGAGGCTCTCGCATCGCTTGCCCCGATGCTCGCGAACCAGACACCGGAGGGCGCCTCGGCTCCGGGCGCGACGAGTGCGAAAGGGCCGGGCCTTCTGCGCAGATTGGGGACTTTCGTTGCCATCGTGGCCGTCATCGCCGTCGCGGTTATCGGTTACTGGCTGTGGTACGTTACCAGCGCCCCGTCGCAGTTCAACTCGCCCGGCATGGACCTCAACAACATGATGCCCGCAGCAATTAACGAGTGGGGATGCGCCCGTCTGCAGGAGCGTTTCTCCGATGGCCCGGCGCCTTTCGGATGCACCGCAGCCGATTATCGAAGCTGGAAATAAACGGCTTTTCCTATAGTCCCGGCCGGGCCGCGCGCGAAAAAGCTTACGGGTTGCCGCGTGCGGCCCGTTCCTTTCTGTACGTTGCAGGACAGATCGTTCAGTTTATCAATAGTTGCATTAGAGATTTATAAATAAACCACTCCCATAGTGCCACCGTGAGCGGTTCTTCAGAGGCTGGGAGAGTGCGTCATGTTCACGGTTCTGGAATGCGTTGTCGTACAACACGACCGGGCGGTCGTGCTTCTTGCGGCTGTTATCTGCCTGCTTGGCATGTTTGCTTTTTTTCATCTTTTATTGCGCGCGGAGGAAAGTCCGGCTGGCCGCAAACCCTATTGGGTGCTGGTTGCCGCCTTTGCCGGAGGGCTCAGCGTCTGGGCCACGCATTTCGTCGCCATGCTCGCCTATAAGGGCGCGGTCCCGATCGGTTATGATTTCGCCTTCACGGCGTTTTCGGCGGTTCTTGCGGTTTTCGGTTTCTGGCTGGCGCTCACCAGCCGTTCGCAGGCCGCTTACAGCCCGGCGATCGTCGGCACGCTGGTCACGCTCTCGGTTGCCGTCATGCATTTCGTCGGCATGGCGGGAATGGATGTCGCCGCCACGATCAGCTATCGGTGGGGGCCGGTGCTGGGTGGTTTTGCTGTTGCCTGGGCGTCTTTTCTCCTCGCCTTTTTCCTTTTTCGCCGCCTCGGCTCCTGGCAGCGCATCGCCGCGCCGGCTGGATCGGCGATCTTCGCGATCTGCGCGCTGCATTTCACGGCCATGTCGGCCACGGTGCTTTCGCCCGATCCGTCCGTATCGGGGCCTGATCCCGACAATGTCGCCCGGCTGATCATGATCTGCGCCATTTCCGGCGTCACGTTCCTGATCCTGTCCACCACCGCTGCCGCTGCTCTTGTGGATCGTTACCTTGTCGATCTCAAGGGTCTTGTGGATGCGACGCTCGATGGTCTCGCCGTCGTTCGCGATGGGCGGATCGTGGAGCTTAACACCCGTTTTGCCGGCCTTCTGGGCCGGGAGGAAGCGTCGCTGGTCGGACAAAACCCCGACGATCTCTTCAAGGCCATCGACGGACAACCCGCCTATCTGCCGCGCCATGCACCGGTGGAGGCGGTGCACGAGCGTGCCGGGCAGGCGCAGATATTCGAGCTCGGCGTACGCACGATCGAATATCGCGGCCGCCCCTGCGAGGTGATGGCCATTCGTGACCTGACGGAAAAGCGCGAAGCGCAGCGGGAAATCGAATATCTCGCCCGCCACGACGTCCTGACGGGCCTTTCCAACCGCACCATGTTCCAGACCCGTCTTCACCAGCAGATCGAGCATTGCGACGAGGAGGACGAATTCGCGCTACTGGCGCTCGACCTCGACCGGTTCAAGGCGGTCAACGACATATTCGGCCATGCCGAGGGGGATCGCGTCCTGAAAAAGGTCGCCGCCATTCTCGATGAATGCGCAAGGGCAGGCGATGTGGTCGCCCGTCTCGGCGGCGATGAATTCGTCATCCTGACTACCCGGCACACCAGAGCGGAAGAGGCGCGCCTGCTGGCTGAGACGATCCTTGGCATGTTCGCACTGAAGATGAATGTTGCCAACGATCCGACCTCCGTTGGCGTAAGCATCGGCATCGCCGTCTTCCCGCGGGACGGAAAGGACGATGAAAGCATCATGCACGCCGCCGATCTGGCGCTTTACCGCGCCAAGATGGGCGGGCGTGGCATATTGGCTTTCTACGATCCGGTAATGGATCAGGAGGCGCGCGAACGCCGCCAGCTCGAAACGGATCTGCGGCTTGCCATCAATCGCAACGAGTTGCTGTTGAATTATCAGCCGGTGCTGTCAGTCGAATGCGGCCAGGTCGTGGGTTACGAGGCGCTGGTGCGCTGGCAACACCCGACACGGGGTGTGGTGCCGCCGGATGTTTTTATTCCGATTGCCGAAGAGAGCGGCATCATCATCTCGCTCGGCGAATGGGTGCTGCGCGAGGCCTGCCGTCAGGCGGCCGGCTGGGCACCGCACCTGAAGATCGCGGTGAACGTTTCGCCATTGCAGTTTTCGCTGGCCAATCTCGGTCATGTCGTCTGCACCGTGCTGATGCAGACCGGACTTTCGCCCAACCGGCTGGAACTGGAAATCACCGAAGCCGCGCTTCTGAAAGACCGAAGGGCGACATTGATCATCCTCAACCAGTTGAAGGCGCTCGGCGTCGCCATCGTCATGGACGATTTCGGCACCGGTTATTCCTCGCTCAGCAACCTGCAGAGCTTCCCCTTCGACAAGATCAAGATCGACCGCAGCTTCATCGCCGCCATGAGCGACGATGACAATGCCCGCGCCATCGTGCGCGCGGTGATCGGCCTCGGCCGCAGCCTCGATCTGCCGGTGACGGCGGAGGGAATTGAAACGGATGCGCAATACCGCATGGTGGTCGACGAGGGCTGCGCGCAGGCGCAGGGTTATCTCTTCGGCAAACCGGATGTCGCGCCCGCTCAGGTCGTCAGCGCCACCACACGGAAGAAACATTCCGTTTGATAAGAGATGCGGCGGCACAATGGTGTCGTCGCCCTCCTTTCCCATCTCCGATGGAACGAGAGCCAAGGCAGATCGTTAGGTTAGCGTGTGGCGCGTCCATGCCGCTGTCAGCCCGACCGGGCGATATGCCTGCTGTGTCAGCGAATGCGCCACGGATGGACATCTATCTATGGGAGAGACCGCGATGACAGACCGCCTCGAGCCACAGGACCCGCGCAGCCAGTATCCGCGCCCGCCTTTTTCGACCCCAACCCAGGAAATGCCAGGTCTGGTGACGAATATGACGCCTTTCCCGGACCATGGTGAAAAGACCTATCGCGGCACCGGCAAGCTAGCAGGGCGCAAGGCGCTGATAACCGGCGGCGATTCAGGCATTGGCCGTGCGGTCGCCATCGCTTTTGCAAGGGAAGGCGCGGATGTGGCGATCTCCTATCTTCCGGAAGAAGAATCCGACGCGGAGGAAGTCGTGGCGCTCATTGAGGCGGAAGGCCGCGTGGCGGTCGCGCTGCCCGGTGATATTACCGACGAGGCCTGGTGCCGCGAACTGGTCGAGAAAGCGGCTGGTGATCTCGATGGGCTGGATATTCTGGTTATCAACGCGGCAAGGCAGCAATATCGCGACGATATAGAAGAACTGTCGACGGACGATTTCGACCGCACCATGAAAACCAATCTTTATGCCCTGCACTGGATTGCGCAGGCGGCTGTTCCCCATCTCAAGCCGGGGTCGTCGGTAATTACCACGGCGTCGATCCAGGCCTATGAGCCCTCCGCCATCCTGCTGGACTACGCCACCACCAAAGCCGGTATCGTCGCCTATACGAAAGCGCTTGCAAAGCAGCTTATCGAAAAGGGTGTGCGCGCCAATTCCGTTGCTCCCGGCCCGTTCTGGACGGTTCTTCAGCCGAGCGGCGGCCAGCCGGACGAGAAGGTGAAGAATTTCGGCAAGGACAGCGATTTCGGCCGCCCGGGACAGCCGGTGGAACTGGCGCCCGTCTATGTGCTGCTGGCATCGCAGGATGCGAGCTTCATCAATGGCGAGGTTTATGGCGTGACCGGCGGCAGGGGCATTGCCTGAGGCGATGTCCGCCAATGCCGGATGGGCCTTTGAGGATTTCGAGATGAAACGGCAGGCAGAGCGTTCCGACAGAAGTTTGAAGAGCTTCGATGTTCGCGACCGGCTGATACTGGCGCTTTATGCGCAGTTGAAAGCGGAGCGTCAGACCCGTGAGGCCATGGAATGGGTTATCCGCAATGGCGGGCTGTCGCCGGAGGTGCTGGAAGCCATGGCGTCCGACCCGGTGCCGGTTCTGGCGGAGGCGGATGTGCCCGCCATCGAGCGCATTCTGGCCAAGGGCCGACGCGGAGACATGTCCTCCCGCAGCGATGACGAGGGACGACGGACATGAACCGGAGAGCGAGCTGGAGGGGCCATCTGAGCTTTGCCGATTTCAACTGCGAAGTCGGTCTTTATTCCGCACTGACCTCGGCGGAGAAAATCTCCTTCAATATCGTCAACCGCAAGACCGGCCACCGCGTCGAGCGGCAATATGTCGATAGCGACACCGGCGAGGCGGTTCTTCGCGAAGATCAGGTCAAGGGATACGAACTCGATAATGGCGACCATATCGTCATCGAGGGAGACGAGATTGCGAAGCTGATGCCGGAAAGCGACAAGGTCATCCGCATCAGGCACTTCCTGCCCTGTGACGAGATCGACAAGCTTTATTTCGACAAGTCCTATTATCTCGCGCCGAGCGGGGAGGACGGCGAAGGGGCGCTGACGCTTCTTGCCAGGGCAATGGACGATGAGAATGTCGCAGCTCTCGGCGAAGCGGTGCTTTTCCGCCGCAACCGTGTCCTGCTGATCCGTCCGAGCGGTAAGGCTCTCGTCGCCACGACGCTGAATTTCAGCTACGAGGTCCGTTCGCAGACATCTGTCTTCAAGTCGATCCCCGATATCGAGTTCGATGAGGAAATGCTGGAGCTGGCCGGTCACATCATCGAAAAGCGTGCGGGCACATTTGACCCGGCAGACTATAGCGATCGATATAATGATGCACTCGCAGAACTCGTGAAAGCCAAGATCGAAGGCCGGGAAATCGCCAAGCCGCCGCCGCGCAAGGAAGACAATATCATTGATCTCAAGGAGGCCCTGCGTCGCAGCGCGGGGGCCGAAGCGGGCAGCAGAAAAAGGGCGACGGCAGGGGGCCGGAAGGCCCCGCGGAAAGCGAGCTGATCCATGGGATTGCAGACCTATAACGCCAAGCGCAGTTTCGACAAGACGCCGGAGCCCAAAGGGACGACGGCCGAACAGCAGGGCTCCAGCTTCGTGATACAGAAACACGATGCCCGCCGTCTGCATTATGATTTTCGGCTGGAAATGGACGGTGTGCTGAAAAGCTGGGCGGTGACGCGCGGCCCGAGCCTCGATCCCGAGGACAAGCGCCTTGCCGTGCATGTCGAGGACCATCCGCTCAGCTATGGCGATTTCGAGGGCGTCATCCCGAAAGGACAATATGGAGGCGGCACCGTGATCGTCTGGGATCGCGGCACCTGGCAGCCGATCGGCGACGCCCGGAAAGGTTATCGCAAAGGCCATCTGGAATTCGAACTGGACGGCGAAAAGCTCAAAGGCCGATGGCATCTGGTACGCATGCACGGAAAGCCCGGAGAAAGCCGGGAGAACTGGCTGCTTATCAAGGGCGATGACGAGGAGGCGAGGCATAAGGGCGGCGCGGATATTCTCGAAGAACGGCCGGAATCCGTAAAGACCGGGCGCAGTGTCGCGGAAGTTGCAGCCAAACCGAAGGATACATGGAACTCCAAAACGGTATCGAAAAAGACCGTGGCTTCTGCCTCCGGCAGGAAACAGGCGCATGCGCTGCCTAAAGGCGCACGCAAACTGGCCATGCCATCTTTCGTGCCGCCGGCGCTCGCCACGCTCAAGCCGAAACCGCCCAACGGAGATCGCTGGCTGCATGAAATCAAATTCGACGGCTATCGTCTGCAGGCGCGCGTCGATCGGGGCAAGATTCAATTGCTGACCCGCAGCGGGCTGGACTGGACGGAGAAATTCGGCCGGGCCGTGACAGGAGCGCTCAGGGCGCTGCCGGTGGAAACGGTGTTGATCGATGGCGAAATCGTCGTCGAACGCGACAGCGGGGCCTCCGATTTCTCCGCCTTGCAGCAGGATCTGAGCGAAGGGCGCAGCGACCGCTTCGTATTCTATGCCTTCGACCTTCTTTATCTCGATGGCAGCGATCTGCGCGGTGCGGCATTGAGCGAACGAAAGGCGCTGCTCGAAAAGTTGCTGCCGGCAGGTGACCCTCATCTCCGCTACAGCCAGCATTTTGAGGAAAGTGGCGCGCTTGTTCTGGACCATGCCTGCCGGCTCAGCCTCGAGGGTGTCATTTCTAAAGTCAGGAACAGCAAATATGTTTCGGGCCGCAAGGGCGAATGGGTAAAATCCAAATGCTCGATGCGACAGGAATTCGTCATCGGCGGTTATACCGTCTCCTCGACATCCGACCACGCGATCGGATCGCTGGCGCTCGGCGTTTATGAAAATGGCAAGCTGCGCCATGTCGGCCGTGTCGGGACAGGTTATACGGGTGAAGTGGCGGAGATGCTGCTCGGCCGGCTGAAGCCGCTTGAGCGCAAGGAAAGCCCGTTCGGTGAGAAACTCACCGCGCTTGCCCGCCGCGATCTTCATTTCGTCAAGCCGGAACTGGTCGCTGAAGTGGAGTTTCGTGCATGGTCTGGAGATGGCAATCTGCGTCACGCCTCCTTCCGGGGGTTGCGCGAAGACAAGCCCGCAGCAGAAATCGAACGCGAGGAGAAGGCCGTGTCCGATACCCAGGCGCCGCAATCGAAGATCAAGTTCACCCATCCGGACCGGCTTTATTGGCCGGAGGACGGCGTGACGAAGGAGGGGCTTGCCGACTATTATGCGCAGGTCTGGCGGCACATGGCGCCCTTTGTCGTTAACCGGCCGCTGGCATTGTTGCGCTGCCCGGAGGGCATAGAGGGGCAGCGATTCTTCCAGAAACACGCCTGGCGCGGCATCAACAAGGCCGTCGAGCAAATCAAGGATCCCAAGGACAAGGGCGGAGAACCGCTGATCCGCATCACCGATTTTGATGGCCTGATGGCGCTCGTGCAATCCGCCGCGCTCGAAATCCACCCATGGGGCGCGACCACTGCCAATTGGGAAAAGCCGGACATGATCACCATGGATATCGACCCCGGCGAGGATGTGGCGTGGGAAGAGGTGATCGAAGCGGCGCTGGAGCTGAAGCGGCGTTTCGAAGACGCCGGGCTTGCCGCTTTCGTCAAGACCTCCGGCGGCAAGGGCCTGCATGTTGTCGCACCCTTGAAGCCACAGGCGGGCTGGGCCCCGGTCAAAGCCTTCGCCAAGGCCATGGCGGCGGATATGTCGAAGGCCGAGCCGGAGAAATATCTCTCCGTCGCCACCAAGGCGAAACGGCAGGGCCGCATTTTCATCGACTATCTGCGCAATGGCAGGGGCAATACGGCGGTTGCGGCCTATTCGACACGTGCCCGGCCGGGAGCCGCCATTTCAGCACCGCTCGAATGGTCGGAACTCACTGCCGAGATCGGCCCGGCCCATTTCACCGTCAACAATATCGGAGCGCGTCTTTCCGCGCTGAAAAAAGACCCTTGGGATGGATTTTTTGCCGCTGCCGAGCCGCTTCCGAAAAAGGCCCGCTGAAGGCGTCGAGCCTCAGCTTCTCTTTTCGGAAGCAAGGCTTTTCTTCAGGGCGTCCATGATGTTGATGACATTGCCCCCGGCGCGGGCCTTCGTGCCGGTTTTCTTTTTCGAGGAGGAGACCTCGTCGCCCTTGGTCTTCAGCAGGGACTTGATCTTCTTCTGAATGGGGTCCTGCACCAAAGCCGGTTTCCAACCCGTCACCTGTTTGCCGATGCGTTTTTCCATGGCGTCCAGCAGCGGCCGGTCGATTTTCATCTTCGGCTCCAGCGCGTCGATGCTTTCGCGCACCTCTTCGCCATAATGCAGCGTCCACAGGATGATGCCTTTCCCCGACGGTTCGAGGAGCACAGCCCTTTCACGACGGTAGATTACGAGGCGCGCGATGCCGAAAACATCGTTCACCTTCATGGCTTCGCGAATGACGCTGAAGGCTTCGGTGCCGATCTTGTCTTCCGGGCGCAGAAAATGCGGACGGTCGTACCAGATCCAGTCGATCGATCCTTTTGGCACGAAGGTCTTGATATCGATCGTCCGGGTGCTTTCCAGCGCTACCGCGTCGATCTCGTCATCCTCCAGAATAACGTAATCGTCCTCGGCGCGGGGAAAACCTTTTACCTGGTTTTTGGCGGCGACCGGTCGGTGGGTGATGCTGTCGATATAACGGCTTTCGACGCGATTGCCGGTTTTGCGATTGAGGATGTGGAAGGTGTATTTGTTGCCTTCCGTCGTCGCGGGCGTCAGCGAGACGGAGGCCGTCACCAGCGACAGCTTGAGATAACCCTTCCAGAAAACCTGTCGTGCCATGTCCGCGATCCGCATTGGTCCCCCGGAACAACAGCCACGGGGTGGCTTTTGTTCCGGGAGGAGCGGCAAATCGGGGCAGGGATGGAGCGTCACCCGAACAGCGACGTCAGCCCGTAAACCGCGGCGGAGATCAGCGCAGCCGCCGGCATGGTCACGATCCAGGCGATGACGATGTTGCCGGCAAGGCCCCAGCGCACCGCCGAGACGCGGCGGGCAGCGCCGACACCGACGATGGCGCCGGTGATCGTGTGGGTGGTCGAGACCGGAATGCCGAGCCATGTCGCACCGAACAGCGTCAGCGCACCGCCGGTTTCGGCGCAGAAACCCTGCATCGGGTTCAGCCGGGTGATCTTCGATCCCATCGTATGGACGATGCGCCAGCCGCCGAACAGCGTGCCGAGCGCCATGGCCGACTGGCAGGAAATCACCACCCAGAAGGGCACGTAGAAGCTCTCGCCCAGATGTCCCTGGCTGAAGAGCAGCACGGCAATGATGCCCATGGTCTTCTGCGCGTCGTTGCCGCCGTGTCCCAGCGAATAAAGCGAGGCGGAGATGAACTGCATCACGCGGAAGGTGCGGTCTACGGCAAAGGGCGTCTGCCGCACGAACAGCCAGGAGACGGTGAGCACCAGAAGCAGGGCGAGGAAGAAGCCGATGGCTGGCGACATGAAGATGGCGCCCACGGTTTTCAGCAGGCCCGACCAGACGATGGAATTGAAACCCACCTTCGCAAATCCAGCACCGACGAGCCCGCCGATCAGCGCGTGCGACGAGCTGGAGGGAATGCCGAAAATCCAGGTGACGATGTTCCAGACGATGGCGCCGATCAGCGCCGCGAAGATCACCTGCGGCGATACGATGGCCGGATCGATGATGCCGGTGCCGAGCGTTTCGGCCACATGCAGGCCGAAGAACAGGAAGGCGATGAAGTTGAAGAAGGCCGCCCAGGCGACCGCATATTGCGGGCGCAGCACACGGGTGGAGACGATGGTGGCGATGGAATTGGCGGCATCGTGCAGACCGTTCAGAAAATCGAAGAACAGCGCGATGGCGATAAGGCCGATTAGCAGCGGCAGGGCAAGTGCGACATCCATCAGACGTTCTCGATAACGATGCCGCTGATCTCGTTGGCCACATCCTCGAAGCGGTCGACGACCTTTTCGAGTTCGCCGTAGATCTCGCTGCCGATCATATAGGCCATGGCATTGCCGCTTGCGCCGTGGCGGCGGAAGAGGTCCTTGAGACCCAGATCGTGAAGTTCGTCGGAGCGGCCTTCAACGCGGGTCACCTCTTCGGAAATGGATGACAGGCG
Source organism: Agrobacterium sp. ST15.13.015 (assembly GCF_027871645.1). Lineage (NCBI taxonomy): Bacteria > Pseudomonadati > Pseudomonadota > Alphaproteobacteria > Hyphomicrobiales > Rhizobiaceae > Agrobacterium > Agrobacterium sp. ST15.13.015. Next base: position 169,530 of record NZ_JAQAHF010000006.1, read on the forward strand.
CTGCGCATTCGTGCCGACCTTGTTGAGAAGCGGAATGGCTTCCGCGATGAGGCCGGCTGCGCGCACGATCTCATGCCCCATTTCCTTCATCAGCGGATCGAATTCCGTTTGCTCGAAAAGACGGATGGTCTTGACGGTCTTATGCATCATGTCGATGGCGTCATCCATCGACTGGATGAGATCCTTGATGTCGCCGCGGTCGAAGGGGGTGATGAAGCTGCGCCTGACGGCGAGCAGCACCTCGCGGGTGATGTCGTCCGCCTGATGTTCAAGGGCGACGATGAGGTCGCAGTTCTTCTCGACGTCGATGCCGCTCAATAGTTGGTCAAGGGCCTCGGCCGCTTTGATGACGGTTTCGGAATGTTTGCTGAACATGTCGAAGAAACGGTCCTCGCGCGGCATCAGCTTGCGAAAAATACTCATCATGCGAATTGGCCCTCAATGGCGCTTTATTAGTTGTGTGGGGTGATTGTCATAAAACTGTCATAAATGCACGCGGGGCATTGATGCAACCCGGAAAATCAGCACTATCAACGGATATGAAACCCACCAAGAAAAGCCGGAAAACCCGCCCGGCTCGTGCACTGACATTGCTCCAGCAGCTTGCTGCGGTTCCGGAAAAGCTCTTCACCGGCGCTTTCCGGCAGCAATATGCCGCGCTTTGCTTCCGTTATGCCGGCAATGGCGAGGATGTCGAAATCCTCCTTGTCACGTCCCGTACCAGTGGACGCTGGATCATTCCGCGCGGCTGGCCGATGAAACGCAAGAAGCCGCACGAGGCGGCGGCAATCGAGGCGTGGGAGGAGGCGGGCGTGCGCGGCCGGGTGAAAAAGAATGCGGTTGGCCGCTATACCTATCTCAAGATGCTAGACAATGGCGATGTCGTACCCTGCATGGTCGATGTATTCCAGATAGAGGTGACGGAGGCGGAAACCAGTTTCAAGGAACGCGGTGAACGCCTGCTGGAATGGGTGCGCCCGGATGAGGCGGCAAGGCGCGTTCGCGATATCGAACTGAAGTCGCTTCTTGTCGATTTTCGTCCGAAGGGCAAAAAGAAGCGTCAGGGAAGCGAGAGGCCGTAACAGCACCCGTCCCGCATCCGCTGCTGTGCCCAGGACTGTAATGCCGCCGCAATGGGCGATCTCCAACCTTGCCTGATGATTGTCGTCAGGTGCCGTTGCATGAAACCATGTCGTCTCGCTCTCCGCTTTTTATTGCATTATCTCCATCCCATCATCGTCCTCGCCGTGCTTCTGGCGGGGCCAGCCGCCATTCTCCTGTTGAGATGACGGCAGTCCTTTGGATGCAAACCGGCCTTTTCAGGCCGGCTGCTTCTGGGAAGGTTGCGCCTGATGGTTCGAATGCCCCGTTCCGTCCGGCGCTTTCGGCAACAGGCGGGTAAAACGCCTGACGATGCTGTCTATATAGGACAGGATGGTCGGCACCACGATCAGGGTCAGCAGCGTGGAACTGATGAGACCGCCAACCACCGCATGGGCCATCGGCGCACGCTGCGCGCCACCGCCGCCGACGGCGAGACCGAGCGGGATCATGCCGAAGATCATCGCAAGCGTCGTCATGATGATCGGGCGGAAGCGGATGACGCCGGCATTTTCCAGTGCCTCGTTCAGCGAAAGCCCACGCCGCCGCTCGCGATTGGCAAAATCGACCAGCAGGATGCCGTTTTTGGTCACGAGGCCCATCAGCATGATGAAGCCGATCAGCGAGAACATGTTGATCGTACTGCCGGCCACCATCAGCCCGATGAGGACGCCGACAAGCGAAAGTGGCAGGGACGCCATGATGGCGAGCGGTTGCATGAAATTGCCGAATTGAGAGGCGAGCACGATGTAGATGAAGATGACGGCCATGGTAAGCGCCGTGACCATGTGGCCGATGGTCTCCTGCATGGTTTCGGCGTCACCGCCGAAGCGGATGCGATAGCCGTTCGGCAGGTCAAGACCGGCGGTCAGGCCCTGCAACGTCTCCGTGACCTCGCCAAGCGTGCGGCCGGCGATATTGGCCGAAACCAGTATCTCGCGGCGATTGTCGATACGGCGGATTTCGGCGGGAGCCGGCATGATGCCGATATCGGCAACCTGATCGAGACGCACCATCAGCGGCGCGCCGTTCGTGGCCGTGCGGCCGGTTGCGATCATCAATTCACCGAGACCTGACGCGTCAGACCGCCGCTCGACGGGCAGGCGAATGACGATATCGTAGCTGTTGCCGTCCGCATCCGTCCATTTCGACACATCCTCGCCGCCGATGAGGGGGGAAAGCGCTGCGGCAAGATCGGAGCGGGCAATGCCGAGATCGCTCGCCGCCGCAGGCTTCAGGCGGACCGAAAGAATGGAGGTCACATCCTTGGCGCTCGAGGTCACATCCACGAGGCTGGGAATTTTCTTCATGTCTTCGACCAGACCGGTGGCGATTTTTTCGAGGACCGCCCGGTCGTCGCCGAGGATGCTGAGCTGCACCGGGCTTTCGCCGCCGCCAAGGCCATTCTGCAGGATCGTGACCTCTATGCCCGGTATGGCTGACAGGCGTTTGCGAACCGGTTCGGCAAGGGAGAGTGGAGTCCGGCTCCGCATGTCGAGCGGCACCAGCCCCACCAATATGGCGGCCCGATGCTTGCCGGCGGCGCCGCCGGTATTGACGGTGGAATAAAGCGTCTCGACTTCCGGAAATTCCTTCAGGGCCTTTTCCACCTGCCGCACCTTCGTTGTCGTATAGTCCAGCGAGGAGCCGACCGGCGCGGTAATATTGACCTGGAAGCGGCCCTCATCGGCATTCGGAACGAATTCCGTGCCGACCAGCGGCACCATGAACAGGCTGCCGATAAAGATGCCGGCCGTGGCAAGCAGGGTGACGAGCCGATGCCGCAGGGTCCAGCCGATGGCCCGGCGATATTGCCCGGCCATCCATTCGAAGCAGCGGTCGAAACGGGCGATCAGGCGGCCCACCGGCCCGCGCTTCGCATCGGGCTGGGCGTCGGGATCGTACCATATGCTGGACAGCATCGGGTCGAGCGTGAAGGCGACGAAGAGCGAGATCAGGACGGCGGCGGAAACGGTGACGCCGAATTCGTAGAAAAACCGGCCGACAATGCCGTCCATGAAGGCGACCGGCAGGAAGACTGCCACGATTGTCGCCGTTGTTGCGATTACCGCAAACCCGATTTCATTGGTGCCGTCGAGGGCCGCGCGCAGATGCGATTTACCCATGTGAAGATGGCGGGTGATGTTTTCGCGCACCACGATGGCGTCATCCACCAGAATGCCGATGGAAAGCGTCAGCGCCAGCAGGCTGAGCGTATTGAGCGTGAAGCCGAGGAAATGTATCACCGCGAGCGTGCCGATGATTGCGATTGGCAATGTCAGCCCGGTAATAACCGTGCTGCGCCAGGAGTTTAGAAACAGGAAGACGATGGCGACGGCGAGCGCCGCACCTTCTATCAGCGTCGTCTGTACCTGATTGACGGATTCGCGGATGGGTATCGACGCATCCGTGACGACGCGCAATTGCACGTTCTGCGAGGCAAGCTCGGCATTGAGCGCATCGAGGCGCTTCCTCACATCCGTCGCGACCTGAACCGTATTGGCGTCCTGAACCTTGACGATGTCGATCGCCAGCGCCGTCTGGCCATTATAAAGGGCGCGGTTTTCGGCATCGGCCGCTCCTTCGGAAAGCGTGGCGACATCGCGAAGCGCAATGGCCGCGCCGCCGCGCCTTGCCACGACCATATCCAGCAGCGCCTGCGGCTCCTCGATACGCCCCTGCACCTGGATCGTGCGTTCGGAGACGGGATCGATGACGCTTCCGGCCGGGCTGTTGCTGTTGCCGGTGCGCAGCGCATTCACCACCTCGTTGATGCCGATCCCGAGGGCGCGCATGCGCGTCTCGTCGATTGTCACATCGATCTGCCGCTTGCGCGCGCCGACCAGCGTTGCCTGGCCGACGCCGGCAACGGTCGTCAGCTGCCGCACCACCTTCTGATCGGCAAGGCTGGTGAGAGCGGGCACATCGAGCGATGTCGAACTGATCGCCACCGACAGGATCGGCTCGGCGGCGGGGTCGAACCTCGATATGACGGGCTTTTTGGCGTCTTCCGGAAAATTCGCCTCGATGGCGGCGATCTTGTCGCGCACCTCCTGCGCGGCGGCTGAACTGCGCACCTCAAGCTTGAATTTTGCGACGACGACGGAGCGCCCCTCATAGGAGGTGGAGGTGACCTCATCGAGACCACCAATGGCGTTTAGTGCATCCTCGACCGGGCGTGTCACCTCGGTTTCCACCGTCTCCGGTGTCGCGCCCGGATAAGAGGTGACGACCACCACCACGGGAACGTCGACATTGGGATATTGGTCGAGGCCAAGCCTTTGCAGGGAGAAGGCGCCCATGACCAGAAGCGCCACCATCATCATGGTGGCGAAAACGGGGTGGGTAACGGATATGCGGGTCAAGAACATGTCAGCCTGCCTTGTCGACGGTGACGGCCATATCGGGCCGCAATTGCGGAAGCGGCGCGGTCAGGATGGTCTCGCCATCCTTCAGCCCGGCGGCGATCTCGATCAGGTTGCCGCCGTTCCAGCGCGCTCCCACCGTGACCGTCTGGCGGCGAAGATGGCCGTCCAGCACCTTGAGCACATGATAACCGGCCTCATCCTTGCGCAGCGCGATGGCGGGAACGACGAGCGCATCGTTTTTCTCGCGCAGCAGGATCGATCCGCTGGCGAACATTCCGCCCCACAGCCGGCCGCCACGATTGGCAAGCCGCAGATAGACGGCGACGAAGCGGGTGCCGTCTTCGGCAACCGGGCTGATGCGGTCGACCGTGGCTTTGACGATCTGGCCGCCAAGGCCGTCAATCTCCAGTTCCGCCGTCTGGCCGAGGGCGACGCGCGGAACATCGCGCGTGGCGACAAGAACCTTCGCCTCCAGCACGCTGTTATCGACCAGCGTGAGAAGCTCGCCATCCGCACCGACACGCGATCCCGCCTCGGCAAGCCGCCGGGTGACGGTGCCGCCGAAGGGCGCGCGGATTTCGGCATAGCGAAGGGCGAGGCGAGCAATATCCGCCTGCGCCGAAAGGCTCTGGAGCCTTGCCGTCTTCACCGCCACATCGCTTTTCGCCTTGTCGAGCTGTTCTGCCGAAGCGATGTTTTTCAGGGCAAGCTGTTCGGTTCTCGTCAGGGCCTGCATTGCCAGCATCAGCTCGGCCTCGGCCGCATCCCGGTCGCTCTGCCGCAGCAAAAGCGTCGATTGCAGCTCGTCGGTTTCGAAACGCACGAGCAACTCGCCCGCCTGTACCGCGTCTCCGTCGCGGACATTCATCTCGACGATCTTGCCGGCTTCACGGGCGCGGATCACCACACGGGTGATGGGCTGAAGCTCGCCGCTGATGCCAAGCCGCTCCACCATCGGGCGCGTGCCGATCTTCGCCGTTTCAGTCGCCGTCAGTTCGAACGGAGTGCCTGCCGGGCTCATCGCGGCAGTCTCGACGAGCCCGTTCACGATGCCTTTGACACGCTCATTCGCATCGACGCTGCCGCGCGCCGGATCGAGAGCGGTGACAACGAGAACGCAACCTGCAAGCGCGATCCCCGCCTTGATGGTCCTCTTCACCCACATGCTGAAATCCTTTCCATACCGGGACCGCCGCTCGGGCGGTCGCATTGCCTCTCTTGAGGCGTATGGCATCTGGATAGGCGTCCATAATTGCAGCAGCATTACCCTTGCGAACGCAGCTGCTTAAACAGCAGGGTCCGATGTTCCATCGCCCTGTTTTTACGCCTTTTCGGAGGGGAAACGGACATGCACGGGGTTGGAAATGCTCAGGTGTCTTCTTTGCCGCAATACTGCCGCAACCTTTCTGGCAGACAAGGGAATGCGAAGGGACGGTGACGCATGAGACTTCTGTTGATCGAAGACGAAAAGGCAATGGCGGATGCGCTGACGGCGACGCTCGGCAGGCAGGGCATCGTCATCGACCATACGATGTGGCTCGGCGATGCGATGGAGCTGACGCGCCAGCACGTCTATGACGCCATCCTGCTTGATCGCCGCCTGCCGGACGGGGAGGGACTTGCCTTCATTCCGCAGCTGCGCCATGCCGGCATTGACACGCCGATCATACTGTTGACGGCACTGAACGAACCGGAAGACCGCATAGCCGGACTGGATGGCGGCGCCGACGACTATCTCGGCAAGCCGTTTCTCGTCGGTGAGCTGCTGGCGCGGGTGCGTGCGGTTCTGAGACGGCCGGCAAACCTTGCGCCGGCCGAAATCACAGCCGGCCGCATCGTTATCGATCCGCTCCATCTCAGCGTCACGATCAATTCCGCTCCCTTCGATCTGCCAAGGCGCGAGCTTGCGATTCTCGTTGCGCTGGCGAAACGCAAGGGCAAATCCGTGCTGCGTTCCACGCTTGAGGCGGCCGTCTACAATTACGAGGAAGAGATCCAGTCCAATGCGCTCGACGCGCATATATCGCGGCTGCGAAAACGCCTGCTCGATGCCTCCGCAGGCGTTGGCGTCCATAATATTCGCGGCATCGGTTATCTGTTGAAGGAAGAGGCATGAAAGCGCAGGGCACCTCCAACTCGTCCTTGTGGTGGAAGTTGAGCTGGCAGCTCAGCGTCGTCGTCTCCGCCATGATTGCCGTGGTCATCATCGGCCTCTGCTTTTACGGCATGACGATGCTTTCGCCCAATATTGCGCTCTGGGACGATCTGTCGGCAACACTCGATGAGTCGCTTTCCCTCGATCCGCAAAAAGGATTGGTCGTTACCAATGGCCCGTCATTGCAGGCCCTGAAGGCGGAGAACTCAACGCTCTGGTTCGTGGCTTCCACGCTGGACGGGCGGGTGGCGAGCTATGGCGCCGTGCCTGCCGTTTATGAGGAACTGTCGCCGTATCTGCATTTGCTGACGGATGCCGATATTCGCGGAGGAAAGGGCATCTCCGAGGTCGCCCTGGTTGAAAGCATGGAGACGAAGTGGGGTTCCGTAAGGGTCATGTTCGGCGGAACCACGCATATGAGGGGGCAGTTTTTGGCGCTCCTTGCCGGAACCTACAAGATTTACGTTCCCCTCCTGGCTGTCATCTTGCCCGCCGTGTTCTTCTCGGTTCCCCGCATCGTGCGCGAGGCGCTTGCCGGCCTCAATTCCGTCGTCAAAAAGGCTCCCGAGATCGATCCGCGCCGGCCGGGCTCGAAGCTTCCGGTCGAGGATGTACCGCGGGAGGTGGTGCCCCTGATCCTTGCCTTCAACGGCATCCTCGAACGGCTTGAAGAGCAGTTTCGGGCGCGGCAGCGTTTTCTCATCGATGCGGCGCATGAGCTGAGAACGCCGATTGCCATCATGCAGACCCGGATAGAGGGCCTGCCGGGGCCGGAGCAGCAACGCCTGATGGAGGATGTCGCGCGGCTTGGGGAAACCACCGAACAGCTTCTCGCCTTCGAAAGAAACGATCAGGTGAACGACCGGCGCGAAACGCTGGACCTCGTCGAGACGGCGCGCACTGTCGTTGCCGATCTCGCGCCGCTCGCGCTTTCGGCGGGCTACGATATCTCCTTCGAAACGCAGGTCGCGCGATATGAAATACTGGGCAACCCGTTCACCTTGCCGCGCGCCATCAGCAACATCGTGCGCAACGCCATCGACCATGGCGGAAACAGAGGGATGATCCACGTCTCGATTCTCGCCACTGGCGAGATCGCGGTTTCCGATGAGGGACAGGGGATAGCCGAAGATCAGCGGGAGCGGATTTTCGAGCCCTTTTATCGCGTTACACCGCGCAGCACCGGGGCCGGCCTTGGCCTCAGCCTCGTCAAGCAGATCGTCGCCAACCATAACGGGCGAATCTTTCTGGACAGCAGCGCCTTCGGAAGCACCTTCCGGTTGCGTTTCTGATCCTGCGTTGCGCGCGCTTTCAGGGGCGGGCAATTGTAATGTTGCCGCAATTTTCACTGTCGTACCGTGTGGGGCACAGGATCAACCATGCCAACTGGAGTACGTGCAGTGAAACAACAGTGCAGTCTGTTTGCCCGGGCTTCCGGCGACAGGGCCTCCCGCAGTCGCGGCGTCGCCTTCGCCACCTTGCCCTTTGCCATCATCATGTCCGGCTGCACGTCCGTGCCGCTCAAGGAAGGCGGTACGCTGACCTCTTATGCGCAACTCAGCCCGGTCAAGGGCAAGTTCACCAAATCGCGCACCTTCGTGGACGCCAACGGACTGGCCGGCGTCAAGACCGTCGCCATCGTGCCGACCACCTTCTCCTTTGCGGCCTCGTCGCGGGTCACATCGGAAAAGGACCGTGTCCTTGTTTCGAATGCGCTGGATCGCGCCATCTGCGTGGCGCTCAGCGATAAATATCGGATTGCCGCGCTGGGCCAGCCGGCGGACATGACGGTGCGCACGGTCATCACCGATCTGGTGCCGACCGACAAGACCATGGCCGGGGTATCGACGGCCGTGACGCTCGGCAGCGGCTTCGTCCTGCCGGTCAGCGTGCCGCGTCTTCCATTCGGGCTTGGCGGCCTCGCCGTCGAGGCGGAGGCGGTGGACAGCACCGGCGTCCAGCGCGCTGCGGCCGTCTGGTCCAAGGGCGCGAATTCCATCACGGGCAACGCCCGCGTCTCGGAAATCGGAGATGCCTACGAGCTTGCCGCCGATTTCTCCAACTACTTCTCGCGCATTCTGGTGACAGGCAAGGTCTCGGACGGGCTGAACCTCTCTATCCCCTCCGGCCATCGAATCCGGTCCGCCCTGGGTGGAAAACCGAAATATGTCGAATGCGATGCCTATGGCCGGTCGCGCGGCCTGCAGGGCATGGTGGCCGACAAGTTCGGTGCGCCACCCGAATGGACCGACAGATCCGCAAAGGCCGCGTCGCGATAACATCAGCGGTTGATATGCGAGACGGTCGCGATCCCGCTCGCAGAATGAGCGGTTTGCGCCCATAGCGTTTGCGCCATCGTCTTGAGTTGCAGCGATTCCACCCATCTGTCGGTGGAATCGCTGCCGTCCCGGCCGGTGATGGCATAGGGGCTGGGGCCGAGTTCACAGGTGAAGACCAGCTCACCATTATCTGGCGCAAGCGATCGCCAGTGGCGGAATCCATAGTCCCACCAGTTCAGAAACAGATCGACCCATGGGCGGTGATGGGCGAAGGAAATCTCGATCTGGATTTGCTCGCAGGAGCCGATCCGTCCGTGAAAGGCCTGCGCATTGCGAAGGATGCGGCGGATCTGCCGCTGGCTTTCATCTTCGACTGGAAAGGCGAATTCGCGGGCAACGAGATAGTGGGACAGATCGGCCAGCAGCGGCAGTTCGGGCCGCCGTTCCAGAAGGTCGAGCGTGAACAGGAGATCGCTGGTCATCCGGTTGCGATGGGTTTCGATGAAGACGGGAACGCCCGCCTCTTCGGCAAGTCGCATCCAGCCGTCGAGAAGCGGCAGACAATCTTCCACCCGGCGCGGACGGATATCCGCCTGCAGATCGATATGGCTGACGGGAAACTCCTGCGCCAGCGCCAACGTGTGTCGCAGATCCTCGATACTGCGCGGAAAGCAGACACCTTCGATCCGAAGGCCCGTGCCACGGATCGCCCTATTGAGACGCTGCACATCCGCACGGTCGGTATAATGCGCGCTGACGCCATCGAAACCGGCTGCGGCGATCCGGGCTATGTTTTCCTCAAGGCTGGGTTCATGGCTATCGCCGGAGAGCCTTTCCATGGCCCACAGCGATTGAAAGACGAGCAGCTTCTGCATCAGGCCGCCCGCGCGCTTTTCAGCAATGATTTGAGATTGACGCCGGGGTCGGCAAGGGCCGACGGGTCGGGATTGATGCCGGCGGCGATCAGCATCTCGGCCAGTTTTATGTCCCTGGCGACGCTGTTGCCGACGCCCAGCCCGGCGGCGGCGACAAGGCGGCCGTCCTGAAGGTAGAATTCCAGTTCGCCCTCGCCCAGCGGTCGGGTGACGCTCTGATGCTCCGGCTGCGGCAGGCCCGCGACCTGAAGGCCGAGATCATATTGATCCGACCAGAACCAGGGCAGGGCGGCGAAGGCCTCGTTTGCGCCAAGAATGTTACGCGCTGCGACCTCCGCCTGGCTGCGTGCATTGCGCCAGCTTTCAAACCGGATATGTCCGCCGGCGGCTTGCGAGACGGCCGCGCAATCGCCCGCCGCGAAGATATGGGGATCGCTGGTGCGCAGGAAAGCATCGGTCAGAATGCCGTTTCCGGTCGCAAGCCCAGCCGTTTGCGCCAATGAGACATTGGGCAGGACGCCGATGGCGGAGACGACTATATCGGCCGGCACGCGCGCGCCTTCGGTAAGCGAAACTGCTTCCGGCGTGATTTCCGAAACGCCCTTTCCCAGATGGAAATTCACGCCCTCTTCGAGATGGCGCTTGTGTATCCTTTCGGCAAAACGCGGGGGAACCGCACGGCCGAGCGGCCGTGTTGCGGCCTCGATAATGTTGACCGCAACCCCCTTGCCACGCAGAACCGCTGCAAGTTCCATTCCGATAAGCCCGCCGCCGATGATCGCGATCCGGGCGCCGCTATTTGTGCGGGAGAAAATCGCCTGCGCATCCGCGTGGGTGCGGAAATCCAGCGCCAGCCCCGCGCCGGGGCATGTTAATTTTCGCGGCTGTGCCCCGGTTGCAAGCAGCAGCCTGTCATAGCCGAGCGTCCGCCCGTCATCGAGTGTCACAAGACGGTCTTTCACATCGATCCGGGTCGCCGATACGCCCTGACGATAGGAGATGCGGGCAGTCTCCAGTGCTCCGTCGCCGCAGATGGGTTTCATCCGCACCGCACCTTCGAGCGGTTTGGAGAGCGGCGGCCGTTCATAGGGTGGGTGCGGCTCCGTGCCGACCAGCGTGACGTTGCCTGCAAAGCCCGCTTCGCGCAGCGCAAAGGCGGCACGTGTGCCCGCCTCGCCGGCGCCGATGATGACGATTGCGTCCATGGTATCTCCGTGAGAAGGGACCGGCGCGCTTTTCAGGGTGCACCGGCTGGGGGAGGATCAGTTTCGGCTGGCGTAATCGGTCATGTTCTTCCGCGTCACCAGTTCGAACGGAACCATGACCTGTTTGTCGACCGGCGTGCCGCGTATCAGGGCGACGGCGGCATCGAGCGCGCTTGTCGATTGCCCCTTGGCGTTCTGGAACACCGTGGCGTCGAGATCGTCAGCGGCCATGGAGGCGAGACCGTCCGGCGTGGCGTCGATGCCGATGACGATCACATCGTCCATCGAAACGCTGGCCGCCTTCAGCGCCTGAACCGCGCCGATCGCCATCTCGTCATTATTGGCGAAGACGACGTCGATCGGTCGGCCGGCGGTGATCCAGTTTGTCGTCATGTCCATCGCGGTTGTCCGTGTCCATGCGGCCGATTGCTCGTCGGCGATGGTGACGGCCCTGCAGTCGCCGGATGTGAGCGCCTGCTTGAAGGACGAGGTCCGGTCGCGCGAGGCCTGATGGGCGAGATCGCCCATCAATATATAGGCCTGCGCGTCGGCGGCCTTTCCCTTCTCCTTGAGCAGCGAACAGGCCGCTTCGCCGGCCAGCCGCCCCGCATCGGTTTCCCGTGAGCCGACATAGGCCTGCTTTTCCGGCAGTTTGGCGACATTGTCCGGTTCGAGATTGAGGTAGACCAGCGGAATGCCCGCCTTGGCTGCGGCATCGCTGATGCCGGGTGCGGCCGAGGTGTCTGCCAGCGTCACGATGATCGCGTCGACGTTTGCGGCGATGAAATTATTGACCTGGTTGAGCTGCTTGGAAATATCGGCCTGCGCGTCCTCGACCTGGATCTTGACGCCGTCGATCTCCGATGCCCGGGCGCCAAGCCCTTCGCGCAGCAGGGTCTGGAAATTATTGTCGAAGCTCTGCATTGAAACGCCGATGGTCTCGGCCGATGCCGTGCCGGCGAAAAGGACCGCCAGAGCGGCCATGGTACAGATGGATTTCATGTTTGTCCTCCCTTGGGGCGCCGGGCCGCCCGGGTGCATTCCGGAGGCCCTTTCGGGCCTGCTCGAAAGCCCGGCCTAGCCGATGGTGATGCGTACTTCGCCGTCCACCACCTGCGCCGGATAGGTCTTCAGGTTTTCGCAGGCGGGCAGCCGCAGCGCCTCGCCGGTGCGATAATCGAAGGCGCCGGAATGCTTGGGACATTCCACCTCGAAATCCATCACCAGCCCTTCGGCGAGATGGATGGCCTCATGGGTGCAGAGGCCGGCTGTGCAATAAACGCTGTCATCCGGACCGCGGTAGATCGCATAGGTGCGTCCGGCGTGGTCGAAGCGGATCGCGCCTTCCTGTTCGATGTCTTCCAGTTTGCAGGCTGAAACCCAGTTCATTCGGCTGCCTCCCCGATGGTGTTGCGCGCCTTGCGGGCCGCGAGTTTTTCTTTGCGTTTGCGATAGCGTTCCTGCATGCGGGCTTCTCCCTCCGCCGAGCCGTCGTGCCAGGTGCCGAACCACCTATCGAGCGGGATGAGGGCGTCGCCGTAATTCACCTCGAAATATTTGTGGTGGAGGTAATGCGCATAGGCATGGCTATCGACCAGCTTGTCCTCGCCGATCTCGACCTTGTCGAAGCCGACATGGCCGGGGATCGCGCCGAAGCCCGCATAATGCAGCTGGTAAAGCATGAGGACCGGGTTGGACGGCAGGACCAGGTGATAAAAGGCGGTGCCGAAATAAAGCAGATGCTCGACCGGATGCATGGATAGCGACGACCAGGGCGACGGGTTCACCGAATTGTGGTGGACGGAATGCACCCATTTATAAAGCAGCGGCGTGTGGATGAGCCGGTGAATGCAGAAGAAGTGAAATTCGTGGATGATCGGCACAACAAGCGCCACGGCTGCGAGCGTCCATGGATTTTCGGCAAAGCTGAGCCATGGCGCATAACCATTGGCATAGGCCCACAACATCGCCACTTCGATGGCGGTCCAGATCGTCACGCCGGAAAGGAAGGTGCGCAGGATGTTGTCGAGGTTCTGGCTCTCGAACCAGAAGGCCTTGCTCTTCTGTTCGGCGGGAAATTTGCCGTTATATTTGAAGCGGTTTTCCTGCCGCTTCAGAATATAGAGATGGAGTTCGAAACCGCCGTAGAAGAGAAAGACGCAGACCGCATTGACCGCATAAAGCCAAGCGATCCAGCCGAAGCCAAGCGTGGCCATGGTTTCGACGGGCGGAATGACAAAAGCCCAGTAGCCGACTGCAGAAAGCGCGAAGATCGCATTCCACGGAAAAAAATAATGCGGCAGCCACTTTAAAAGCGCCACGAGGCGCGGCGGAAAGGCAAAGAGCGGTGCTGTTTCCACCGGCTGGTGGGGCGCCCAGTCGCCGCGCTTGTTACGCGTTCCATATTTCAGATCGTCCATAGCGCTCTCCTTCGGACGATCGCTCCCGATGCGCCCGCGCAAGTTTTCACGATGAAGAAGGGCGTTTACACGCCATGGCCGCCGGCACTCTCGCGCTCTGCGGCTTTCCTCCCTGAAGAGAAATTAGCAGGGCGGGCGGTGAACGCCGAAGCCTTCGTTGATCAAATCAGATCAAAGGCTTTCGGCGGTGATGGTGACGAAGCGAATGGGCGCGTTATCGGGCTCAATATCGGTGAGACCGATCCGGCGAAGGACGAGATCCAGCGCCCGGCGGGCCTGCGCCTCGGGGGCCTGATCAAGCACGATATCCATGATGCCGTCATTCAGCGCCTTGCGGGTATAATCGGTCAATTCATGGCCGACGAAGAATATCTCGCTGCCGCGCGGATGCCGGCGAAGAACGTCGATCAGGGCGGCATTCGCGCCGCCGGCATTATAGAGTCCGGCCATGTCGGGATAGAGATCGAGCGCCATGCGCAGGGCCTCGGCGCCGTAATATTCGTCGTCGCGGGTAAAGCCCAGCCATTCGAAGCGATGTTCACTGGGATGATCTCGGAAGTAATCGGAAAAGCCGCCGATACGGTCGCGGTGGACCTGATAGATCGGATGGCAGAGCGCGATGACCGGGCCGGGCTGGCGCGCCATGCGGGTGATGAAATGCGCCGCCGTCCGTCCCGCCGCGCCATTGTCGATGCCGATGAATTCGCCCTTTTCCGCCGAAGCGCGCGTGACGACATGCACGACCGGCACGCCGCGCGCCACCGCCGCCTCGACGGCGGCGCTAACCGCCGCGCTGCTCGGACTGGCGAGGATAAGGCCCGCGCGCGCCTCTGCGGCGGCGGTGATGCGGCTCGCCAGCTCGTCCGGCTTCATCTCTTCGGCGAAGCTGCGGTGGACAACGACGAGAGGGTCGAGCGTTGCCGCAATTCTTTCGAAGGCCTTGGAAAGCCGCCGGTAAAAGGTGGTGTCCGGGCGTACCATCAGCACTTCTATGCGCAAGAGGCCTCGGTGGGTCTCCGGCAGGGTGCGCGGATAATCCAGTGTGCGTGCGGCAAGAACGACCTTTTCCACGAGTTCGGCACGAACGCCGCCGCGCCCGTTTAGCACCCGCTCGACCGTGGCGGTTCCAACGCCTGCGAGGCGGGCGATATCGCGGTAATTCGGCCTGCTCACATTCGCTTTCCTGATATTGATGTGTCTGTCGTCTTCAAGACTGGCCGAGTTTCTGAAGGCCGCATTCGCGGACGATTTCGGCGATATGGCTGAACTGCGCCGAGAGCGGATTGCTCTTGCGCCACACCATGCCGATGGTGCGCGACGGGCGCGGTTCCGCCAGCCGGAACACCGAGACGGTGGATTGCCGTGTCTCCATATCGACGGCCATCTGCGGAATGAGTGTGACGCCGATGCCGGCGCCGACCATCTGCACGAGGGTGGAGAGCGAGGAGCCTTCCATCAGCACGCGCGGCGGCGCATTGGTCGTGCTGCAGAAGGAAAGCGCCTGGTTGCGGAAGCAATGGCCTTCTTCCAGCAGCAGCAGGCGCATTTCGCCCAGCTTGTCGGCGCTCGGCACCGGCATGCCCGCATCCTCCATCGGCCGCACCAGAATGAATTCCTCCGAAAACAGCGGAACCTCCTCCAGCGCCGGTTCCGAGACGGGCAGGGCGACGATCGCCATGTCGAGCCGGGCTTCGAGAAGGTCTTCGATGAGCTTCTGTGTCACCGCCTCGCGCGGGCGTGCTTCGAGTCCGGGATAATGCCGGGTCAGCGTCTTGATCACCTGCGGCAAAAGATAGGGCGCGACGGTGGGAATGACACCGATGCGCAGCCGACCGCTGAGAGGGCCGTGCCCCGCACGCGCCAGATCCTGCAACTCGTCCACCGAACGCAATATCGAGCGGGTGCGTTCGGCGAATTCCTCGCCAAGCGCGGTCAGCCTGATCTGGCGGCTGCCGCGTTCGACGAGCGGCGCACCGATCAATTCCTCCAGTTCCCGGATCTGCAAAGATAGTGCAGGTTGGGAAATCGCGCACGCCTCCGCCGCCCGACCGAAATGGCCGATCTTGGCCAGAGCGTCGAAATAACGGAGATGTTTCATGGAGAGCGCAATCATAAGCTCAGCATATCGCAGCCTTTAGAATATACAATTGGAAATTATGGAACCCGGCTGTTAGTCATCTTCATGACAGAAAGAAGCTGTAGCTGTGAGAGGTTACCAGCGTCGCTGCACGGTTTTCCCATGACCTGCCGCTGGCTCTGGCTCTAACGCTGCACATGTCGAATTGATTATTTCGTTTAATTGTTAAACCCATCGGAGGGCGAAATGGACGCAACTTCAAAACCGGCTGGCAAGTGTCCTGTCATGCATGGAGGCAATACGGCCTCGGGTAAATCGGTAACCGAATGGTGGCCGAATGCGCTGAACCTCGACATCCTGCACCAGCACGACACCAAGACCAATCCGCTCGGCACCTCCTTCAACTATCGTGAAGCCCTGAAGACGCTCGATGTCGAAGCGTTGAAAGCCGATCTGCGCGCGCTGATGACCGACAGCCAGGACTGGTGGCCGGCCGACTGGGGCAGCTATGTGGGCATGATGGCGCGCGTTACCTGGCATGCGGCGGGTTCTTACCGCGTGACTGACGGCCGCGGCGGCGCCAACACCGGCAACCAGCGTTTTGCGCCGCTCAATTCCTGGCCGGACAACGTGAACACCGACAAGGGCCGCCGCCTCCTGTGGCCGATCAAAAAGAAATACGGCAACAAGATTTCCTGGGCAGACCTGATCGCGCTCGCCGGCACCATTGCCTATGACGTCGCCGGTCTGAAGACCTTCGGCTTTGCTTTCGGTCGCGAAGATATCTGGGCTCCGGAAAAGGACACCTATTGGGGTGACGAAAAGGAATGGCTGGCGCCGAGCGACGGCCGTTACGGCGACGTGACCAAGCCCGCGACGCTGGAAAACCCGCTCGCTGCCGTGCAGATGGGCCTCATCTACGTCAACCCGGAAGGCGTGAACGGCAAGTCCGATCCGCTGGCGACGGCGGCGCAGATGCGCGAAACCTTCGCCCGCATGGGCATGGATGACGAGGAAACCGTCGCTCTCACCGCCGGCGGCCATACCATCGGCAAATCGCACGGCAATGGCAGCGCCGCCAACCTCAGCCCCGATCCGGAAGCAGCAGGCCCGGAATTTCAGGGTCTCGGCTGGATCAACACCAAGGGCCGCGGCATCGGTCGCGACACCGTGGTATCCGGCATCGAGGGCGCGTGGACGAGCGAGCCGACCAAGTGGGACAACGGTTTCTTCGATATGCTGTTCAAGCATGAGTGGACGTTGACGCACAGCCCCGCCGGTGCATCGCAATGGGCGCCGATCACCATTGCCGAGGAAGACAAGCCTGTCGACGTCGAGGATGCCTCGATCCGCACCATTCCGATGATGACCGATGCCGACATGGCCCTGAAGGTCGACCCGATCTACCGCGAGATTTCGCTGAAGTTCAAGGACGATCAGGACCATTTCTCCGAGGTCTTTGCCCGCGCCTGGTTCAAGCTGACCCACCGCGACATGGGGCCGAAGTCCCGTTATTTCGGCCCGGACGTTCCGGCGGAAGACCTGATCTGGCAGGATCCCATCCCCGCAGGCTCCACCAGCTACGATGTCGCCGCCGTCAAGGCGAAGATCGCGGCTTCTGGCCTTTCCGTTGCCGATCTGGTCTCGACCGCCTGGGACAGCGCCCGCACTTTCCGCGGTTCTGACAAGCGCGGCGGCGCCAATGGCGCACGCATCCGCCTTGCACCGCAGAAGGACTGGGAAGGCAATGAGCCCGCCCGTCTGTCCCGAGTGCTTTCGGTTCTGGAACCGATTGCCCGTGAAACCGGCGCGAGCATTGCGGATGTGATCGTTCTGGCCGGCAATTACGGTGTGGAGCAGGCGGCGAAAGCGGCCGGCTTCGACATTGCCGTGCCTTTCGCGGCCGGCCGTGGCGATGCTTCCGCCGAGCAGACGGATGCCGACAGCTTTGCCCCACTTGAGCCGCTGGCGGATGGTTTCCGCAACTGGGTCAAGAAGGACTATGTCGTCAGCCCCGAAGAACTGCTTCTGGACCGCGCGCAGCTTCTCGGCCTGACTGCGCCGGAACTGACAGTGCTGATCGGCGGCCTGCGCGTCATCGGCGCCAATTATGCCGGTACGGCGCATGGCGTGTTTACCGACAAGCCCGGCGCGCTGACGACGGACTTCTTCACGACGCTGACGGACATGGCCTATTCCTGGGTCCCGACCGGCAACAACCTCTATGAGATTCGTGACCGCAAGACCGGGGCAGCCAAGTACACGGCGACCCGCGTGGACCTCGTCATCGGTTCGAACTCCATCCTGCGCGCCTATGCGGAAGTTTATGCGCAGGACGACAGCAGGGAGAAATTCGTGCGTGATTTCGTCGCCGCCTGGACCAAGGTGATGAACGCCGACCGTTTCGACCTTCTGTAAGCAAAGGCCGACTTTTTATTGATGATGCGCCTCCCTGAGCGATCGGGGAGGTGTTTTTCTGTCTGGGTTGGCGAGGACGCATCAGCGACCGCTTGATCCGGCATGCTACCGCCGGTCAGAAGCCGCAATCGGTTTGCCGGATGAAGATTTTTCCGCCTTTGCCGAGGGAGCTTTGCCGCTCTTTTCGTTTTCGTGCGCATCCGGCCCGGCAACGATAACGCCACGGCCCTTCTCTTCGCGTTTCTTGTCCGCGAAGTTGCCCGGTTCCTTTTTGCTGTCCATTGATGAATCTCCCGTGTTGCGTTCCTGTCAGGAGTTCAACGGACGTTTCGCTCAGAGGTTCCATAGCTGTCGCGTCAGCGAATGTTTCTCTTTATAACGATCTTTGCTATTAACATGAATTGATAAGTCATGTTATTGGGGCTGAGCGCGATGACTGGCGCAGCGCGCGTGTTTCCATACGCTCACCCCAGACCCGACAACCGGACGGTACCCGCATTGAGTTTCTGGCATTCCATGACCTGGCACACGGAAGGGATTAGCGTCACTGCGCCGGTGAAGTGGCGCCAGTTCGACGGGCTGGTCAGTGCTTTCTGGGAAGCGGAAAGCCAGATGGGAGCCAAGGGTTATTATCTGGCCGCCGATCCGCGCATTATGATCTTTTTCAACGATGTCTCCTCGCGCATCAGCATGTCCAACCGCAATGGCGAGTTCACCAACCATTCGCGGCCGATGACACGGGCGGTTTATGTGCCGGCCGGCGTTCCGATGTGGACGAGCAGCAGCGCCACGCACCGATTCTCGCATCTTAACCTGCATATTCACAAGGACCGCCTGTTGCGTTTCCTGTCGCCCTCGGTCGGCAGTTCGGCGGCGATGACGGCGCTGCGCCGTCCCGTCGAGATACAGGATATCGGCTCGGTGGAAACCCTTGCCGGCCTGCTGGTCGATGAGCTGGCTGAACCCTCGAAACATGCGGTCTATGCGGAAAGCCTCGTCGGCAGCATCGTTGCCGGCCTGCTGGATATTCCCGGCCCTTCGCCGGAGCAGGTCAATGGCAGGCTGACGCAGGCGCAGTTGAACAAGCTTCTTGCCCAGGTCGAAAAGCGTGGCGACGACCGTATGACGGTTGCGGAGATGGCCGATATTGTCGGTCTTTCGGAAAGCTGGTTCGCCACCGTATTTCGCCAGACCACCGGCAAGACGCCGCTGCAATGGCAATTGGAGCGGCGCATCAATGCCGCCCAGAAACTTCTGCTGGAAGGCGATCTGACGGTGGCCGATATCGCCGCCCAGCTTGGCTTTTCCGATCAGGCCCATCTGACCAAGGCTTTCCGCCAGTCCGTGGGAAACACACCCGCCGCCTGGCGACGGCTGCACAGGCTGCTTTGAAGCTGGGTGAGGTCGATGCGCAGTGTTTTGGTGAGGCCGCAAACCTCACCTTTCCTCATCATGGGGCTTGTCCCGAGGATCTGCGACCTTCAGACTTGATGAGGCGTGGTTAGATCCTCGGGACGAGCCCGAGGATGACGTGGTGCATTAGGGAAATTATTCAATATATTGAAAATTATTGCTAATATCGATTTTCACCATGTCTTTCGCAAAGTTACGGAAAACGCCCGGCCGGGATTGTAAAAGTCAGCGCCGAACCCGCCATAAGAGACGTGTTTTTCGTTAAAGATGTTGGAAACATTGACGTCCAGCGAGGCGGTTTCCTGAATCTTGTAGCTGAACGCTGCATCCACGGTCACGCTGCTTCCGGTTTCGACCTTGTTGGCATTGTCGAAATAATAAGCGCCGGTATAGCGGCCGCCGAGACCGAAGGTCATGTCGCCGAAATGGTCGTTGCCCGCAAGCGTGTAGTTGACCCACAGCGAGGCCTGATGCTCGGGCACGAATTGCGGCCGGTTGCCGACATTGCCGCCGGTGCCGTTTTCAGTGATTTCCGCGTCGAGATAGGAATAGGCCGCCGTCAGGCTGAGATTGTCGGTCACTTCCGCCTTGGCTTCGAGATCGAGACCGCGCACACGCACCTCGCCGATGGTCGTCGGCAGGCTGGTGATCGGGCTGGTGACGGTGATGTTGTTCTTCTTCAGATCGTAGATCGACGCGGTGAACAGGGCCGGGAAAGCGTCCGGACGATATTTCACGCCGAGTTCGATCTGTTCGCCGCGTTCGGGCTCTACCGTAAGACCAGATGCCGGCACCACCGACTCGGCGTAACTGATATAAGGCGCGATCTCATTGGTGACCTTGTAGGATACGCCGATACGCTTGGTCAGTTCGCTGATGTCGCCGCTCGCCGTCGTGCCGTTCAGCCGGTTGGTCTGGTCGGTGTCGATCCAGTCGTTGCGCAGGCCGGCGCTGACGATCAGCCTGTCGAAGAAGGTCAGGTCCTGTTGCAGGTAGATCGCTCTAGTCTTCTGGTCGGTCAGCGAGTTGGAGAAGAGCGGCACCGTGGAGGGGGCACCGGTATAGACCGGGTTCGTCCAGTTTATGCTCGGCGCAGCGCCGAAGTAGTTTTTGCTGCCGGAGGTGTAGTCATTGTAGAAGACGCCGACGAGGCTGCGGCTTTCGACATTTTCAAACCGCGTATCGTATTGCAGGCGCGTGTCGACCAGGAAGTTTTCGGTCTCGGTGTCGTTGCCGAAATAGGACCGGTTGGCGATTGTCGAACCGTTGGTCGGTGTGGACGAGATATAGGCATAACCGAAGTCCGTATTCGCCTTGCTGTAGCGGGCGTTGGAACTCAGCGTCAGGCCGGAGCCGAAATCGTGGTCGAACATCACGCTCAGCGAATTGCGGTTTGTGCCGCGATAATTGTAGTCCGGTTCGCCGAAGAAACGGCTCCGGTCGAAATGCGAGCCGACCGGATGGCCGCCGCCGCCCGGAACGCCATCCTTATTGAGGTGGTCGTAAACTACGGTAAGGCTGGTCACGTCCGTGGGACGCCATGTCAGGCCGCCCATGAAGAATTTCTCGTCGTCGCGGGAATAGTCATATTCCGCATCGGCATTTCTGAGCTTGCCGGTCAGGCGATAGGACAGCGTGTCGTCGCTGGTGATGTTGTCCCCGAAATCGAAGCCGGTTTCGGCGCGGCCATAGGAGCCGCCGGTGACATAGGCTTCACCGAAACGGGTGCGTTTCGGCACCTTGGTGGAATAATTCACCGAGCCGCCGGGATCTGAGACGCCAAAGGTGGTGGAATTGCCGCCCTTCAGCACTTCAACACGCTCATAGGCATAGGTTTCCTCGCGCAGCGCGCCGAAGGGACGGCCAAGCGTCAACCCGTCGCGATAGGTATAGGCGTCGAAACCGCGAATCTTGAAATAATCGAACCGGTCGTCGGAGCCGTAAAAATCCGTGGTCACACCGGCGGTATATTGCAGCGCTTCTTCCACGCTCTGCACCCCGCGCTGCTGCATTTCCTTGGCGGTGATGACGGAGACCGAGGCCGGTGTGTCGAGAATATCGGTCGCCATCTTGCTGCCACTCGTCGTGCGGTTGGCGACGATGGACTTCTGGTCATTGTCACCGCTTTCGATGGTGATCCGTTCCAGAACCGTGCTGCCGTTTGTGTTGGCAGCTTCCTGCGCCAGCAAGGCGCCGGGCAGGGTGGCGACAAGCGCCGTGCAGGCAAGCAGCGTCGCGTCCTGATAACGACGTCGCGCGGTTTTGCGGTGTCTGCCTTCGGTTTCGATATTCATTGGTATGTTCCAGAAGTTGATGCCCCGATCGCCGCTTCCACGGCCCACTCTCGAAGCGCCCAATAACTTGAGAAAGTTTGTCCGGTATTGTAACTTTTTGCGGTTTTGTACAAAACCCCGGAAATTTCACCGCTGTTGCAACGGCATTTCTTGCCTGGGCTTGACGGAGGCAATTGAAGCTGAGAGTTCAAGTCCACTTTTGAACTTTTGAGAGCTCGCCAATGCTTCGCCCATTCCGCTGCCTCCTCCCGGTATTTGTGCTTTTCCTGTCGCTGATCGCGCCGAATATGGCCTCGGCGGAGGAGACGACCAGCTATCCCGTCGTCATCAAACATGCTTTCGGCACGACCACGATTGCGAAGAAACCGCAGCGGGTCGCAACTGTCGCCTGGGCCAACCATGAGGTGCCGCTGGCGCTCGGCATCGTGCCCGTCGGTTTTGCGGCGGCCAATTTCGGCGATGATGACGGCGATGGCCTGCTGCCATGGGTGGCGAAGCGGCTTACCGAACTCAACGCGGCAAAGCCCGTGCTGTTCGACGAGGGTGACGGCATCGACTTCGAGGCGGTGGCGGCGACGCAGCCGGATGTCATCCTTGCCGCCTATTCAGGCCTCAGCCAGTCCGACTACGATACGCTGAGCCAGATCGCCCCTGTCGTTGCCTATCCCGTTTCTCCCTGGGCGACGGACTGGCGCGAAATGATCCGGCTGAACAGCGCCGGCCTTGGCATGGTTGCGGAAGGTGAGGCGCTCATCAAACGCATCGAGGGTGAGATCGCGCAGGTCGTTGCCGGCCGCCCGCAGCTGAAGGGCAAATCAGCCATGTTCGTCACCCATCTTGATGCCACCAATCTCAGCGTTGTCAATTTCTATACGGCCAATGACACCAGGGTGAAGTTCTTCGCCGATCTTGGACTTGCCTCGCCGAAAAGCGTCGTGGAAGCCACGAAGCCGGGGCAATTCGCCGCCGGCGTGAGCGCCGAGCGTGTGGACGCCTTCGACGACGTCGATATCGTCGTGACCTATGGCAGTGAGCCGCTGCTGAACGCCATGCGCGCCGATCCGCTTCTCGCCCGCATGCCGGCCGTTGCCAACGATGCCATCGTCATGCTGGGCCGCGACCCGCTCGGCACCGCCTCCAATCCCACGCCGCTGTCGATTTCGTGGGTGTTGAAGGACTATGCCGATCTTCTGGCAAAGGCTGCGGATAAATCCTCCGGGAAATCGCAGTGACGATGTCTGGACCCGGCAAGGCGACGGCCGTGCTGCTCGCGGGCCGCTCCAACCGCGCGCGAACGGCCTGGCTCGGCGCGGTGCTGGCGCTTCTCTCGCTGCTTTGTGCGCTGTCCGTCGCCATCGGTACGCGTGACGTCTCTTTTGCGGATATTGTTGGCGGGCTCAGCGGCCGCGTCGGGACGGTTGCCGAGGCGGCGGTTGCCGTGCGTTTGCCGCGCACGCTGCTTGCCCTGCTCTCCGGCGCCGCACTCGGGCTGGCCGGGGCCATCATGCAGGGTGTCACGCGCAATCCGCTTGCCGATCCCGGCATTCTCGGTGTGAACATGGGGGCGTCGCTCGCCGTCGTCATCGGCATCGTCTGGTTCGGCATCGCCTCGGCTCAGGCCTTCATCATGGTCGCAATTGCCGGGGCGGGGGTATCAGCGGTTTTCGTTTATGTTGTCGGCTCGCTCGGGCGAGGCGGGGCGACCCCGCTGAAACTCGCACTTGCGGGCGCCGCCACCTCCGTCGCCTTTTCCTCACTCGTCATCGCCGTCGTTCTGCCGCGCAGCGATATTGCCGGCGGCATCCGCTCCTGGCAGATCGGCGGCGTCGGCGGGGCGACTCTCGAGCGAATCGAGACCGTGCTGCCCTTTCTGGCCGCCGGCTTCATCGTCAGCCTGCTTTCGGCGCGCAAGCTGAATTCTCTGGCGCTTGGAGATGAACTCGCCGCCGGGCTTGGCGAGAATGTTGCGGTCGCCCGAGCCGTGGCCTCCTGCGGCGCCATCCTGCTCTGCGGTGCGGCCACCGCCATTTGCGGGCCGATCGGTTTTGTCGGGCTGGTGGTGCCGCATCTCTGCCGTCTGCTCGTCGGTGTGGACAATCGCTGGCTGCTGCCGTTCTCGGCGCTCGGCGGGGCATGTCTGCTGCTTGCCGGCGATATTGTCGGGCGCATCGTGGCGCGGCCGTCCGAACTCAATGTCGGCATTGTCACCGCCCTTGTCGGCGCGCCTTTCTTCATCTGGATTGTCAGGCGCCAGAGGGTGCGTGAATTGTGACCATATACGCTCCCGTCATCGACAATCTCGTCTTCAATCGCCATGCCCGTCAGCGCCGGCGTCGCCTTGTCATCGCCGCCCTGTCGGCGCTCCTGATTGCCGCTTTCGCAACAACGCTGATGCTCGGGCAGTCCTTCACGCCGCCCGGCGATGTCATTCGCGTTCTGTTGGGGGAGGACATTGCCGGGGTAACCTTCACCGTCGGGCAGTTGCGCCTGCCGCGCGCGCTGCTGTCGATTCTGGCAGGCTTGAGCTTCGGGCTTGGCGGCGTCGCCTTCCAGATCATGCTGCGCAACCCGCTCGCCAGCCCCGATATTATCGGCATTAGTTCCGGGGCGAGCGCGGCAGCCGTTTTCGCCATCGTCGTCCTGCAGATGAATGGGCCGCTGGTCTCGGTCTTCGCCGTCGCGGCCGGTCTTGGCGTCGCGCTTCTCGTCTATCTCCTGTCTTTCCGCAACGGCGTGGCCGGAACGCGGCTGATCCTTGTCGGCATCGGCGTTTCAGCCATGCTGGAGAGCTTCATCGCCTATATCCTCTCCGTCGCGCCGGCATGGACGCTGCAGGAGGCGATGCGCTGGCTGACCGGCAGCGTCAACGGCGCGAAAATCACGCAACTGCTGCCGCTCCTCATCGCGCTCATCCTTTTCGGCGGCCTGCTCCTCAGCCGTGCGCGTGATCTGGAAGCGTTGAGACTGGGGGACGATGCCGCCGCAGCGCTTGGTGTGAGGGTGGGGCGAACGCGCATCATCGTCATCATTGCTGCCGTGGGCATGATCGCCTTTGCAACGGCGGTCTCGGGTCCCATCGCGTTTGTCGCTTTCCTCTCCGGGCCGATTGCGGCGCGCATTGTCGGCAGCAACGGCTCGCTGCTCCTTCCTGCGGCGCTTGTTGGGGCGGCGCTGGTGCTGGTGGGCGATTATTGTGGCCAGTTCCTGTTGCCGGGCCGTTACCCGGTCGGCGTCGTTACCGGCGCGCTCGGTGCGCCCTATCTGATTTACCTGATCGTGCGGGTCAACCGCAGCGGAGGCTCGTTATGACCGGCCACTCCCTTTCCGTGAACGGCCTGTCGGCAGGCTACGGCGAAAACCTCATCATCGACGGGCTGGATCTTACCATTCCGCGCGGGAAGATCACCGTCATCGTCGGCGCCAATGCCTGCGGCAAGTCCACCCTGCTGCGCAGCATGTCGCGGCTCATTGCGCCGCGCGCCGGTCAGGTTCTGCTCGATGGAAAATCGATCCATCGTCTTCCCTCACGCGACCTCGCACGGCGCATGGGCCTTTTGCCGCAATCGCCGATAGCGCCGGAGGGCATCGTGGTTGCCGATCTCGTCAGCCGTGGCCGGCACCCGCATCACGGCCTGTTCGCCCGCTGGTCGCGACAGGACGACGAGGCCGTCGCCGCAGCCCTTGTCGCCACCGATACGGTGGAACTGGCCGAGCGGCCGGTGGACGAGCTTTCCGGCGGCCAGCGGCAACGCGTCTGGATCGCCATGGCGCTCGCCCAGCAGACAGACATATTGCTGCTGGATGAACCGACCACCTTCCTCGATATCAGCCACCAGGTCGAGGTGCTGGACCTTCTGACCGACCTCAACCACGCCCGCGAAACCACTATCGTCATGGTGCTCCACGATCTCAATCTCGCAGCCCGTTATGCCGATCATCTCGTCGCCATGAGGGACGGGAAGTTGCATGTCTTCGGCACGCCGGAGGACGTATTGACGGAGGAGAATGTCCGCCACGTCTTCGGCATCGAAAGCCGGGTCATCGAAGATCCGACCTCGGGCAAGCCGATGATGCTGCCGATCGGGCGGCACCGGACGGTGGCGGGGGTGGCAATAGGCGTATCTCTTTAAGATACGGTCCTGTTGACTTCTGTGCGTATCTGTTTATGATACCAACATCACGAGGCCAGCAATGATCCGTTCTTTCAAAAACAAGCTGACCGCATCGATTGACGACGGATCTGTGAAGAAGGGCTTTCCCGCCGATCTCGTACGCCGCGCCCAGCAGCTGCTCACGATCCTGGATGCGGCGACCACGGTAGAAGACCTTCGCTCACCGCCCGGCAATCGTTTGGAAAAGCTGTCCGGCGATCGTGAGGGCCAATATTCGATCCGGATCAACAAGCAGTGGCGCATCTGCTTCGTCTGGATGGAAGCAGGGCCGGAAAGCGTGGAAATAACCGACTATCACTAGTCTGGAATTCTCGTGGAGAGGCTCATGAAAAATCGGCCAAGGAGGGCCAGCGAGCATGACAATCAGTAAATCGCCTCCGATCCATCCGGGCGAAATCCTGCGGGAACTCTATCTTGAGCCGCTGGGGATGTCGGCTTACGCTCTTGCAAGGCACCTCAATGTTCCGCGCACCCGCATAGAACGGATTGCGGGAGAGAAACTTGGTATCACCGCCGACACCGCCTTGCGCCTTGCAAAGTTTTTCAAGACCACGCCGGAATATTGGCTGAACTTGCAGAACGCCTTTGACATTAAGGCGGCGGCTGTGAGGCTGGAAGCGGAACTTGCCAATATCAAGGAACTGGAAGCGGCCTAATTCTCAGCCGCCCGTCAGGTCAAGGCCAGGCCGCATAAGATGGCGGCGGCACGTTCTGCATTCGCGTTGCCGTTCTCCTGAACCGGCCGGGAGACGTACCCTCGTTGCGGGTGAAGAAGCGATTGAAATAACCGGGGTCCTGAAATCCTAATCGGAATGCGATTTCAGCAACTTGCAGAGATGAGTTCAGAAGAAGGTCACGCGCTTCGGACAGCAGCTCCCGATGAATATAGGCCTGTGGCGAAAGTCCCGTCGCCTTGCGCACCGCAAATCCCAGCCGTTCGCGGTTGACGCCGAGTTGCCTTGCATAATCTTCCACGCCCCATTGATCGCGTTTGTGCTGGCTGACCAGCAGCACAAAGCGCTCGGTGAGGCTGCCGGGCGTTGAGACGGCTGCGGCAATATCGGCTATGGCGTGCTGGCAGATGCGAATGAGGGTGACGGAGAGCAGGCTGGCGATGATCGTGTCCGAACCGGTTGTCGCGCGGACATTTTCGCGGGCGATGGTCTCGAGATAACCCGCAAGTTCCTGCCGGTCTTTCTCCGCCGGCGCCTGCGTCAGAACACGCTGCAATATATTGCGCACGGCGCTTGCGCTCGTGCCGGTGGGCATCGCATGGGCAAGCCCGATTTCGCTCGTCCTCAGCAGCGATCCACGGCTTCCGGCAGTCAGCCGCAGGCGGCCGGCGGGGCCGATGGGCAGCCAGACGAGCTCCGGTGCCACAACGGGCAGCGTCTTTTCACCTTGGAGAATTTCCGCTTCCCCGGCGGACAGGAGAAGCAGATGGGCGCTGTCCGATTCCAGCCGGAATTCGGAGATGCGCAGCGTCGAGGCGAGGGTGCGCGCCGTGATCTCCACGCGATGGCCGGCAATCTGGCGATGCAGCGGCATACGGCCTCCAAAAGTGCAATAATGCACTACACTAGTGCATTTTATATGCGGCTGTCATTGCTAAACTTTGGTCAGCGCAGGGGAAAGCCTTGAGGAGAACGGCAACCCCGATAAGGCGCTTTGGGAGGAACATCATGAATAATCTGAAGCGCAGAACGCTGTTCTGCCTGCTCTCCGGTGCTGCCTTGTCGGCGGTATCTTTCGGTCACGCCATTGCGCAGGACCGTACCTCGGTGAAGATCGGTTATGCCGTTTCGAAAAGCGGTGCCAATGCCACGGGTGCTGGCATAACCACCATTCCGAACTACAAATTATGGGTGAAAGAGGTCAACGACGCAGGCGGCCTCACCCTTCCGGATGGCAAGCGCCTGCCGGTGGAAGTGGTGGAGTATGACGACCGGTCCTCGGCCGAGGATGCCGTGCGGTTCACCGAGCGTCTGGCCAGCCAGGACAAGGTCGATTTCATCCTGCCGCCCTGGGGCACGGGCTTCAATCTGGCTGTTGCGCCGCTTTACGACCGTTTCGGTTATCCACAACTGGCCGTGACCGGCGTTACCGACAAGGCGCCCGATTTCGCGGCGCGCTGGAAAAAGAGCTTCTGGATGCTCGGCGGTGGTCATGACTATGCTAATGCACTGGCCGATGTCTTGAAAGCCGCACGCGAGGCCGGCCAGATCAACGATAAGGTCGCGGTGATTTCCGTGGCCGACGGTTTCGGCATCGATCTCATCAAGGCCGCGCGGCCGGCGCTGAAGGAAGCGGGTTTCACGCTTGCCTATGACAAGACCTATCCGGTCGGCACGTCCGATTTCGCAGCACTTGTGAACGAGGCGGCGGCGAGCGGTGCGGACAGCTTCATCGCCTTTTCCTATCCGCCTGACAGTTTTGCGGTGACGAAACAGGCGCAGACGGCGAAGTTCAACCCGAAGGTCCTTTATGTCGGCGTCGGCGGTGCTTTCCCGATCTTCCCGAAGGTTTCCGATGGCAAGCAGGAGGGCGTGATCAGCATCGGCGGCGTCGATGGCAGCAGCGACAAGATCGAGGATTATTTCAAACGCCACGAAGCCTTCATCGGCACCAAGCCGGACAGCTGGGCAAGCGCCATCACCTATGCGAGCCTTGAAATGCTGGCCCAGTCCGTTCAACGCGTTGGCCTCGACAAGGCGGCGGTGGCAAATGAACTTTCGACGGGAAGCTTCGAGACTGTCATCGGCCCGGTCAAGCTTGAAGACAACCAGCTTCGCCAGCTCTGGTGGGCGGGGCAATGGCAGGGCGACCGTTTCGTGGCGATTGCGCCCGCAGACCGCGCAGGCGCGGCCAAGCCGGTCATTCCGAAGCCGCAATGGTGAGCCTTTGCCGGCCGGGGTCGTGAATCCCGGCCGGAAGGCTTCGGCCATCTTCCATACTGGAGACATTCCCTTGTTTTTATCCACCCTCATCTTCGGCTTGATGCTGGGAGGGACCTATGCGCTGATCGCGCTTGGACTTTCGCTGCAATATGGCATTGCCCGCATCATGAACCTTGCCTATGGCGAGGTGTTGATTGCGGCTGCCTTCATCACCTTCGTGCTGTTTTCCAGCTATGGCCTGTCGCCGCTCTGGTCGCTCTTCATCATCGTGCCGCTCGGTTACGCCCTGTCTTTCGTGATCTACCGGGTCATGATGCGGCCGCTGGTGCGCCGTTCGGGCGGCTCCGGCCGTCTGGAAGTCGATTCCATTCTGGCGACCTTCGGGCTGCTCTTCGTTATCCAGGGCATTATGCTCGTGGCGTTCGGCGGCAACTACCATTCCTATTCCTATCTATCCGATGGCGTCGACATCTTCGGCACGACGGTGGCGCTGAACCGGCTCCTGTCGTTCATCCTGTCGGTCGCAATCGGCGGAGGGCTTTATCTGGCGCTCACCCACAGCCGCTGGGGCCTCAACCTGCGGGCGGTGGCGCTTGCGCCCAAATCCGCGCCGCTGGTTGGCATTGATGTGAACCGTGTGGCCTCAATTGGCTTTGCGCTTGGCGGCGCACTCGCCGTGGCAGGCGGGGTGATGATTTCGATGTACCAGACCTTTTCCGCCTCCTATGGCGTGGTTTTCACCATGAAGGCGCTTGTCGTCGTCATCATGGGCGGTGTCGGCAATCTGCTTGGCGCGCTGGTGGCCGGCCTGCTGCTCGGCCTCGTGGAAACTTTTGTGCTTGTTTATGTCGATCCCGGCCTCACGCTTGCCGCCACCTATCTGCTCTTTCTCGTGGTGCTGCTCTGGCGTCCGGAAGGCATCTTCGCAAGGAGGGGCAAATGATCCCGCTTCTCATCGGCCTTGCCGCAGCCGCGCTGCTGGCGCTTTCCCCTTTCTTCTTCGATGCCTATGGTGTCGGCGTCATCATCGGCCTTCTCGGTTATGCGACGCTTGCCTCCGCCTGGGCGATGTTCTCCGGCCCGACGCGCTATATTTCGCTCGCCACCGTCGCCTTCTTCGGTGTCGGGGCCTATACGGTCGCGGTGCTGAGCGAGGTTTTGCCATGGCCGCTGGTGCTGCTGTGCGCGGCCCTTGTCGGCGCGGCGCTGGCGCTTGTCGTCGGGCTTTCCACACTGCGCGTCGCGGGCATTTATTTCGTGATCTTTTCCTTTGGCCTTGCCGAGCTTATCCGCCAGCTCATCACCTGGTATGAGGTAAATGTGACCGGCACGCTCGGGCGTTACATTTTCCTGCCGCTGGAGCCGCAGCATGTGCTGTGGCAATTGCTGGCGCTGGCTGTCATCACTCTCCTGCTGGCAATCCTCATCGACCGCAGCAAGCTCGGACTGGCATTGAAGGCAATCGGTGACGACGAGGTCGTGGCCGCCCATGCGGGTATCAATCTGGCCCGCACCAAGCTGACGCTCTTCGTGCTGTCGGCCACGATCATCACGCTGGTCGGCGCCATTCAAGCCCCGCGCTGGGTCTATATCGAGCCGGCCATCGTGTTTAATCCGCAGGTCTCGTTCCTCACCGTCATCATGGCCCTGCTTGGCGGAGCCACACGCCGCTGGGGACCCATTCTCGGTGCGGTGCCGCTGTTCCTGCTGTTCGAGTGGCTGGGCGCGAACTTCCCCAACCATTTTTCCATCATCCTCGGCGCTCTCTTCATCCTCATCGTCTTCGTGCTGCCGGATGGCGTGCTGGCGGCGCTGGAGAAATCGCGCAAAAAGGAGAAAGCCGCATGAGCGCCGTTCTCGAAATCACCGATATCCGCAAGACCTTCGGCGGGTTGAAGGCGGTGGATGGCCTTGGCCTCACCATCGAGGCTGGCGAGGTCGTCGGGCTGCTCGGCCCGAACGGTTCCGGCAAGACGACGCTGATGAACCTTATCTCCGGGGCGCTGAAGCCCACTGAAGGGTCTATCCGACTGAAAGGGCAGGAGATTGCCGGCCGGCGGCCGGATGTGATTGCGCGCGCCGGCGTGGCGCGCACCTTCCAGCTTGTGCGGCTTTTGCCTTCGCTTTCCCTGCTCGAAAACGTTGCCGTATCGGCCATGTTCGGCCCGCAGCGGCTTTCACGCCCCGAGGCGGAGAAGGTCGCGCGCGCCTGCCTCGAAAGAATAGGCCTTGCCGGGCGGGAAACCATACCGGCCGGCGATCTAACCTATATCGACCAGAAACGCCTTGAACTGGCGCGTGCGCTGGCGGGCGAACCGAAGCTTCTGCTTCTCGATGAATGGCTTGCGGGCCTCAACCCCACGGAGCTGCAGGAAGGAATAGCGCTGATCCGGCGGCTGGCATCCGAGGGAACGACGATCCTGCTGGTGGAACATATCATGGCTGCTGTGCGCGCGCTTTGCCCGCGCTCCGTGGTCATGGCGGCGGGTCGCAAGATCGCCGACGGGCCGACGGCAGCGGTGCTCGACGATCCGCAGGTCATTTCCGCCTATCTGGGAGCGGCACATGCTTGAAATAGATGCACTGACAATCCGTTACGGCAAACATCTCGCGGTTGACGGCATATCGCTCAATGTCGCCAAGGGCGAAACGGTGGTGCTGCTCGGCGCCAATGGTGCGGGCAAGTCGTCACTGCTGAAAGCGGTCGGCGGCATGGTGGCGTCGGCCTCGGGCGACGTGCGCGTCAATGGCGCGTCGCTTGCCGCTGTCCCCGCCCATCAGATCGTGGAACGGGGCGTGGCATTGGTGCCGGAGGGACGCGGAATTTTCGCGGCGCTGACGGTGGAGGACAATCTCCGTCTCGGGGCCAATCCCCGCCATGCCCGCTCAGCGGAAAAGGCGACACGAGAGCATATTTTCTCGCTGTTTCCCCGCCTTGCCGAGCGGCGGCAGCAACTTGCCGGCACCATGTCCGGCGGCGAACAGCAGATGGTCGCCATCGGCCGCGCGCTGATGTCGGCACCCGATTATCTGCTGCTGGACGAGCCGAGCCTTGGCCTTGCGCCCATCGTCACGCAGGAACTTTTTGCCGCTTTGGCGCAGATCAAGAAGACCGGCCTTTCCATTCTGCTTGTGGAGCAGAATGTGCGCGAAAGCCTCGCACTTGCCGATCGCGGATATTTGCTGGAAGCAGGGCGGATTGTCGGGGCAGGCACGGCTGAGGCCCTGTCCGCCGATCCCGCCGTGCAACGGGCGTTTCTTGGCGGCACCACCGCCGCCATTGTCTGAATTCAGGAGGAAGACCATGCAGACAGTCAATCTTTTCATCGGCGGCGACCATTGCCCGGCCACAAGCGGCAAGCGTTTCGAACGCAGCAACCCCATCACCGGCGATGTGGCGACGAGTGCTGCGGCGGCAACGGTGGAGGACGCCACCCGGGCAGCCGATGCCGCGGCGGCAGCTTTCCCGGTCTGGTCGGCAACGCCGCCCGGTGAACGCCGCCGCCTGCTTCTGGCTGCCGCGCAGGCGCTTCTCGCCGCCGGGCCTGACATTACCCAGGCGATGAAGGAAGAAATCGGCGCAACCGATGCCTGGGCCGGTTTCAACGTCAAACTGGCAAGCGACATGCTGGTAGAGGCGGCAAGCCTGACGACCCAGATCAAGGGAGAGGTCATCCCTTCCAACCGTCCCGGAACCATGGCGATGGCGCTGCGCCAGCCCGCCGGTGTCGTGCTGTCCATCGCGCCGTGGAACGCGCCGGTCATTCTCGGCGTGCGCTCCATCGCCACGCCGCTCGCCTGCGGCAATACGGTTGTCATGAAGACCTCGGAACTGTGCCCGCGCACCCATGCGCTGATCATTGAAGCCGTCGCTTCGGCGGGTCTGCCCAAGGGCGTGCTCAACGCCGTCTCCAATGCGCCCGAAGATGCGGCAAAGATCGTCGATACGCTTATCGCACACCCCGCCGTCAGACGCGTGAATTTCACCGGCTCGACCCGCGTTGGCCGGGTGATTGCCGAAACGGCCGGCCGTTATCTGAAACCCGCTTTGCTGGAGCTTGGCGGCAAGGCGCCGTTCATCGTGCTTGATGACGCCGATATCGATGCGGCTGTCGCGGCTGCCGCTTTCGGCGCTTATATGAACCAGGGCCAGATCTGCATGTCGACGGAGCGCATCATCGTGCTCGACAGCGTCGCCGATGCATTTGTGGAGGCCTTCGCCAAGAAAGCTTCGAGCCTTACTGCTGGCGATCCGCGTGAAGGCAAAACACCGCTCGGCTCGCTGGTCAGTGCGGAGGCGACATCCCGCATTCGGTCGTTGGTGGATGACGCTGTCTCCAAGGGCGCTCGGCAGGTTGCCGGTGGCGGCGGCAACGGCACGATGCTCGATGCGATTGCCGTCGATGGCGTCACTCCCGCCATGCGGCTCTATGCGGAGGAAAGTTTCGGTCCTGTCGTCTCCATCATCAGGGCCGGCAGCATCGATGAGGCGGTGAGCATCGCAAACGAAACCGAGTTCGGTCTTTCCGCCGCGATTTTCGGCAGGGATCAGGCACGGGCGCTTGCCATTGCCGCCCGCATCGAAAGCGGCATATGTCACATCAACGGCCCCACCGTTCACGATGAGGCGCAGATGCCCTTCGGCGGGGTCAAGGCTTCCGGTTACGGCCGCTTCGGCGGTACGGCGGGCATTGCGGAATTCACCGAGCTACGCTGGGTCACGCTGCAGGACGGGCCGCTGCATTTTCCGATCTGAACAGGAAACGGTACAGGGTGGCGGGCGGCGTCATCGCCGCTCGTCGATCAGCCAGCCGGTGAGTTTCCTCACCGCGCTGTCGCTGCTTTTCGGCCGCATCAGCCAGTAGCCGCGTCCCGGTGCGTCAAGGCTTGGGCCTGCCGTCACCAGCACGCCGGCCTCAAGCAACGGATCGACCAGTCCCGCCCAGCCGAGCGCGAAACCCTGTTCGCCGATGGTTGCCTGCACCACCATGGTGTAATTGTTGAAGCTGATGTCGCCGCCATCATGCTCGGCACCGCGATGCACGCCAAAATGCTTGAAATAGGAAGGCCAGTCGAACCAATGCGCCTGCGAGGTATTTTCGAGGTGGATGAGCTTCCGCCGCGAAAAATCCGCAACGGTTGCGGGTGCCGGTGTCCCGGCCAGCAGGGCAGGCGAGCAGACCGGCGTGACCTTTTCCGAAAGCAGCAATACCGCCCCGTCGCCCGCCTCCTGCCGCGTTCCGAAAATAATCATCACGTCGCTATCGTGTTTGCCCTGGCCGAGCGGGTCCTGCGTTGCGACGATCTGGATATTGATGTCAGGATTGAGCGCGCGAAAACCATGCATTCTCGGGATGAGCCACAGGGACGAGAAGGCATAGTCCGTGTGCAGGCGGATGGTCTGGCGCTCCTCCGTCCGGCGCAGCTGCTGTGCGAGAAGGTCGATGGCGTCGACATTGCGCGAGACGATCTCGAACAGCCGCTGGCCTTCGGCCGTGAGTTCGATGCCGCGATGTTTGCGCCGGATGAGGGTTACACCCAGCTCATCCTCCAGCCTGCGGATCTGATAGCTGACCGCAGGCTGCGTCAGCCGCAGGGATGATGCCGCCGCCGTCAGGCTGCCGCGGCGGGCAACCTCGGTGAAAATGCGCATCCATCCCAGATCGAGCGGCCTGTCTGACATTAAAATTCCTTATATCAACCATCGAAAAATACCCGCTTCACAGGCAAAAGCAACGTGGTGTTCAATAAACTGGATTGATAAAAGGGGAGCCGCAATGAAAACCATTTCTCATCTGCATCGCATCGCCGCCGGTCTCATTCTGTCCGTGACGGCCTTCTCCACCCCGCTTCAGGCGGCCGATGACGCGGCCTGCAAGACGATCCGTCTCAGCGATCCCGGCTGGACCGACATTACCGCCACCAACGGCGTCGCTTCCGTTTTGCTCGATGCGCTGGGTTATGAGGCTGACGTCAAGACGCTGTCGGTGCCGATTGGCTATCAGGCGATGAAGAACGGCGAAATCGATGTTTTCCTCGGCAACTGGATGCCGGCGCAGAAATCCTTCGTGGACGATCTGAACGCCGCCAAGGCGGCCGAGGTGATGACGAAGAATCTTGAAGGCGCAAAGTTTACGCTGGCAGTGCCATCTTACATGGCGGAAAAGGGCGTCAAGGATTTCGCCGATCTCGCCAAACATGCCGATGAATTCGAAAGCAAGATTTACGGCATCGAGCCCGGTGCGCCCGCCAACCAGAATATCCAGAAGATCATCGACGCCAATGATTTCGGCCTGAAGGGCTGGCAGCTCGTCGAATCCGGCGAGCAGGCGATGCTGGCGCAGGTGGAGCGGGCGGGCAGGGACAAGAAGGCCGTGGTCTTCCTCGCCTGGGCGCCGCATCCGATGAATGAGAAGATCGATATCGCCTATCTCTCTGGCGGCGACGCCTATTTCGGTCCGAATTTCGGCGGCGCGGAAGTCTATACGCTCGCCCGCACCGGCTGGCCGCAGCAATGCCCGAATGCGGCGACGCTGTTCAAGAACCTGAAATTCGATATCGGTATGGAAAACAGCCTGATGGGCTCCATTCTTGGTGGTGAGGATTCGAAGGCGGCGGCAGCTGCATGGCTGAAGGCCAATCCGAAAGCGCTGGATGGCTGGCTGCAGGGCGTTACCACGCTGGATGGCAAGCCGGGTGCGGACGCCGTCAAAGGCAAGCTTGGTCTGTAAGCCGGAAAGTGGAAATGCCGCGTCCCAATATCCTGATCCTGATGGCCGACCAGTTCAACGGGACGTTTTTTCCCGATGGTCCGGCCGATTTTCTGCACGCACCCCATCTTAAAACACTGGCGAAGCGGTCTGTCCGCTTCGCCAACACCTATACGGCAAGCCCGCTCTGCGCGCCGGCCCGTGCCTCCTTCATGTCCGGGCAATTGCCGAGCCGCACGCGGGTTTACGATAATGCCGCCGAATTTGCTTCCGATATTCCGACCTATGCGCACCACCTGCGGGCGGCGGGTTATTACACCGGCCTTTCAGGAAAGATGCATTTCGTCGGCCCGGACCAGCTGCATGGCTTCGAGGAGCGTTTGACGACGGATATCTATCCGGCCGATTTCGGCTGGACGCCTGATTACACCAAGCCCGGCGAGCGCATCGACTGGTGGTATCACAATCTCGGTTCGGTCACCGGCGCAGGCGTCGCCGAAATCACCAACCAGATGGAATATGACGACGAGGTGGCCTATCACGCCACCCGCAAGCTCTACGACCTGTCGCGTCGTCTAGACGACCGGCCGTGGTGCCTGACAGTCAGCTTCACCCATCCGCACGACCCCTATGTGGCGCGGCGCAAATTCTGGGACCTTTACGAAGACTGCCCCGAGCTTGATCCGCAGACACCGGCGATTGCCTTCGAGGAGCAGGACCCGCATTCGAAACGGTTGCTGGAAGCCTGCGATCACGAAGCTTTCGATATTTCACCGGAGCAGATACGCCGGGCACGGCGCGGATATTTCGCCAATATCTCCTATATAGACGAGAAGATCGGCGAAATCCTCCAGGTGCTGAAGGCGACGCGGATGGAGGAGGACACGATCATCCTCTTCCTGTCCGACCATGGCGACATGCTGGGCGAGCGCGGGCTGTGGTTCAAGATGTGTTTCTTCGAAGGTTCCGCCCGCGTGCCCTTGATGGTGGCCGCGCCGGGCTGGCAGCCGGCCCTGATCGACACGCCGGTCTCAACGCTCGATGTGACGCCGACGCTCTGCGGTCTGGCGGGGCTCGATATCACCTCGCTCAAATGCTGGACGGATGGTGAAGATCTGGCGGCGCTGGCGGCGGGAACTGGCGAGCGCGGCCCGGTGCCGATGGAATATGCCGCCGAAGGCTCGATAGCACCGCTCGTCGCCCTTCGCGACGGCCGCTACAAGCTATCGGTCTGCGAGGCCGATCCGCCGTTGCTCTATGATATCGAGGCGGACCCCAAGGAACGCACGAACCTTGCTGGCGATCCCGCTTTCAGCGACGTTCTCTCATCGCTTTCCGCTGAAATCGACCGGCGATGGCAGCTCCCGGTTTTCGACGCGGCGGTGCGGGAAAGTCAGGCACGGCGTTGGGTGGTCTACAAGGCGCTGCGCAACGGCGCTTATTACCCGTGGGATTACCAGCCTTTGCAGAAGGCCTCCGAGCGCTATATGCGCAACCACATGGACCTTAACGTGCTGGAGGAAAACCAGCGGTATCCGCGCGGGGAATGAAGCGGGTAGGGCCTATCGCGTCGCCTTTTGAGCTTTGGGTTCGCCCCCAATGGGACGACTTACTTTTCATCGCTGCGACGCGAAAAGCCGGAGCCTGACCCAGTTCAGCGCTGCAAGTTTGAAGCGATCGTAAAATGACCGTGCGAAACGTACATAGCGCATGATCCATGCGAGCCAGGGATAGGTGAGGAGCTTTTCCCGGCCGGCGTGATAAATACGCTCGACGATGAGGAATGTCGCGAGATGGGCAAGGACCGTCAGAACCAGCCCCGCTTTGACGGCGCCATGGGCAATGAGGACGAGACCGATGATCTTCATGGGTTCGGCGATGGCGAAGGGCACTGCAAGGCAAAGGAGAATGGCAAGACGCGGCAATCGCGCGATCCGGCTTTCCAGTCGCTTGATGAATGTCAGCCTGGATATGGCCCTGATGACGGGCCGGTAGAGCGGGCGGAAAATGCCGTCGAGGATGAGGGCGAAAACGATGATCGCCCGAAGCGGAAAGACGAGGATCGTCCGGATTATGCTCTTCACCTCGGCGGGTCTCCAAAAAGGGCGTAACGCCCATCCTTAATCGCCTGAAACATGTCAAAACGAAGTCGTTTTGTCGTTCAGCTCTGCCGCACGCTCGCATACATGCCGGTGGTGCGGAATTCGCTCGGATTGGTGCCGTAGAGTCGGCGGAAGACCTTGGAGAAATAGTTCGGATCCTCGAAACCGCACAGCACCGACACCTCCTTGATGGGAAGGTTGGCTGCCGAGGTGAGAAGCTTGGCCGCCCGGCGCAGGCGTCGCTGCAGCACGAATTCCGCTGGCGAAAGGCCTTCGCTTGCCGCGAAGATGCGGGAAAAATGCGCGCGGCTGAGGCCTGCCACCGCCGCAAGGTCGCTGACCGAAAGCCGTTCGCCGAGATGGCTGTCTATGTAGCTCAGCACCTGTTGCATGGTGCGATATTCACCGCCGAAAGAAGGATGAGAACCGAAGACATCGTCATAAAGCATCATCGCCGCCTCATAAGCGACGGCGGAGGCGGCGCCTGGCGTTTCCGCGCCATTGACGAGGCGCGAGCAGCATTCGGCAAGATGATCCACGGTCTCGGGCTGGAGTTTGAGGATAGGGCCGGTGACGGAGAGGATATTGCGGTGAATGCGCAGGGCTTCCTCGCCATTCATGGAAATCCAGAAGAATTCCCACTCCTTGCCTTCTTCCAGCCAGTAGCGGTGATTGTGCGGTATGAGCAGCAGCAGGGTTTCGCCCGGCCTCACCACATAGTGGCGGTTCTCGTAACGCAGGTTGCCCTGTCCGGCGATGCAATATTGCAGCACGGTAAAAGGCGTCTGGCCGCGTTTGCGCCCGTCCCAGTCGTAATTGCCACTGCGGCGGATTTCATAACCGCTGCTGGTCGGCATGGTGTGCAGCGTCTGGCGGCCGCGCGGCAGCGAGACTGTTCGCATGCCGGGTCCCTGATCGATCAAATCGCGCAGCACAAAATTACCCATGAAAGCATAATCCTTCTCTGGTCCTTACCGATATTATACGCATAATCCCCATCCGAGGAGACAGCCAGCAGGATATTGTTGCTGAAA
Source organism: Agrobacterium sp. ST15.13.015 (assembly GCF_027871645.1). Classification (NCBI taxonomy): domain Bacteria; kingdom Pseudomonadati; phylum Pseudomonadota; class Alphaproteobacteria; order Hyphomicrobiales; family Rhizobiaceae; genus Agrobacterium; species Agrobacterium sp. ST15.13.015. The sequence continues at coordinate 208,050 of NZ_JAQAHF010000006.1, forward strand.
AATAGGAAAGGAAGGCCGGTTTTCCGGGATTCTTACGGGTATTTTTCTGTGGTGCCATATTTACGATCCTGCGGCCCGTTTCACCCGTTCGATTTGCAACAGAGGTGGCGTTATGAGTTTCAAAATCGCTATTATTGGCGCAGGCAGCGTCGGTTTCACGAAAAAACTGTTCACCGATCTCCTGTGTGTGCCGGAGTTTCGCGATATTGAAGTCGCGCTGACGGATATCAGCCAGCACAATCTGGATATGATCAGGGCGATCCTTGAAAAGATCGTTGAGGCCAATGGTTTCCCCGTCAAGGTGACGGCCGATACCGACCGCAGGCGGGCGCTGGAGGGCGCGAAATATATCATCAGCTGCGTGCGGGTCGGCGGTCTCGAAGCCTATGCGGACGATATCCGCATTCCGCTGAAATACGGCATCGACCAGTGCGTGGGCGATACGATCTGCGCCGGCGGCATTCTCTATGGTCAGCGCAACATTCCGGTCATTCTGGATTTCTGCAAGGATATCCGCGAAGTCGCCGCACCGGGTGCGAAATTCCTGAACTATGCCAACCCTATGGCGATGAACACCTGGGCAGCCATCGAATATGGCAGGGTGGATACGGTCGGTCTCTGCCATGGCGTTCAGCACGGCGCGGAACAGATCGCCGAGATTCTCGGTGCGAAAAGCGTGTCCGAGCTGGATTACATCTGCTCCGGTATCAACCACCAGACATGGTTCATCGATCTGAGGCTCAACGGTCGCAAGATCGGCAAGGACGAGCTGGTCGCCGCCTTCGAGGCGCATCCGGTCTTCTCGCAACAGGAGAAGCTGCGCATCGATGTGCTGAAGCGCTTCGGTTTCTATTCGACGGAAAGCAATGGCCATCTCTCCGAATATCTGCCGTGGTATCGCAAGCGGCCGGAGGAAATCGCCCGCTGGATCGACATGTCCGACTGGATTCACGGCGAAACCGGCGGTTATCTGCGCCACTCCACCGAAACACGCAACTGGTTCGAAACCGAGTTCCCGCAGTTTCTTGCCTCGGCCGCCAAGCCGATCGATCCGGCGAAGCGCTCCAATGAACATGCAAGCCATATTCTTGAAGCGCTGGAGACGGGGCGTGTCTATCGCGGTCATTTCAACGTCAAGAACAATGGCGTCATCACCAATCTGCCATCGGATGCCATCATCGAATCCCCCGGTTTCGTCGACCGTTTCGGCATCAACATGGTCTCGGGCATAACCCTGCCGGAAGCCTGCGCAGCCACCTGCATGGCCTCCATCAACGTGCAGCGCATGTCCGTGCATGCGGCGGTGAGCGGCGATATCGATCTTTTGAAGCTTGCCGTGCTGCACGATCCGCTGGTCGGCGCCGTCGCCACACCGGAGGAGGTCTGGCAGATGGTGGACGAAATGGTTGTCGCGCAGGCGCGCTGGCTGCCGCAATATGCCCATGCCGTGCCGGCGGCGAAGGAGCGGCTTGCGAAATCCAGCGTCAAGACCCGCGACTGGGCCGGTGCCGCACGCCGCAATGTGCGCTCCATCGAAGAATTGCGGGCCGAAAAATCGGCGCTGAAAAAGGCTGTTTGAAGGAAAAGGCATGGGAACAGGCCGGGCGGCGGAAGGGAGTTCGCCGCCACGGCCAGAACGATCACAGAGGGTGGGCGGTCGAAGAGCTGCCATTTGGGAGGAATGACGATGTTACTTCAACGCAGGATCGGTATCATCTCGGCACTGGGTCTCGGTGTTTCGATGATCGCACTCAGTGCGAATGCCTTCGAGACCGCTACTCCGCCGGAGCCGCCGCAATTTCCGGCCGAAGGCAAGATCAACTATGTGGCGCGCGACTCGATCCTCGAATTCAAGGCGCTGCCGAGCTACAGCGAGCCTGACTGGGTCAGCGAGAAATTCGAAAAGACCGGCAAGCTGCCGCCCTTGAAAGAGCGCCTGCCGGAAGAACCGCTGGTCTACAAGACCGGCAATATGCCCGACGGTATGGGCGTTTACGGCGATACGATGCGCCATGTGGTCGGCGGCAGGCCCGAGGGCTGGAACTATATTGCCGGCCAGAGCCAGGGCTGGGGCGGCATCGATATCGCCCTTTCCGAATGCCTGACGCGCACGGCACCGCTCTTCCAGGTGGATGCCAAGGATACCGAGCCGCTGCCCAATCTGGCGAAAAGCTGGGAATGGTCCGAGGATGGCCACAAGCTGACGATGCATCTCGTCAAGGGCGCCAAGTGGTCGGACGGCGAGCCCTTCAATGCCGATGACGTGATGTTCTACTGGGAAGATGCGGTCGTCGATCCCAATGTTTCACCGCTTGGCGGCGGCGCATCGCCCGAGGCTTTCGGTGAGGGAACGACCCTTAAAAAGATCGATGATTACACCGTCGAATGGACCTTCAAGGCAGCTTTTCCCAAGCAATATCTCTATACCATGGCCTATCCGAGCTTCTGCCCCGGGCCGTCGCATATCCTGAAACCGCAGCATCCGAAATATTCCAAGAATACCTATAACCAGTTCAAGAACGCTTTCCCGCCGGAATATATGAACATGCCGGTCATGGGGGCATGGGTGCCGGTCGCTTACCGGCCTGATGACATCATCGTGCTGCGACGCAATCCCTATTACTGGAAGGTGGATGAGAAGGGCCAGCAGCTGCCTTATCTCAACGAGGTCCATTACAAGCTTTCCACCTGGGCCGACCGTGATGTGCAGGCCGTGGCGGGATCGGGCGATTTCTCCAACCTCGAACAGCCGGAGAATTTCGTCGCCTCGCTGAAACGCGCCGCCGACCCCAATGCGCCGGCCCGTCTTGCCTTTGGGCCGCGGCTTATCGGCTATAATCTGCAGATGAACTTTTCCGCCAATGGCTGGGGCAATCCGGACGAGCGCGGGCAGGCCATTCGCGAGCTGAACCGCAACGAGGTGTTCCGGCAGGCGGTCACATCGGCCATCGACCGCAAGGCAGTCGGCGACTCGCTGGTGAAGGGGCCGTTCACGGCGATCTATCCGGGCGGCATTTCGTCTGGCACCAGCTTCTATGATCGCGCCTCCACGGTCTATTACCCCTTCAACCTCGAGGCCGCCAAGGCCGCACTCGCCTCGATAGGCCTGAAGGACACGGATGGCGATGGTTTCCTGAATTTCCCGAAGGAAACGCTGGGTGGCCGTAATGTCGAGATTACCCTTCTCGTCAATAACGGTTACGCGACGGACAAGAGCCTTGCGGAAGGTCTTGTTGGCCAGATGGCGAAACTCGGCCTTCGCGTCGTCATCAACAGCCTCGATTCCAACCAGCGCGATGCGGCCCATTATGGCGGGCAGTTCGACTGGCTGGTGCGCCGCAACTCCACCGAGCTTTCATCCGTGGTGCAGAATACCGAGCAGCTTGCCCCTGTCGGCCCGCGCACCAGCTGGAACCATCGCTCGCCTGAAGGCAAGGAACTCGATCTGATGCCGTTCGAGAAGGAGATGGCCGATCTCGTTCGCAAGTTCATCTCCTCGCAGGACAATGCAGAGCGGGCCGAACTGATGAAGCAGTATCAGAAGGTCTATACGCAGAACCTCTATACGATCGGTCTCACCGAATATCCCGGCGCGCTGATCGTCAACAAGCGGTTCTCGAATGTGCCGCAGGGCACGCCGATCTTCATGTTCAACTGGGCCGAAGATTCCATCATCCGCGAACGCCTTTGGGTCGCAGCGGATAAGCAGGGCAAATACGAACTCTTCCCGCAGCAGCTTCCCGGCAAGCCGGGTGAGGGCGGGCCGATTAACTAGAACTCCTCCCGGAGAAAACCCGGTACCGGTCGCGCGTGAAGCGCGGCCGGAGATACACGGCCCATCCAAACCGAGGAAGACCGTTCGATGCTGAGATTTCTGACGATACGCGTTGCATCCGCCATTCCGGTATTGTTGATCCTGAGCGTGGTGACCTTCGCCATCATTCAGGCGCCGCCCGGCGATTATGCCGACTACATTCGCTCGCAGCTGATGAACCAGGGCGGCGCGTCTTTCGAACAGGCGGAAGCGCAGGCGCAGGCCTACCGCATCGAACACGGGCTCGATAAGCCGCTCGTCATTCAATATTTCAACTGGATCGGGGGCATCGTCACCCGCGGCGATTTCGGCTACAGCTTCTATTACAACAAGCCGGTCGCCGATGTGGTTGGCGAACGCCTGCCGCGCACCATTGCGCTGGCGCTGGTCTGCCACATCCTCGCGTCCGTTCTCGGTATCGCCTTCGGCATCTGGGCGGCCACGCGGCAATATTCATGGGTCGACAATCTTCTGTCGACCGTTGCCTTCCTCGGCATGACGATCCCGCGCTTCCTGATGGCGCTGATCCTTGTCTACCTCATGGTGTTTCATTTCGATGTGTCTGAGATCGGCAGCTTCTTTTCGCCGCAATATGGCGGTGCGCCGTGGTCATGGGCCAAGTTCGTCGATCTCGTCAGCCATGTCTGGCCGGTGGTCGCCATCGCCGTCTTCGGTGGGCTGGCCTATAATATGCGGGTGATGCGCGGCAATCTGCTCGATACGCTGAATGCGCAATATGTCGAGACGGCGCGCGCCAAGGGTCTTTCGGAAGGCGCCGTCATCATGCGCCATGCGGTGCCGAACGCCGTGCACCCGCTCGTCATGTATCAGGGCGTGGTGCTGCCCTACATGCTGAGCGGCGAGATCGAAACCGCGATCATCTTCGCGTTGCCGACCGTCGGCCCGGCCATTGTCGGCTCCATGGCGGTGGGGGACGTCTATGTCACCGCGACCTTCATGATGGTGCTGGCCGCCACGCTGATCGTCGGCAACATCATCGCCGATATGCTGCTCGCCATGCTCGACCCGCGCGTCCGCGAATTCGGGAGGGCCTGAGATGATGGCGTTTGACGAGATGAAAACCGAAACCGCCACCCCCGCAAAACCCGACCGTTCCGCCCATGGTAACGAGACCTATCTCGCACTGGTCTGGCGGCGTCTCAGACGCTCCTTCACAGGCATGGTCGGGCTGGTGCTGGTGGCGCTGTTGATCCTGATCGCCATCTTTGCGGATTTCTTCGCGCCGATGAACCCGCTCGAAACCCATGGCAGCTTCTCGCCGCCACAGGTGGTTCGTTTCACCGACAAGGACGGCAATTTCAGCCTTGCACCGCGCGTCTATGCCATCGCCGAAACGGAAGAGCTTGATCCGGTCACCTTCCAGCCCATCGTCGGGCCGGATTACGACAATCCCGTCCATCTCGGCTTCTTCGTCAAAGGTGCGGAATACAGACTGCTGGGCCTTATCCCCACGAGCCGTCACTTCTTCGGTTCGACCGACGGCCAGCCGGTGCATTTTCTCGGCACCGACAAGTTTGGACGCGACGTGCTGTCGCGCGCCATTTATGGCTCGCGCATCTCGCTTGCCATCGCCTTGAGCGTCGTCGCCATCGTCACCGTCATCGGCACGAGTGTCGGTCTGATTTCCGGCTATTTTGGCGGGCCGCTGGATGCCTGGGTGCAGCGCTTTGTCGAGGTGGTGCTCGCTTTCCCGCAATTGCCGCTTTACCTTGCGCTGACCTCACTCATCCCGGTAACCGCACCCACTACCGTTTTCCTTGTCTTCGTGGTCGGTGTCATGTCGGCGCTTGGCTGGGCGCAGATGTCGCGCGAGGTGCGCGGCAAGACGCTGGCGCTGGCGCGCATCGATTATGTGCGGGCGGCGATTGCCGTCGGGGCCACGGACCGGCGCATCATTTTCCAGCACATCCTGCCGAATGTGATGAGCCATGTGATCGTCGCCGTGACGCTGCATATTCCAAGCGTCGTGCTGCTCGAATCCTTCCTCGGTTTCCTCGGCTTTGCGGTGAAGCCGCCGCTCATCTCCTGGGGGCTGATGCTGCAGGATACGGCGACCTATTCCGTCATCGGTTCCTATCCCTGGATTCTCGCGCCGGTCGGTTTCGTGCTGGTCACGGTCTTCGCCTTCAACGCGCTCGGCGATGGCCTGCGCGATGCCGTCGATCCCTATTGAGAGGAGCGTAATATGGTTGCTGCTGCACAGAACAACACGTACGCGCCCGCCATCCGCTTCGATGCCGATGACCGAAACGACGCCGCCATCATCGATGCCCGCAACATTGCCGTGACCTTCAAAGTGGAGCACGGCACGGTGGAGGCGGTGAAGGGCATTTCCTTCCAGCTTTATCGCGGCGAGACGATTGCCATCGTCGGCGAATCCGGTTCGGGAAAATCCGTCACGGCCCGCACCATCATGGGGCTTTTGACGAAGCGGGCGTCCGTTGCGAAATCCGCGACCGTGCGTTTCAACGGCGACGACATTCTGAAATTTTCCAGCCGCCAGCGGCGGGCGCTGCGGGGCAACCGCATCTCGATGATCTTTCAGGAGCCGATGAGTTCGCTGAACCCGATCTATACGATCGGCAGCCAGATCGTCGAGGCGATCCGCGTTCATTCGAAACTCAGTCGGAAGGAGGCCGAGGCGAGGGCGCTCGATCTTCTGCGGCAGGTGCAGATACCGGAGCCGGAAGCGCGGCTCAAACAATATCCGCACCAGCTTTCAGGCGGCCAGCGGCAGCGTGTGATGATCGCCATGGCGCTCTCCAACGATCCTGACGTGCTGATTGCCGATGAGCCAACCACCGCGCTTGATGTGACGGTGCAGGCGCAAATCCTCAACCTCATCCGCGATCTCCAGAAGAAGCGCGGCATGGCCGTGGTTCTCATCACCCATGACCTGACGATCGTGAAGCAGTTTTCCGATTACGTCTATGTCATGCAGCATGGTGAGATGCGGGAGCACAACGACACGGAAAATCTCTTCGAAGCCCCGCAGCACCCCTATACGAAAAAGCTGCTTGCCTCCGAACCGCATGGCACGGCAAAGCCGCTGCCGGAAAATTCCGGCGTGCTGCTGACGGCGAACGGCGTGCGCGTCTCTTTCATGATGCGTTACGGTGGGCTGTTTAAACCCGAACTGAAGGAACTGATCGCCGTCGACAGTCTGGGCCTCACCCTCAATCGGCACGAGACGCTGGGGCTCGTCGGTGAATCCGGTTCCGGCAAGACGACCTTCGGCCAATCCCTGCTGCGGCTGAACGAACCGGTTGCCGGGGAGGTGATATTTGACGGGGAGAGGGTGGATGGCCGCTGCCGCGCTGAAATGCGGCCTTTGCGTTCGCGTATGCAGATCGTCTTTCAGGATCCCTTCGCCTCGCTCAATCCGCGCATGACCATCGGCCAGATCATCGAGGAAGGGTTGATCATCAACGGTCTCGGCAAAACGAAAGCCGAGCGGCTAGACCGGGTGCGTGATGCACTGGAAGCGGCGGGCATGCCCGGCAATATCCTCTCGCGTTTTCCGCACGAATTTTCCGGCGGTCAGCGCCAGCGCATCGCCATTGCCCGTGCGGTGGCGCTGGAGCCGGAATTCATCCTGCTCGATGAGCCGACCTCGGCGCTCGATCTTTCCGTGCAGGCGCAGATCATCGATCTCCTGCGCAAGCTGCAGGATGAGCGGGGCCTGAGCTATCTGTTCATCTCGCACGACCTGAAAGTGGTCCGCGCGCTCTGCCACCGCGTCATCGTCATGCAGCGCGGGCAGATCGTCGAGCAAGGGCCTGTCGAGGATGTGCTGACCAATCCGAAAACCGAATATACTCAGCGGCTTGTGCGGGCCGCCTTCGAAATCGCTTGAATTCCCAATGCTGGAGGTAGACATGGCAAGAGATCCCAAGATCACATTCATCGGCGCAGGCTCCACGGTGTTCATGAAGAACATCATCGGCGACGTGCTGCAGCGTCCGGCCCTTTCGGGCTCCACCATCGCGCTGATGGATATCAACCGTGAAAGGCTCGAAGAAAGCGCCATCGTCGTCAACAAGCTGATTTCGACGCTTGGCGCAAAGGCGAAGGCCGAGACCTACACGGACCAGAAAAAGGCGCTTGCCGGTGCTGATTTCGTCGTCGTCGCCTTCCAGATCGGCGGCTATGAACCCTGCACGGTCACCGATTTCGAGGTGCCGCGCAAATATGGCCTGCGTCAGACCATCGCCGATACGCTCGGCGTCGGCGGCATCATGCGCGGCCTCCGCACCGTGCCGCATCTGTGGAAAATTTGCGAGGACATGCTGGCCGTCTGCCCCAACGCCATCATGCTGCAATATGTGAACCCCATGGCGATCAATACCTGGGCGATTGCGGAGAAATATCCGACGATCCGGCAGGTCGGCCTTTGCCATTCCGTGCAGGGCACGGCCATGGAACTCGCCCATGATCTCGATATCCCATACGAGGAAATCCGTTACCGTTCGGCCGGCATCAACCACATGGCGTTTTTCCTCGAATTCGAGCACCGCCAGCCGGATGGAAGCTACAAGAACCTCTATCCCGATCTCGTGCGCGGTTACCGCGAAGGCCGTGCGCCAAAACCCGGATGGAACCCGCGCTGCCCCAACAAGGTGCGTTATGAGATGCTGACGCGGCTCGGTTATTTCGTCACCGAAAGCTCCGAGCATTTCGCCGAATATACGCCCTATTTCATCAAGGAAGGACGAGAGGACCTGATCGAGAAATTCGGTATCCCGCTCGATGAATACCCGAAGCGCTGCATCGAGCAGATCGAACGCTGGAAGGGGCAGGCGGCGGCCTATCGTTCGGCCGAGAACATCGAGGTAAAGCAGTCAAAGGAATATGCCTCCTCCATCATCAACTCGGTCTGGACCGGCGAACCCTCGGTGATATACGGCAACCAGCGCAACAATGGCTGCATCACCTCGTTGCCATCGGATTGCGCGGCGGAAGTTCCCTGCCTTGTCGATCATAACGGCGTGCAGCCCACCTTTATCGGCGAATTGCCGCCGCAGCTCACCGCCCTTATGCGCACCAACATCAATGTGCAGGAACTGACGGTGCGGGCGCTGATGAGCGAAAACCGCGAGCACATCTTCCACGCGGCGATGATGGACCCGCATACGGCGGCGGAACTGGATCTCGACCAGATATGGTCGCTGGTGGACGATCTGCTGCTGGCCCATCGCGACTGGCTGCCGGAATGGACGCAGGTGGAGGTGAAGCGGGCGCGGGCGGTGTAAGGCGCCGGTCGCTGCGACAAAATACGAAGGTGCAGACCATCTCCTCCGTCATGCCGGACTAGATCCGGCATCCAGCCACGGCGCGTCTGCGTCGTGAGAAGACTCTTCCGCGATCAAGGACTTGATCGCGCTGGACCCCGGATCAGTCCGGGGTGACGGGGTGCGGATGATGCGGTTTTGCCAAACGAGGCCGTTTCATAGGGCTTTGCAACCCACGAGGTTTGCCATCATCATCCGGTTTAGGCGTCTGTCCGAAACCCTCAAAGCATTTGACTTGTGTCAAGGCCACAAAACACCTTGACGTCTAGACATCACCTGAACCCGATCTATCCCCTCTTAAATAGGAGAAATGTCGGGTGCGAATACTAAACGCAAAGGTGGCTGGCTTCTTCGGTTTCATCGTATTAGGGTTGAAATTCGAAGGGTTCATGGGGAAGACGGATGTCTAAAAAAGGCTTGCTCGTTGGTCTGGTGATTCTGGTTATTGCCGGTGTCGCCTATTTCTCCTGGTCAAAGCTGAAGGGTGAGGGACTTCCCGCCGGTTTCGTGGCCAGCAACGGCCGTATCGAGGCCGTCGAGATCGATATTTCCACCAAGACCGCCGGTCGCCTTCAGGACATCATGGTGCGTGAAGGCGATTTCGTGAATGCTGGGCAGGTGCTTGCCCAAATGGATACGGCGCAACTGGAGGCGAGGAAACGTCAGGCGGAAGCACAGTTTCGCCGTGCGAAAATAGCAATCGATACGGCCCACAGCCTTGTCGCCCAGCGGGAGGCGGAAAAGACCTCGGCACTGGCAGTGGTGGAACAGCGCAAGGCCCAGCTCGATTCCGCCTCCAAGACCTATGCGCGCTCGAAACAGCTGCTGACCGGCAACGCCGTCTCGCAGCAGATCGTCGATGACAGTGAAGCCGCCGAGCAGTCCGCCCGCGCCACGCTCGCTTCCGCCGAGGCCTCGCTTGCCGCCTCCGATGCCGCAATCAACGCCGCCAAGGCGCAGATCGTCGATGCCGAGGCGGCGGTGGATGCCGCGCAGGCCGATATTGAAAGCATCGAGACGGATATCGCCGATGCGACGCTGAAATCGCCCCGCGATGGCCGCGTGCAATATCGGATCGCCCAGCCCGGTGAGGTGCTGTCCGCCGGTGGACGGGTTCTGAACCTCGTCGATCTCGGCGATGTCTATATGACGTTCTTCCTGCCGACGGCCGAGGCCGGCCGCACGTCCATGGGCTCGGATGTGCGCCTGATATTGGATGCCGCCCCGCAATATACCATCCCCGCCAAGGTTTCCTTCGTCGCCGATGTCGCGCAGTTCACACCGAAAACGGTCGAAACCGAAGAAGAACGCCAGAAGCTGACATTCCGGGTGAGGGCGCAAATCCCGCAGGAGCTGCTGCAGAAATATATCCAATATGTCAAAACCGGGCTGCCCGGGATGGCCTATGTCCGGCTTGATCCGCAGGCCGCCTGGCCGGAAAACCTCGAACGCAATCTCGTCAAGTGACGGTGGCCACCATGGTCGCGCCTCCCGCAACGAATGACAGGCATGCACCGGTCGCGCGATTGGCCGATGTGCGGTTGACCTTCGGAAGCACCATTGCGCTGGCCGACATATCGGTCGAGATCCCCGCCGGGCGGATGATCGGGCTTATCGGGCCTGACGGTGTGGGCAAATCGAGCCTGTTGTCGCTCGTCTCCGGCGCGCGCGCCATCCAGAGGGGAAAGGTGGAAGTTCTGGGCGGCGATATGTCCGATCCGCGCCACCGCGAGGATACCTGCCCGCGTATCGCCTATATGCCGCAGGGTCTCGGCAAGAACCTTTATCCCACCCTGTCCGTCTTCGAGAATATCGATTTCTTCGGCAGGCTGTTCGGACAGGGCGGCAGGGAGCGGCAGGCGCGCATTGCCGAGCTGCTGAAAAGTACCGGCCTCGAGCCCTTCGCCGACCGCCCCGCGATGAAGCTTTCCGGCGGCATGAAGCAGAAGCTGGGGCTCTGCTGCGCGCTGATCCACGATCCCGACCTGCTCATTCTCGATGAGCCGACCACGGGCGTCGACCCACTGTCGCGGCGGCAATTCTGGGAGCTGATCGATTCCATCCGGGCCGGGCGTCCGGGCATGAGCGTTATCGTTGCCACGGCCTATATGGAAGAGGCCGCCGGTTTCGACTGGCTGGTCGCCATGGATGGCGGCAAAATACTCGCCACCGGCTCGCCTGCCGAACTTCTCCAGCGCACCTCCGCACCCAATCTCGACGCCGCCTTCATCGCGCTCCTGCCCGAAGAAAAGCGCGAAGGCTACCACGAAGTCCATATCGCGCCGCGCAAGGTGGCGGGTGAGGGTGATTATGCCATCGAGGCGTCGCATCTCAGTATGCGTTTCGGCGATTTCACCGCCGTCGACAATGTCAGCTTCAAGATCCCGCGTGGCGAGATTTTCGGTTTTCTCGGCTCGAACGGTTGCGGAAAATCCACCACCATGAAAATGCTGACGGGGCTTCTGGCCGCCAGCGAAGGCGAGGCGAAGCTTTTCGGGCACAGGGTGGATGCCAGCGACATGGCGATCCGTCACCGCGTCGGCTATATGAGCCAGGCATTCTCGCTCTATTCCGAACTGACGGTGCGGCAGAACCTCGATCTTCACGCCCGCCTGTTCAAGCTGCCGGAAGAAACCATTCAACCGCGTATCGCCGAAATGGCCGAGCGTTTCGATCTCGGTGCGGTCATGGACACACTGCCGGACGACCTGCCGCTTGGCATCCGGCAGAGGCTGTCGCTGGCGGTGGCGATGATCCATTCGCCTGACATTCTCATCCTCGACGAGCCGACCTCCGGCGTCGACCCGGTGGCGCGGGACGGGTTCTGGCAAATCCTTGCCGATCTCTCCCGCAACGACAATGTCACCATCTTCATCTCCACCCATTTCATGAACGAGGCGGAGCGCTGCGACCGGATTTCGCTGATGCATGCCGGCAAGGTACTGATCAGCGATACGCCTGACGCGATTACCAAGAGCCGAAATGCCGCAACGCTCGAAGAGGCTTTCGTCGCCTATCTCGAGGATGCTTCGGGCGTCAAGAAGGCGGAGCCTGCGGCAGCGCCCGTCGCGACAGCGCAGGTGCCGGCGACGCAACATGCTGCATCCAATCGTAAGCGGTTTTTCGATTTCAGGCGCATGTTCAGCTATACGCGCCGCGAGGCGCTGGAGTTGCAGCGCGATCCCATTCGCGGCACGCTGGCGGTGCTCGGCAGCGTCATCCTGATGTTCGTCATCGGTTACGGTATCAATCTCGATGTCGAGGACCTGACCTTCGCGGTGCTGGATCGCGACGATTCCACCATCAGCCGCGATTATGTGCTCGACATTGCCGGCTCGCGTTATTTCATCGAGAAGGAACCGATCCGCGATTATGCCGATATGGACCGGCGGATGCGTGACGGGGAACTGAGCCTCGCCATCGAAATCCCACCTGGTTTCGGCCGCGATGTCCTGCGCGGCAAGACGGTGGAGGTGGGCGCCTGGATCGACGGCGCCATGCCGCAGCGGGCAGAGACCGTGCGCGGTTACGTGCAGGGCATGCACCAGACATGGCTGGCGCGCAAGGCCGCCGAGATTTACGGCAGCGCGGCCACGCAAAGCAGTTTCAGCATCGAAACGCGCTATCGATACAATCCGGACGTCAAGAGCCTTGTCGCCATGGTGCCGGCGGTCATTCCGCTGCTGCTCATGCTCATTCCCGCCATGCTGGCGGCGCTCAGCGTCGTCAGGGAAAAGGAGCTCGGCTCCATCGTCAATCTATACGTGACGCCGACCACGCGGCTGGAGTTCCTGATCGGCAAGCAGCTTCCTTATGTCGCCCTCGGCATGCTCAATTTCCTGCTTCTGACGGCCTTCGCCATCTTCATCTTTCAGGTGCCCTTCACCGGAAGTTATCTCGCCTATGCGACGGGAGCGCTGCTCTATGTCATCATCGCCACCTCCATCGGCCTTCTCATGTCGTCCTTCATGAAGAGCCAGATCGCGGCGATCTTCGGCACGGCCCTGCTGACGCTCATTCCGGCAACGCAATATTCGGGCATGATCGATCCCGTTTCGTCGCTACAGGGGGCAGGCGCCTTTATCGGCAACATTTATCCCGCCACCTATTTCATGACCATTTCGCGCGGCACCTTCTCCAAGGGGCTGGATTTCGCCGGGCTCTCCGGCTCGTTCCTGCCGCTTCTCATTGCCATTCCGCTGCTTCTCATTGCCGGCGCCGCCCTTTTGAGGAAACAGGCGTCATGAAGCTGTTTTCGTCCAACATCTTCCAGCTCGGCATCAAGGAACTGCGCGGCCTTGCGCGTGACGGCATGTTGCTGCTGCTCATCGTCTACGCCTTCACACTGCAGATTTACACTGGCTCCAGTGCGCTGCCGGAGACGCTGAACAATGCCGCCATCGCCATCGTTGACGAAGATCAGTCGCCGCTTTCAGGCCGCATCAGCACGGCTTTTTATCCGCCTTACTTCTCCCCGCCGAAGCAGATTTCCATTGCGGAAATGGACAAGCGCATGGATGCGGGCCTCGATACCTTCGCGCTCAACATCCCGCCGGATTTCCAGCGCAGGTTGATGGCTGGGCAACAGCCGGCCATCCAGCTCAATATCGACGCCACCCGCATGAGCCAGGCTTTCAGCGGCGGCGGTTATGTGCAGAGCATCGTGACGAGCGAAGTTCAGGAATATATCAACCGTTATCGCGGTGCGACGTCGGTGCCGGTGGACCTGACGCTACGCTCCCGTTTCAACCCGGAGCTCGACAAGTCGTGGTTCGGGTCGATCAATAACATCATCACCGCCATCACCATGCTGTCGATCGTGCTGACGGGGGCCGCGCTCATTCGCGAGCGCGAGCATGGCACGGTCGAGCATCTGCTGGTCATGCCGGTCACGCCGCTGGAAATCATGCTCAGCAAGGTCTGGTCCATGGGCCTTGTCGTGCTGGTGGCCTCCGCATTTTCCCTGTTCGTCGTCGTCAGGGGCCTGCTCGCCATTCCAATCGAAGGCTCGCTCTTGCTCTTCCTGCTCGGAACGGCGTTGCAGCTCTTCGCCATGACGTCGATGGGTATCTTCCTTGCGACCGTTGCAGGCTCCATGCCGCAATTCGGCATGCTGCTGATCCTGTTCCTGCTGCCGTTGCAGGTGCTCTCCGGCGCCATGACGCCGCGTGAAAGCATGCCTGATATCATCCAGTACATCATGCTTCTCGCACCCAACACCCATTTCGTCATACTGGCGCAATCGGTGCTTTTCAGGGGGGCGGGGCTGGATGTGGTCTGGCCGCAATTGCTGGCGCTGCTGGCCATCGGCTCCGCGCTTTTCGTTTTCGCGCTTCGCCGTTTCAGACGTTTCCTGCGCTGATTCCGCCTGTTTCCGCGCAAGTTGAATTAATTGTGTTCGGTAACGGTATGTTCGCGTTCCGTGAATATGCCTATGAGGACGGCTGGGTAAGCGGGCTTTGTTCAGGAGTAGCAAAATGAATATTGCAGCACGTCTGTCACTGGCAGCCATGATCGCACTGGCGGCAACGCCATCTCTTGCGTCAGAAGATATGACGTCGGAGACGAGCGAAGCGATATTCGGTTTCGGCGGCGTCCTGACGAAAGAGGACATGCTGAAAAGTGCAGCCCTCATTCCGGTGGAATATGAGCGCAACGCCATTCTGGGCGGCGGCTATCAGTTCTACCCCTACCACATCGGCAACGTGAAACTCGGCGGCGAAATCGGCGTCGCCGCCAGATTTGGCAAGGGCTTTACCGGTGAAGTCTGGGCGGGTCCGGTTGCACGTTACGAGCAGATCAGGCTCGGAGAGCGGCTGTTCATCACGCCGAGCTTTACCGCCGGCCTCAGCCTCGTCACGGATGCGCAGCGTGGCCGCGAGCGGGAACAGGAAATCAAGGACAACGGCAACGCGAATGTCCTGTTTTATCTGGGACCGGAAATCAACGTGTCCTTCAGCGAGGATTCTTCGACGGAATTCTTCTGGCGTCTTCACCACCGCTCCGGTGGCGGCAAGACGCTCGGCAACATGAAGGGCGCGACAAACGCCAATGTCTTCGGCGTCCGCTACAAGTTCTGAGCGGCAGGGGGCGGTTCCAGGCCCGGCGAACCGTCTGAATTTTAGTCACGTTTCTTTTTCGTCGCAAAGCGTCATGGGGAACCCTTGCGTCTGGCGCATGGGTGGATTGCCTTATTCTGCCTGTTAATTCGTCATCGAAAAGCGCATATAGGGGGCATCAAAGGACGCCGGAACGAAAAACGTTACTGACGTCACCTAAACCTCAGAAAGGGTAATGTCATGAACGTAGCACGCAGCTTCAATAACTGGCGCAAATATCGTCAGACCATCAACGAACTCGGCCGTATGAGCACCCGTGAACTGCACGATCTCGGTATCGATCGTAGCCAGATCACCAGCGTCGCCCGCGCCGCCGTTGGCAGGTAATCAAGGCGATATTGCCTCTTTTGAATGCCCAAACGCCCGCTCAGCGGGCGTTTTTGTTTTGGGAATAGGGGATGCTTCTGCCGCGAATATCCGCCAGATAATCCGGCGATGTCGAAGTGCGAGCCGAAGGGTGGGGTTTTCTCGACCTCAGGCGATGAATATCGCCATGCAATGAATGCATATCTGTACTGCAAGCTTATGCCTGTCAAATGCGCAGAAAAATGTTATCTTCCAATCATCGAAAGGGATGTACCTCCTCCCACATCCTTTTGGTAAAGCGGGTGATCCTTACTCCTCCTCCCAAAGGATTGCCCCGGGGACAGCGGTTTTCCTCCTCCCATATCGCTGTTCATCTTTTCAAAAAGCCTGCCGCACCTCCTCCCGCGGCGGGCTTTTTTGTTTTCAGAAACTTGCCCTTGTCTTCAGGAAATATCTCAGTCGAAAGCCATCATGCCGATGGGCGTCACGGCGTGGGCGCCTGCACGTTTGGCAAGGGCATAGGCGAGGCACTGCTCCACGGCATCCTGCGGCACGGGTTTGGCGATTACGCCGGCGCCGATGCCGAGATTGACGACGACTTCGGGGTTTGCCGTCATGAAGATCACCACCACGCCATGATCTTGGGAAAGCCGCCGTCCGATCTCCGGGCCGGTCTGTCCGTCGGCAAGGTTGACGTCGACGAAGGCGATATCGGCGCGGCTGCCAAGCGCCACGGCGTCTTCCAGCCGGTTGGCGATGCCGATGACATCGGCCTCTTCTTCCGCCTGCAAAATGGAATCCTCTATATCCATGGCGATGAGGAATTCGTCTTCCACGATCAGCACACGCGGCTGTTCCGTGCGGAAACCCGGTTCGTTTTGCAAGACGTCTGCCAACATATGCCTGCCTCCATTCTGTGTTTCAGAGCAACGGATTGAAAACTGAATCGCGGTTGCGGATCATCCGAGGCTTCAACTAAACCCGGAGCGGCGGGACCGGTTCCGTTTTATTTCCCGCCGCTCCAGCGCGGTCGGCATGCAAACACTTCTCGGCGCAACTCGTTCCAAAGTGAGATAAACATAGTGAATGGAGTGTAAACGGTGTGCCTTTTCGGCTATCACCTTTCAACAGCGAAGCAGTTGATTCGGTTCGGTTTTCATCCGGGGAAGGGGTCGGAGAACGTCGCCGTGGAGCATCTTTCGCCCCCTGGAACACCGTTCTTTCGCCATTATGGGGTGAAAGGCCGGCATGGAAATTCAAAGCGTTACAGCCTCTTTCCCCATCGGGGAGGAAGCGCTGGAACCTTGCCGATCATTCGCGTGCCGCAGTCAAAGAACGGCGCGGGACCCTATGAGTTTAGAAAGAGAATAAGACGATGACCCAGTCTCCGCGCGCCACCATTGCCCGCAACACGCCCAATATCGCCGTCGTCGGCGTCGGTGGCGGTGGCGGCAACGCGATCAACAACATGATTGCCGAGGGCATCGGCGGCGTCGATTTCATCGCCGCCAATACGGATGCGCAGGCGCTGAAGAAGACCAACGCGCCGCGGCTCGTGCAGCTCAGCTCCGAACTGACCGGCGGGCTTGGCGCAGGCGCCGATCCCGAGGTTGGCCGGCAGGCAGCGATCGATTCCCTCGACGAGATCATGGATCACCTGAGCGGTTATGACATGTGTTTCATCACCGCCGGCATGGGCGGCGGCACCGGCACGGGCGCTGCTCCCGTCATTGCCGAAGCCTGCCGGGCGAAGAACATCCTGACCGTCGGTGTCGTGACGCTTCCCTTCAGCTTCGAAGGCGCGCGCCGCATGCGGGCTGCCGAATATGGCTTCGCCAACCTGCTCAACACGGCAGATACCGTCATCGTCATCCCCAACCAGAACTTGCTGCGCATTGCCGATGCCGGCACGACCTTCGAAAATGCGCTGAAGACGGCTGACAAGGTTCTGTCGCTTGGCGTGCGCTGCATCACCGATCTCATCCTGCGCGAAGGCCTGGTCAATCTCGATTTCGCCGATGTGCGCTATGTCATGAAGAATGGCGGCCGGGCGCTGATGGGCACGGCGCAGGCCAAGGGTGAAAAGCGCGCCTCGGAAGCGGCGGCCGCAGCCATTGCCAACCCGCTGCTCGGCGAACCGTCGCTGAAGGAAGCGCGCGGCGCTCTTGTTTCCATTTCCGGTGGCAACGATCTGACGCTTTACGAGATCGATGAGGCAATGACGCTGGTGCGCGAGGCGGTGAGCGAAGAAACCGATGTGGTGATGGGCGCTTCCTTCGACCCGACGTTGGACGGCGCTTTCAAGATTTCGGTCGTCGCCACCGGCCTGCGCAATTGATGCTGGCTTGAGGAGCGCGGTCCTGATTAAATCGCCTTCTTTAGTCGGCGATGCCCTATAAACAGCGTCCACGCCACAAACTGAACGTTCAAAAGCCGTCGCGGGCAATTTTCGCGACGGCTTTTTGTTGTTTTTGAACAATTATTCCGCCATTCGAAGAGGCTGCGGCGCTGCGCGGCGTTGATCGGGAAAAAATATAATAGTACTCTTTATGTCGACAAGAGGGATTTGATGATGACGGATATAATTGCTTCTGCCGAGCGCAAGCGCGGCTCCGGCGTGAAGATGGTCTATGATCTGCTGCGCGACGAGATTCTCGATCTGGTTCTGCCGCCGGGCAGCCCCATCGATGAGGTGCAACTTGCCGAAAGGTTCAAGATGTCGCGCACGCCGATCCGCGAGGCGCTGGTGCGGCTTTCGGGCGAGGGGCTGATCGATACGTTGCCGAACCGTTCGACCATGGTGTCGAATATCGATTTCCTCAACATGCACACCTATTTCGATGCGCTGGTGTTGATGTATCGGGTAACGACGCAGCTTGCCGCGCAATATCACCGCCCGGAAGATCTGGCCGGCATCCGCGCCCACAATGCGGAATTTGCCATTGCGGTTGAGGAGCAGGACGCGCTGGCGATGATTTCCACCAATGCCGCCCTTCATCTCTCCATCGCCGAGGCCGGGCGGAATCCCTATTTTACCAGCCTGTTCAAGCGGCTGCTGGACGAGGGACGACGCATCCTCCGGCTTTATTATCAATCCTATGACGATCGTCTGCCCAAGCGCTTCGTCGATGACCATGAAGAGATGATTGCGGCCATTGCCGCGCGCGATATCGCTCTTTCCGAAAGGTTGGCGCGGGAGCACGCCGAACAGATCGTGCGGCAGGTGCAGAAACTGCTGGTGCGAAACGAACGGCTGGAAATAAATCTTTAGCTTGTCGATTTCTTGTCGACAAATAAAATACAAGATTGTAATGTCCTTGTCGAAAAGGGTGGCGCGGAGGTGCGTCCATTCCCGAAAAACATGTCCCTTAGGAGCTTGAAATGACGGCCAGCATTTTTTCCGGCGTGATTCCCGCCTTGATGACCCCCTGCAAGGATGATCGCACCCCTGATTTCGATGCGCTTGTTCGCAAGGGCAAGGAACTGATCGCTGATGGCATGTCGGCCGTGGTTTATTGCGGTTCCATGGGCGACTGGCCGCTCCTGACGGACGAGCAGCGCATGGAAGGCGTGGAACGCCTGGTGAAAGCCGGCATTCCGGTCATCGTCGGCACCGGCGCGGTCAACACGGCATCTGCCGTCGCCCATGCCGCCCACGCCCAGAAGGTTGGCGCCAAAGGCCTGATGGTCATTCCGCGCGTCCTGTCGCGCGGTTCGGTCATCGCCGCCCAGAAGGCCCACTTCAAGGCCATCCTCTCGGCCGCACCGGAAATCCCGGCCGTCATCTACAACAGCCCCTATTACGGCTTCGCCACTCGCGCCGATCTCTTTTTCGCGCTGCGCGCCGAGCACAAGAACCTGGTCGGCTTCAAGGAATTCGGTGGCCCGGCCGATATGCGTTACGCTGCCGAAAACATCACCAGCCGCGATGACGAGGTGACCCTGATGATCGGCGTCGATACGGCTGTTTTCCATGGCTTCGTCAATTGCGGCGCCACCGGTGCCATCACCGGCATCGGCAATGTTCTGCCGAAGGAAGTCATTCACCTCTGCAAGCTGTCGCAGGCCGCCGCCAAGGGCGATGCAGATGCCCGCGCCCGCGCGCTGGAGCTGGAACAGGCGCTCGCCGTTCTCTCGTCCTTCGATGAAGGCCCGGATCTGGTTCTCTATTTCAAGCACATGATGGTGCTGAAGGGCGACAAGGAATACACGCTGCATTTCAACGAAACCGACGCCCTGACCGACAGCCAGCGCGGTTATGTCGAGGCGCAGTTCAAGCTGTTCAACAGCTGGTATGCCGACTGGAGCAAGCTGCCGGGTGCGGTGCAGGCCTGCAAGGCTGCCTGATCAGTCGCTGAAGTGAAAACAAAAGGCCCGCAACTGCGGGCCTTTTTTGTATGTGATGAGATTTGATGTCTCTTTTCCGTCATGCCGGACTAGATCCGGCATCCAGCCACGGCGCGTCTGCGCCGTGAAAGGAATCGTCCGCGATCAAGGACTTGATCGCGCTGGACCCCGGATCTAGTCCGGGGTGACGGAGAGGGGATGCTATGCAGTCGCAAAGAAAGCTGAGTGACGCTGTCGTTATGAGAGAGCCCGCGATCGCGGGCCTTTTTCATTTCCACATCCAAACGCGCTCAGGAAACCGCATCCAGCCCCTTCTCCAGCAACCGGTCGAGCCCGGCCATTTCGGCGGCGGTGAGGGTAATGCCTTCGCTTTCGGACTTCGCGCGTGCAGTGAAGCGGCGGCCCGAGGGCAGGCGGGCGCCCTGGCCGATGATGGCGTCGAACAGCACTTCCGCGCGCTGAAAAGGATCGCCGGGGCGCCCCTTGGCGAAGGTCTCAGGCGAAAAAGCGACGATCAGCTCGCCATGGGTCGGGGCAAGCGTGGTGGTGCCGAGAAATTCGAGCGCTTCGGGGCTGGTGAGATCGCCGATCATGATGCCGGCGAGAAGCTCGATCATGGTGCCGATGGCCGATCCCTTGTGGCCGCCAAAGGGCAGCATGGAGCCGGCAAGGGCCGCTTCCGGGTCAGTCGTTGGCTTGCCGTCGGCATCCAGAGCCCAGCCTTCCGGCAGGGGCTTTCCGGCCCGCCGGTGTAGTTCTATTTCACCGCGGGCCGCAACCGAGGTCGCGAAATCAAAGACATAAGGGGAGGTGTGCTTGCGCGGCCAGCCGAAGGCGAAGGGGTTGGTGCCAAGCAGAGGCTTGGTTCCGCCGGTGGGCGCAACGGTGGAATAGCTCGGGCACATGACCAGCCCGGCGAGACCATTCGAGGTAAGGCCCTCGACTTCCGGCCAGAGCGCCGAGAAATGCGTGCAGTCATTGATGACGAGTGCAGCGATCCCCGCACGTTTCGCTCGCTCCACCAGAACCGGCAGACCAAGTTCGAAGGCGGGGTTGGCGAAGCCGCCATGGGCATTGACCTTGACGATGGCCGTGCCGTCGTCTTCAGCCACTTCAGGTATGGCGTCGGGCTTCACCTTGCCGGCCTTGACGGTGCGGAGCGCGCCTTCGATACGGTAGATGCCGTGGGACTTGCAGGCGTCCCGCTCACCGGCAGTAATGACGCGCGCCAGCGCTCCCGACTGTACATCATTCACCCCGGCCCTCAAAAAAATCGACTCGACCCGCTGGAAAAGTGCCTCAATGGTCAAAGTGGTCGTGTCGCTCATCATAGTCCTCCGATAGGGCTCGCACATTTTGAATACATAAAGTATACAAAGGCGTGAGTATTGCAACGTGTCTTTTCGATGAAGCTCAGTCCGAGCAGAAGGTGACCCTCTCAAACACGAAGACACCTTAAGCCGTCATTCCTTTGCTTGTTACAGAAATCCGGTCGGCGCGTCTGCGCGTCGGAAAGCCTTTTTTAGCCCAAAGATTTGGGCAGGCCAGATTCCTGTGACAACCACGGAACGAGGATGCCGGACGTTTCACCAACCTTGTCCGCTCCCCCCGGCGCTGGCTTGCGTAATCATCCGCGAACCTCATCAGTTCGCACATGCAAAAATTCTTTTTGTATACTCGTTGTATTTTTATGTTGATTTATCGCCGCCATGGGGAAATAGTGACCGCGCCTTCAAGGGCAGACCAATTGTGGGAGCAAATAAAGAATGAAAAAATCGGTCATCGTCGCCGGCCTCTTGGCCGCCACTTTCGCTATTACGCCGGCCAAGGCCGACAAACTTGACGACATCATTTCGTCCGGCACGCTGCGTTGCGCCGTCGTGCTCGATTTCCCGCCCATGGGCGCGCGTGATGACGCCAACAACCCGATCGGCTTCGATGTCGATTATTGCAACGATCTTGCCAAGGCGCTCGGCGTCACGGCTGAAATCGTCGAAACGCCGTTCCCCGAGCGCATTCCGGCGCTGATGTCCGGCCGCGTCGATGTCGGCGTTGCGTCCACCTCCGATACGCTGGAGCGCGCCAAGACGGTCGGCATGACGGTGCCTTACTTCGCTTTCGAAATGGCCGTTACCGCCAACGACAAGTCGGGCATCAAGTCCTTCGAGGACATGAAGGGCAAGACGGTCGGCGCGACTGCCGGCACGTTCGAAGCCATCGCGCTCGAAAAGACGGTCAAGGAATGGGGCACTGGCGAATTCCGTCCGTACCAGACGCAGGCAGACGTGTTCCTCGCGCTCAGCCAGGGCCAGATCGACGCCACCGTCTCCACCTCGACGGTTGCGCAGTCCAACGTCAAGGGCGGCAAGTTCGCGGGCATCTCCGTGGTCGGCAAGGCGCCCTATGACATTGACTATGTCGCGCTCTTCACCAACCGTGACGAATACGGCTTCATCAACTACCTGAACCTCTTCATCAACCAGCAGGTTCGCACCGGCCGTTACGCCGAACTCTATGAAAAATGGGTTGGCGGCGAAGTTCCTTCGCTCACCGTCAACGGCGTTTATCGCTGATCAGGACTTTTCGTAAACGGCGCGGTCAAGATGATCGCGCCGTTGATCGTTTCTGAAAAGGCGGGACGCTTAATGTTCAATTATACATTCCACTGGAATCAGGCGCTGAAGGCTCTGCCGCAGCTTCTGGACGGTGCGGTGGTGACGCTGCAGATCGCCATTCTGTCGATGGTGATCGGTCTTTCCTGCGCCATCGTGCTGACGCTGTTCCGGCTTTCCGGCAACCGCATTCTCGGCGCTTTCGCCGCCGTCTGGGTGGAAGTCGCCCGTAACACGCCGGCGCTGTTCCAGATTTACATGGCCCATTTCGGCCTTGGCAATTTCGGCATTCATTTGAGCCCCTATACCGCGCTTCTGGTCGGTATCGCCTTCAACAATGCCGGTTATCTCGCGGAAAATTTCCGCGGCGCGCTAAAGGCCATTCCCGATACGCAGACGCGCTCTGGCCGTTCGCTCGGCATGACCTCGATGCAGACCTTCCGGCTGATCATCCTGCCACAGATGCTGCGCGTTGCGTTCCTGCCCGCCACCAACCAGATGGTCTGGGCAATCCTCATGACCTCGCTCGGTGTCACGGTCGGCATGAATACGGATCTCGCCGGCGTCACGCAGGCGCTCAATGCGCGCTCGTTCCGCACCTTCGAATTCTTCGCGCTCGCCGCGGTCATCTATTACGTGATCGCCAAGATCGTCACGCTCGCCGCCCGTCTGCTGGCCGCGCGTCTGTTCCGTTATTGAGAGAGGTGAGCCATGTTTGAAACCGCTCTCACCTGGAGTGATCTCGCCTTCCTGGCCAAGGGTGCCGGCATGACGCTTGCCGTCACCGCCGTCGCCGTCACGGCGGGCACCATCATGGGGATCATCTTCGGTATCATCCGTTTCCAGTTCGGCCCCTATTGGTCGCTGCCGCTGACTTTCGTGCTGGATATTTTCCGTTCCGTGCCGCTGCTCATCCAGCTCGTGCTCGGCAATGCTTTCCAGTCGATCGCCAAGCTCGGCTGGCCGCCTTTCACCACCTCCTGCGTGGTGCTGTCGCTTTATACGGCGGCCTATTGCACCGAGATCGTGCGCGGCGGCATTGATGCCGTACCGTCGAATACGCGCCGCGCCTGCCGTTCGCTGGGCATGACCTGGTCGCAGGATATGCGCTACATCGTGCTGCCGCTCGCCACCCGCGTGTCGCTGCCCGCATGGATCGGGCTCACGCTCGGTGTCATGAAGGATTCGGCCCTGGTGCTCTGGCTCGGCCTCATCGAGCTTCTGCGCGCCTCGCAGATCCTCGTCACCCGCCTGCAGGAACCGCTGACGATCCTGATGATCTGCGGCGCCATCTACTTCCTTATCAGTTTCCCCATCGCCCGTTTCGGCGGGTATCTCGAAAGACGGTGGTCCCCCAATGATTGAGATCGAAAACGTCCGCAAATCCTTCGGCCCGCTGGAGGTTCTGAAAGGGATCAACCTCACCGTCAACAAGGGCGAGGTGGTCACCATCATCGGCGGCTCCGGTTCCGGCAAGTCGACGTTGCTGACCTGCATCAACGGCCTGGAGCCGATCGATAGCGGCAAGATCGTCATCGACGGCACGGAAGTGCATGCCAAATCGACCGACCTCAACAAGCTGCGCCGCAAGGTCGGCATCGTTTTCCAACAATGGAACGCCTTTCCGCATCTGACCGTGCTTGAGAACGTCATGCTGGCGCCGCGCAAGGTTCTTGGCATCTCCAAGGAGCAGGCCGAGGAAATCGCCGTCAAACAATTGACCCATGTCGGTCTTGCCGAAAAGCTGAAGGTCTACCCGAACCGCATGTCCGGCGGCCAGCAGCAGCGTATGGCGATTGCCCGCGCGCTCGCCATGTCGCCCGAATATATGCTGTTCGACGAAGTGACCTCCGCGCTCGATCCGATGCTGGTCGGCGAAGTGCTCGACACGCTGAAGATGCTGGCGGATGAGGGCATGACGATGATCTGCGTCACGCACGAAATGGCCTTCGCCCGCGATGTCTCGAACCGCGTAGCCTTCTTCCATCAGGGCGTGATGGCGGAAATCGGTACGCCGGATCAGCTCTTTGGCGCGCCGCAGCATCCTGAGACGCAGAAGTTCCTGGCGAGCGTGCGGTAATGCCTGCAAATGATGTCATCGTCATCGGGGCCGGCGTCGTCGGCCTCTCGGCGGCAATTGCGGCGCAGGGCCGTGGCCTCTCGGTCACGGTCATCGACCGCGAGGGACCGGCGGCGGGCGCGTCCGCCGGCAATGCCGGTGCCTTCGCCTTCACCGATATCCTGCCGCTGGCATCGCCCGGCATTCTGTGGAAGGCGCCGAAGTGGCTGCTCGATCCGCTTGGTCCGCTCAGCGTGCCGCCTTCCTACGCGTTGAAGATCGCGCCGTGGATGTTCCGGTTCTGGCGGGCCTGCGCCGCTTCGAAGGTGGAACATTCGACCGCCGCCCAGACCGCGCTGATGGATCTCGCGAAGGCCGAGCTGGAGCCGTTCCTGAAAAAGACCGATACCATCGCCATGCTGCGCAAGGAGGGCAACCTCCAGGTCTATGAAAGCGAGGCGGAATTCGAAGCCTCGCTTCCCGGCTGGAAGGCGCGCGAGCGGCACGGCATCGAGTTCCGGCATCTCAATGCCGAACAGATGGCTGAGATACAGCCCGGCATCGCGCCGCGTTTCACCTGCGGCACGTTCACGCCCGGCTGGTATTCCATCGCCGACCCCAAGCTTTATACGCTGGCGCTGGCCGAGCATTTCCGCACCATTGGCGGCCGTATCGAATGCCTCGATATCGCTTCGCTCAGGCCGCTGGAAGACGGTGTGGAGGTGGTGAGCCATGATGGGCGCACCCGCAAGGCCGCCAGGGTGGTGCTGGCGGCCGGCGCCTTTTCGCATCGCATCGCCCGTTCGCTCGGGGAAAAAATTCCGCTGGAAACCGAACGGGGGTATAATACGACCCTGCCGTCTGGCGCCTTCGATCTGCGCACGCAGGTGACTTTCGGCGGCCATGGTTTCGTCGTCACGCGGCTTTCCTCCGGCATCCGCGTCGGTGGCGCGGTGGAACTGGGCGGACTGGAGCTTCCGGCCAATTTCGCCCGTTCCGAAGCGCTGCTGACCAAGGCGAAAGCCTTCCTGCCGGGCCTGAAGACCGAAGGCGGCAAGCAGTGGATGGGCTTTCGCCCCTCGCTACCGGACAGCCTGCCGGCCATCGGCCAAGCACGGCACACGGCGCGGGTGGTTTATGCTTTCGGCCACGGGCATCTGGGGTTGACGCAATCGGCGGGCACGGCCCGAATCGTCGCCGATCTTCTGACGGGGCAAAAACCCGCCATCGATACAAGGGCATTTTCGCCGCAACGCTTCTGACGGGGATTTCCGATGTCTTCTTCCCTCTCGACAACAGCCGTTTCTGAAGCCCGCAGCATTTTGGCCGGTTCGGCTGAAGGGCCGGCGATCTCCACCACCGAAGCGCTGAGTTTCTGGGGCGGCGTCGATCCCGCCACCGGCGGGGTCATCGACGTGCACCACCCGCTGCATGGCACCTGTCTCACCGGCGGCGTGCTGTTCATGCCCACCAGCCGCGGTTCCTGCACCGGTTCAGGTGTCTTGCTCGATCTTATCCTGACGGGCCGTGCGCCTTCGGCGCTGGTCTTCTGCGAGGCCGAGGACGTGCTGACGCTGGGCGCGCTGATCGCCGCCGAAATGTTCGGCAAGCCTTTGCCGGTGCTGCGCCTCGACGCGGAAAATTTCGCCCGGTTTTCCGAAGCCGTTCATGTCCGTATCGATGAGAAGGCCATTGAAGCCGATGGCGTTTCCCTTGCCGTCACCTCGCCGGCGACGGCGCATCTCGATCTTGGGGATGACGACCGGGCCATGCTCGAAGGGCGCGATGGCATCGCCGTGCAGCAGGCCATGCGCATCACCGTCGCCATGGCCGCCCAGCAGGGTGCATCGGCGCTTGTCGATGTCACGCAGGGCCACATTGACGGTTGCATCTATGCCAGCCCCGCCAATCTCACCTTCGCGGAAAAAATGGCGGAGATGGGCGCGAAGGTACGGGTGCCGACGACCATGAACGCCATTTCGGTGGACAAGGCGCATTGGCGTTCGCAGGGCATGCCGGAGGATTTCGGCGACCCGGCCGCAAGGCTGGCGGATGCCTATGTGCGCATGGGCTGTCGCCCGACTTTCACCTGTTCGCCTTACCTGCTCGACAGCGCGCCGCGGGCCGGCGACATGATCGCCTGGGCCGAATCGAACGCGGTGATCTTCGCCAATACGGTGCTTGGCGCGCGCACGGCGAAACATCCGGATTTTCTCGATCTCTGCATCGCGCTTACGGGCAGGGCGCCGCTTGCCGGCGTCTATCTAAAGGAAAATCGCCGTCCTCAGCGCATCGTCAATGTGGCTTTGCCACAGGGCGTGGATGATGCCTTCTGGCCGCTCGTCGGTTATCTGGCGGGCAAGGCCGCGCCGGATTGCATTCCGCTGCTGCGCGGCCTTGGCCCTGCGAAGCCGTCACGGGATGATCTAAAGGCGCTTTGCGCCGCTTTCGGCACCACCTCCGCTGCGCCCATGCTTCATATAGAGGGCGTAACACCGGAAGCTGCTCTTCCGCCTCTCGAAACGGCCGATATCGTCACCGTCTCACTCTCCGATATGGCCGCCGGCTGGTCGCTTCTCAATGAGGGACCGGAAGAGGTGCAACTTGTCGCCATCGGCAGCCCGCACGCCTCGCTGGATGAGTGCCACGCGCTTGCGGCTGAATTTGCCGGCCGCCGGCGTCACGCGGATGTCGCCGTCATCGTCACAGCCGGCCAGCAGGTCATCGATGCGGCCGGGCTGGACGGCACTTTGCAAAGCCTGCGCGACAGCGGTGTGCAGGTGCTGCCTGATCTTTGCTGGTGCTCCATTTCCGAGCCGGTCTTCCCGACGAAGACCCGTGCCCTGATGACCAATTCCGGCAAATACGCCCATTACGGACCCGGCCTCAGCGGTCGCGCAGTGCGCTTCGGCAGCCTTGCCGATTGCGTGGAAAGCGCGCTGACCGGCCGTGCTCCATCCCTTCTTCCTTCATGGCTTTCCTAAGGAGTTTTGAATGCGCAGTATCAAGACCGTTCATGTGATTTCCGCCCATGCGGAAGGGGAAGTCGGGGACGTGATCGTCGGTGGAGTGAAGCCGCCGCCGGGCGAGACGATCTGGGAGCAGAGCCGCTTCATCGCCCGCGATGAGACCCTGCGCAATTTCGTGCTCAACGAGCCGCGTGGCGGCGTGTTCCGGCACGTCAACCTGCTGGTGCCGCCGAAACATCCCGATGCGGATGCCGCCTTCATCATCATGGAACCGGAAGACACGCCGCCCATGTCCGGCTCCAATTCCATCTGCGTTTCCACCGTACTTCTGGATGGCGGCATCGTACCGATGCAGGAGCCGGAAACCCATATGCTGCTGGAAGCGCCAGGCGGGCTGGTGAAGGTGCGCGCCGAATGCCGCAACGGCAAGGCCGAGCGCATTTTCGTGCAGAACCTGCCGAGCTTTGCCGCAAAGCTCGATGTCGAACTCGAGGTTGAAGGCCTCGGTACGCTGAAAGTGGACACGGCCTATGGCGGCGACAGCTTCGTCATCGTCGATGCCGAAGCTATGGGCTTTAGCCTGAAGCCGGAAGAGGCGCATGAGATTGCCCGCCTCGGCGTGCGCATCACCAATGCCGCCAACAAGGCTTTGGGCTTCGACCATCCCGAAAACCCGGACTGGCGGCATTTTTCCTTCTGCCTGTTTGCGGGCAAGGTGGAGCGCACGGCCGAAGGCCTGCGGGCAGGGGCGGCCGTTGCCATCCAGCCGGGCAAGGTGGACCGTTCGCCGACCGGCACGGCACTTTCGGCCCGCATGGCGGTGCTGCATGCGCGTGGCGAAATGAAGGAGGGCGAAACCCTGACGGCGGTGTCGCTGATCGGCTCTACCTTCACCGGCCGTATTCTTGGAACGACAACGGTCGGCGACCGTCCAGCCATCCTGCCGGAAATCTCCGGTCGCGGCTGGATCACCGGTATCCACCAGCACATGCTCGACCCGTCCGATCCGTGGCCGGAAGGGTATCGTCTGACGGATACGTGGGGTGCGCGGTAGGGAGGGCCTTTAAAGGTCTATACCCCAATCGGGCTGCATCGGTTCGGCGTCTTTCTTCTCCCCGCCGGGGAGAAGATGGCCCGAAGGGTCAGATGAGGGGGTAACGTTGCCGGATTTCGGAGAGCGTGCCCCCTCATCCCGCTGCCGCGGACTTCTCCCCGGCGGGGAGAAGAAACAAGTGGCGCCCGCTCTAGCTAGAGCCTCACCCACCCAGCCGCTTCGTCGTCTCCCGCACGATCAGCTCGAAGCCGACATCCACCCTTGCGCCTTCGGGAACAATGGCATCCTTTTCCGCCTCCAGTATCGAAAGCAGCAACTCGCCCGCCCTGCGGCCGATCATCTGGGCATCGACGCGGATCGTTGAAATCGCCGGGTAACATTGCCGGCCGATATCGAAGTCGCCGAAGCCGAGGATGGAAATGCGGTCCGGGACACTGATTCCCCGTCGATGACATTCCATCAGCGCGCCGACGGCGGAAATATCCGATACGGCGAAGATGGCCTCGACATCCTGGGCCTTGGCCAGTAGCGAGCCGAGGGTCTTTGCCCCGTGGTCATAGGAGACCGGGGCGCTGCCCTCGCGGATGATGAGATCGTCGGCAATGCCGGCTTCCCGCAGAGCCGCGCCAAAACCGAGCAGGCGGCTTTCGCCACGCCAGTCCTTCACATCGCCATCGGCCCTCGATCCGAGCGCGCCGATTCGCTTGAAGCCAAGCGATATCAGATGTTTGGCGGCAGTTCTTCCCACTTCGTAATTGGAAAAACCGACCGCATGGTCGATCGGGTGTTCGGGAACATCCCAGATTTCCACGATCGGGATACCGGCGCGCATCAGCACCTCGCTCGCCATCTTGGTATGCACCGTGCCGGCGACGACGATAGCATCGGGGCGGCGCTCCATCATGGTGCGGATGACGCGTTCTTCCTCCTGCAGATCGTACATGGTGTAACCGATCAGCAATTGGTAATCGGCGGCGCGCAGCGCATTGGCAAGCCCTTGTGCGCTATCGGCGAAGTTGGAGTTGGTGAGCGTCGGCAGGATGGCGGTGATGAAATTGGTGCGGCGGGAGGACAGCGAACCGGCGATGCGGTCCGGCACATAACCCAGCTTCTCGATGGCCTTCATCACCTTCTGGCGGGTCTCTTCGGACACCAGGGCGGGATCGGCCAGCACCCGCGAAACGGTCATCTTGGAGACGCCCGCGAGTTTCGAGACATCGCTCATGGTTGCTTTTTTTGACGTGACTAACGCTGCGGCCAAAGGCGTGCGCTCCACCAAAGCATGTCTCCCTAAATTCGAACCGGTTCAGGACAAGACATACACGAAGACAATAAGGGAAAGCACGCCGTATGATTGCAGATCGATGCGGCGTGCACCGGATTTATGCGACGCGGCTATAGACCAGATGGTAAAAACGTCCGTCGCACATGCTCATCATCTCATCCGTCAGCACCCGGCCTTCCAGCCGGACGGGGGAAACCAGCGCTTCCTCCACTGCTTCCATCGACGGATAGTCGATTTCCTGCACCATGATGATTGAGGCCGCGTCCGGGTCCGTGCGCTCAGTGCGCATAACCCGCACGGCCTGCGCATTCGGCATGCGTTTCCAGACCGGCAGCAATTTCTCCTCGACGATGCGGAAAAATTCCTCCTCCCGACCGGGGTGAATCCTGCCTTCGAAAATTGCCGAGCGTGTATACATGTTTCCTCCCGAATGAATGCCGACCTAAACAGTTCTGTAGATCGGACTTGCAATGATACCGATAACATGCATTATTGATCCTGCCAAGAACGTGAAACGGTGTCGAACAGAGGAAAATCGATAACCAGCCGAAAAAATTGAATTTCATGGGAAATTCATCTGGTTTTGTGCTTTCGCGGTTTCTTGGGAGGAGTTTTTAGTCAATCGCGTTAAAATGTTATCGAGAACATTTTCCGGTTTGCGCAAGGCCGCTGTTCCATTCTGGGCAGCCACTTTAAGGTTGGAGGAGAAACCATGAGCATATCCAGATTTCTGAAGAACATGACCGTCGCCGTCGGTGTTGCAGCAGCAACGCTTGCCGCCACCACGTCTGCCCAAGCCGTCTCGCTCAGCGAGATCACCGCGCGCGGCAAGGTCAAGATCGGTGTTCTGACCGGTGCGCCGCCGATGGGCATGGTGGACGAGAAGGGCAATCCTTCCGGTTACGACGTCGATGTCGCCAATCTCATTGGTTCTTATCTGTCGCTGCCGGTTGAACTGGTGCCGCTGACGCCGCCTGCGCGTATTCCCGCACTTCAGACCGGCAAGGTCGATTTTCTTGTCGCGACGCTTGCGCCGACCGGCGAGCGCGCCAAGACCGTGATGTTCACGCAGCCTTACAGCGCCTTCAACATGGACATCATTTCCGGCAAGGACCAGAAGTTCGAAAATCTCGACAGCCTCAAGGGCAAGCGTGTTTCGGTCAATCGCGGTTCCTCGCAGGAAACCGCGTTGCGCAAGGCCAATGTCGAAGGTCTTGAAATCGTCGTTTACGAAGACGATTCCACCAGCGCCCAGGCACTGCTCGCCGGTCAGGTGGATGCTGTCGCCTTGCCGTCCACGGTTGGTGAGGCGATCATCAAGCAGCGTCCGGAAGCCGGTCTGCAGGTTGGTTTCACCTTCTTCCAGCAGGGCAACTCCATGGCGACCAAGCTTGAGGACTTCGAGCTGCGCCAGTGGCTGAATACCTCCATCTACCTCATGAAGATGTCCGGCGATCTCGACCGCATCTCGGTCAAGTGGACCGGCCGTCCGCTGCCGCAATTGCCAAGCTTCTGATTGAGCTTTCAACGCGCCCGCCGTGAAGACTTCCGGCGGGCCCGGGAAATGTCAACGGAGTGACGCATGTCCTATACATTCCAATTCGGCGCGCTCGCCCAGTATCAGAACGAGATTCTGAACGGCATATGGCTGACGATCAAGCTGTCTGTCCTGTCCATCGTGCTCGGCTGCGCTTTCGGCATTCTTTTGGCCTCGCTGCGGTCCATCAATGGCGGCATCGTCCGCATCATCGTGGACGGTTATGTGGAAATCATCCGCAATACGCCGTTTCTCGTGCAGCTTTTCATCGTCTATTTCGGCCTGCCGGGCCTCGGCTTCAGGGTAGGGGCGGATACGGCGGCGCTGATCGGCATGACGATCAATCTCGCGGCCTATTCGACGGAAATCATCCGCGCCGGCATCGAGGCGGTGCACAAGTCGCAGATCGAGGCGGGCGAGGCGCTGGGTTTCACCAAGTACCAGATCTATCGCCACGTCATCATCGTGCCGGCCATCGCCAAGGTCTATCCCTCGCTGTGCAGCCAGTTCGTGCTGATGATGCTGGCATCGAGCATATGTTCGGCCATTTCCACCCATGAGCTTGCGGCTGCCGCAGCCTTCGTGGAATCGCAGACCTATCGCTCCTTTGAGGTCTATATCGTCGTCACGCTCATCTATCTTGCGCTGGCGCTCAGCCTGCGGCTCATTCTTGCCCTCGTCGGCATGTGGCTGTTCGGCCGTCGCGTTGCCCGCAAGACGATGACCGCCATGCCGGAGGTGCAGTCATGACTCTTCGAACTTTCGGCTGGAACGAATTCGGCTTCCTGCTGACCGCCCTGCAATGGACCGTGCTTCTGACGATCATTGCGCTTATCGGCGGCGGCATAGTCGGCTTCTTCGTGGCGCTGGCCCGCACCTCGAATTTCAAGGCGCTGCGCATTGCCGCCGGCACTTATATCCAGGTGATCCAGGGCATTCCGGTGCTGATGATCCTGTTCCTGTCCTATTACGGCCTCAGCCTTGCCGGGCTGGAACTGCCGCCGCTCTTTGCCGCCGGCGCCTCGATGACGATCTATACATCGGGTTACCTCGCGGAAATCTGGCGCGGCTGCATCCAGGCGGTGCCGAAGCAGCAATGGGAAGCGTCGGAATCGCTGGCTCTCACCCGCGCCCAGCAATATCGCTACGTCATCCTGCCGCAGGCGATCCGCATTTCGCTACCGCCGACCGTCGGTTTTGCCGTTCAGGTCGTCAAGAATACGTCCATCGCATCGATCATCGGTTTCGTCGAACTGGCGAGAGCGGGGCAGCTCATCAACAATGCCACGTTCCAGCCGTTCCGCGTCTTCGTCGCCGTGGCCGTGCTTTATTTCATCGTCTGCTACCCGTTGTCCCAGCTGTCGCGTTGGCTGGAAAGGAGGCTTCATGCCGGAAGTAATCGTTGAAAACGTTCACAAGAGCTTTGGCGCTCTGGAAGTCCTCAAAGGCGTGTCGCTGACGGTCGGCCGCGGTGAAGTCTTCGCCCTCATCGGCCGCTCGGGCTCGGGCAAGAGCACGCTGCTGCGCTGCATGAACGGGCTGGAGAAGATCAACTCGGGCCGTATCGAAATCGCCGGTCACGCCATCGGGGAAGACGCCAAGGCGCTGCGCAAGCTGCGCACTGATGTCGGCATCGTGTTCCAGAGCTACAATCTCTTCCCGCATCTGACGGTCGGCGAGAACATCATGCTCGCGCCGCGTATCGTCAAGGATGTGGCGAAATCGGAAACGAAGGATATTGCCCGCGAGGTTCTGCAACTCGTCGGCCTTTCGGAGAAATTCGATTCCTATCCGGATCAGCTTTCCGGCGGCCAGCAGCAGCGCGTGGCGATTGCCCGCTCGCTCGCCATGCGGCCGAAGGTGATGCTGTTCGACGAGGTGACCTCGGCGCTCGACCCAGAACTCACCGAGGAAGTGCTGACTGTCATGGAAAACCTCGCCAAAGACGGCATGACCATGATCCTCGTCACCCATGAAATGGCCTTCGCACGCCGCGTCGCGACCGAAACCATCTTCATGCACAAGGGCAAGATCTGGGAGCAGGGTCGTTCATCCGAACTCTTCGCCAACCCGCAAACGCCGGAACTCCGGCAATTCGTCAAGGCCGATGTGAAGTAGTTCACCGGCGCAAAGGAAACTTCATGACCACTGAAATCGTGCAATTGTGCCCGCTCATCCCGGCACTGGAAGAAGAACTCGCGCAGCGCTTCACCGTGCATCGCCTGTTCGAGGCTGCTGACAAGGCGGCGTTCCTTGCTGACAAGGGTGCTTCAATCCGCGGCGTCGTCACCGGTGGCCATCTAGGCCTGCCGGCGGATATCGGCGCTGCACTTCCCAATCTTGAAATTGTCGCCATCAACGGTGTCGGTTTCGACAAGGTCGATCTCGCCGAAGCCAAGCGACGCGGTTTTCGCGTCTCCAATACGCCTGACGTGCTGACCGCCGATGTCGCCGACCTCGCGCTCGGCCTCGTTCTGGCGCAGGCGCGCAAGCTGCCGCAGGCCGACCAGCATGTGCGCACCGGCCAATGGCTGAAGGGTGATATGGGGCTTTCCACCCGCGTGGCCGGTCGCCGTTACGGCATTTTCGGCCTCGGCCGCATCGGTCAGGCAATCGCAAAGCGGCTCGAAGGTTTCGATGCGCGCATTTCGTACACCGCCAGAAACCGCCGCGATGTCGCCTATGATTATTATGACAGCATCGAGGCGCTTGCCGCCAATTGCGACGTGCTGATCATCGCCGCCGCCGCTACTGCCGAAACCCGCCATATCGTCAATGCGGATGTGCTGAAGGCTCTCGGGCCCCAGGGTGTGCTCGTCAATGTGGCGCGCGGTTCGCTGGTGGATGAAAAGGCGCTGGTCGAAGCGCTTGCGAACGGCACGATCGCAGGTGCTGCGCTGGATGTCTTCGAGGATGAGCCGCGTGTGCCGGAAGCGCTTTTCGCCTTCGACAACGTCACGCTCGCGCCGCATGTCGGCAGCGGCACGCACCAGACGCGGCGCGCCATGGCGGATCTCGTTCTCGCCAATCTCGATGCCCATTTTGCCGGGAAAGAACTGCCGACACCGGTGGTGTGACCGTCAACGAATTGCCGCCTGTGGCCTTGACGGCGCAGCTTCGGTTGCGCCGTTTTGATTCAAGCCGGCAGGGCTTCAGGGAGGCTGCTGCAAAAGGCGGGTTTCCCGGCAATCTCCCGTCGTTGTTCATATTTATATAATACGTATAATCCTACTATTCTGCTTCCTTATAAAATGATGAGGCGGAGAGGTGCGTTCCAAAGGCCCGAAGACACCCGAAGAAAACCGGATGTCGCGAAAAAAGCGCGATGTCACGCCATCCGCCACTCGTGACATGAGCGAAAACAGCAATCCTTCCGATCGCCACGCGCTTCTGGAAGCGATGATCGACCATGTGCCGGATTTTATCTATGCCAAGGATCTGGAAGGGCGCTTTCTTTTTGCCAATCGCGCAATCGTCACCGAAAACGGCTTTGACACGGTCGAGCAACTGATCGGGCTCACCGACTACGATATTCACGGCGAAGCGGCGCGGCGTGCCGGCATTCCCGATACCGAGGCGCGAGTGATGCGCACCGGCGAACCGGATCTCGGTTACGAAGAGCGCGCCATGCGCGGGGATATCGACCGCTGGCTCATGATGTCGCGCGTGCCGCTGAAGGACAAGGCCGGCAACATCATCGGCGTGGTCGGCGCCTCGCGGGACATAACCCAGAAAAAGGCCTCTGAAAGACTGCTTCAAGCGCAGGCGCATATTCTGGAAATGATCGTCGCGGCAGCGCGTATCGAGGATTTTCTTGAGGAATTCGTCAAGGCCATCGAAAATCTCGCGACCGGACTGGCCTGCGCGGTGCGGGTGTTCGATGCGGCGGAAGGGGAACCTTCCGTTTACGCCTCGCCGGCGCTTGCGCAGCAGGAGGGGCTGGTCGCACTTGTCTCCAGTGTCAGCGATCCTGAGAGCCTTATCCATCCGGCAGAACACATGGCCTTCAGTTTCGATATTCCCGCCAGCGAAGGCAAGGCGCATGGTTTCGTCTGGTGCATGCTGGCCGGCCGCCAGCCGGATGCGGCGCTGGTGGAGTTCATAGGTGCGGCGGCGCGCATGGCGGGGCTGGCGATCGACCGCAAAAGGGCGGCGGAACATATCGCCTTCCTGGCGGATCACGACATGCTGACCCGGCTGCCGAACCGCCGTTTCCTCGATACGAGACTGCCGGAAATACTGGCGGCGGCGGCAAAGGCGAACCGAAGGGTCGGTATCGGTTTTCTCGATCTCGACAATTTCAAGCAGATCAACGATACGCTCGGCCACAGCATCGGCGACGCATTGCTGTCGAAAACCGCCGAGCGCATTGCGAAAAGCCTCCGGAAGAACGATCTCGTTCTCAGGGTCGGCGGCGACGAGTTCGTCATCATTCTTGAAGAGCGCAGGGACGATGTCGAAAACCGCCTGCAGCGCATCCGCGCCGCTGTCTCGCAGCCATTGCGTATCGGCAATTACGATATCAGGGTCACCTGCAGCATCGGCATGGCCTTTTTCCCGGAACATGGGGAAACCACGGCGGAAATCGTCGCGGCGGCCGATCTCGCCATGTATGAGGCCAAACATACCGGGCGCGATAGCATTGCCACCTTCACCCCGAATATGGCGGATGATCTGAGAAAGAAGTTCACCCGCATCGAGGAATTGCGAAAGGCAGTAAAGAGGGACGAGTTCGTGCTGCACTTCCAGCCGCAGGTCGATCTTGTCAGCGGCCGGATCAGCGGCGTGGAGGCGCTGGTGCGCTGGCAGCACCCCACGGAAGGTCTGCTCGGTCCTGCGGAGTTCATCGGGCTTGCGGAAGAAACCGGCCTGATCGTCGAACTCGGAGAAAGCATTCTCGAAAAGGCCTGTCGTCAGGCACAGGCATGGGCCGCCGGCGGCCTGTCGCCCGTCAAAATGGCGGTCAATATCTCTCCGCGGCAGTTTCAGGGCGGGCTGGTGCAGCAGATCAGGTCGGTGCTCAAGGAAACTGGCCTTGCGCCATCCCTGCTGGAAATCGAAATCACCGAGACGCTCATCATTCAGGATGTCGAAACATCGGTGCGGATCATGCGGGCCATCAAACAGATGGGTGTCAGCCTGGCGCTGGATGATTTCGGTATCGGTTATTCCTGTCTCGGCATGCTCAAGACATTCCCGCTCTCGTGCATGAAGATAGACCGCTCGTTCCTGACCCATCTGCCGGAAAAGACCAAGGACAGCGCCATCGTCTCGATCATGATCCAGCTTGCCGGATCTCTCGGCATCGATGTCATTGCCGAAGGTGTGGAGGCCAGCGAGCAGGCGACATTTCTACGGGATGCCGGCTGCCCCTACGGTCAGGGTTATTACTTCAGCCGCCCGGTGCCGGCAGAGGCGATCGAAGACATGCTGGCGAAGACGACGATATTCGCGACCGGCTTACCCGAACACCGCCTATAAGCTGCCTCGGGCGACCGGTTGTTTCAGATCGTCCAGATATGGCTTCCAGGGAGAGGCCGGGCGGACGTTTTGTCGCCTGCATCCTTTCTTCTTCCTCGATGAAAACCACTTTGCTTCCCCATGCCCGCGCGTGCTGACGCCTCCTGATCCGGACGGGACGGGAGCGTTTGTTGTTTTGGTGTCTTATAATTTAGAAATTTAAGGCAATATTTAAAAGTAATAAATTCTATTATTTTGAAATAATAATAAGAAGTATTATATTTTAAACTATTAAATTGTTGTAATTTTACTACGAAATTGAATTGTGTACTTTGTCTGTATTTTTATTTTGTCGATTTAAATTGCGAGTCTGCGGCAACTTCTGTCATTTGCTGAATCAGCGCAGGGAAGCGGGCGGCAGGGAAAGACCAGCCCTCAAATTTGCGCATTCGTTGAAAAATTTTTGACTGGAGATTACAAATGAACATCAAGAGCCTTCTCATCGGCTCCGCTGCGGCTCTCGCAGCAGTATCCGGCGCACAGGCCGCTGACGCCATCGTCGCTGCCGAGCCGGAAGCCATGGAATATGTTCGCGTCTGCGACGCTTTCGGCACCGGCTTCTTCTACATCCCCGGCACCGAAACCTGCCTGAAGTTCGACGGTTACGTCCGTTTCCAGACGGACTTCGGTCGCGGCAAGGCTGGCGACTCGGATTGGGACAGCTTCTCGCGCGCCCAGTTCAACATCGATACCCGCACCGACACCGAACTGGGCGCTCTGCGCGGCTATATCGGTTTCCGTGGCGACGCCGACCAAGACAGCAGCCGCGGCGTTGTCGTCGATCAGGCATTTATCGAGCTCAGCGGCCTCAAGGTCGGTTTCTACTACAACTGGTGGGATGATGGTCTCGCTGGCGAATATGACCAGCTCAGCTCCAACAAGACCCGTCTGAACGCTATCCGTTACACCTACGATGCCGGCTCGTTCTACGCTGGTGTTGCAGTTGAAGAACTCGAAGGCGTTATCGCTGGCAACGATGCTGATGTAGCAGCTACAGTAATCTCTGGAAGGGTTAGCGGTGGTTACACCGCCATCAACAAAACAAACAACCTCGGCGTAGCCCAAGGCAACTGGACCACCGCCAACGGAAAAAGCGCCACCGACAACAACGTCGGTATTAGCGCTATCATCGGCGGAAAGTTCGGCGCTGTTAAGGCCAACGTCCTCGGCGGTTACGACACCAATGCTGAGAATGGCGCAATCCGCGCAATCCTGACGGCAGACCTCGGTCCGGGCACGTTCGGCCTTGCTGGCGCATGGGCATCGGGTGCCAATGCATATTACGAAGAATCGGAATGGACCGTGGCCGCCGAATATTCGATCAAGGCAACCGACAAGCTGACCATCACCCCCGGCTTCCAGTACTTCGGTACGCTGGATATCGGTAAGGACGGCAAGTTCACGGGTGATCGCGATGCATGGCGCGCTGGCGTCGCTGCTGGCTACAAGATCACGTCTGGTCTCTCCACCAAGGTTGCGGTGACCTATCAGGACGTCGACGGCCGCGAAGGTCGCGACAGTGGTGCTGGCGACAGCTGGACCGGTTTCGTTCGTCTCGAGCGCGCGTTCTAATAGTCTACAAAAAGCATAGTAGGGTTAGACAACTCAGATCCACCCCGTTTCCGAACGGGTGAGTCACTAGCTCCAGTCAAAGTTCCTGACATGATGTCAGGTTTACTCCCCGGACCCCTCCAGGCCGGGGAGTCTTTGCGCTTATAGTCGATGCGTGGATGGCGGCTCCGCCCATTTGGTTGGAGAATGCGTTCTGGCTTGCTGCTCCTCCTTTGCGTCCAAATGTGATACAGCAAAATCGGCTATCCCGTGGGGAGGGTGATTGAGTAATTGTCTGCAATATGAAATATTATTGTATACAATAAATCAGGTGCTCCCATGGAATTCGATTTTACCGCGCTTGAGCCGCAGAGCCGTTACCGTTTGCTGACCAATTTTATCGGTCCACGGCCGATAGCGCTTGTCACGACCCGCTCGGCCGCTGGTCACAACAATGCCGCGCCGATGAGCTTTTTCAACGTTTTCTCCCATGATCCGCCGATCGTTGTTCTCGGCATCCAGCCGCGTGTGACGGGCGAGGAGAAGGATACGATGGCCAATATTCGTCGCACCGGCGAATTCGTCATCAACATGGTCGATATGGCTCTGTCCGAACAGATGCTCGTTTGCGGCCTCGGTTTCGACAGCGAGGTCGATGAACTTTCGATTGCCGGACTGACGGCCATGCCCTGCAGCAAGATCGATGCAAGCTTTGCGGCGGAATCGCCCTGCGCCTTCGAATGCCGTGTGGAGCGCCTGATCGATTATCCACGCCGTACCCTTGTTCTGGGGGAAGTGGTGCACATGCATGTCCACAAGGATTGCCTCGATGCGGAAGGGCGTTATGTCGATCCGGACCGATATCAGCCGATCGCGCGGCTGCATGCCGATAATTACATCAGCTCGGATCGCCAATTCGTCCTCAAGGCGCCCGCGATGACCGACTTCATCAAGCCGGACGTCGAGTGAAGGTTCCTGCGGCTGAAGCGCCGAATACCTTTTGCCTGCGGCCGCAAACTCGAGAAAATCAGAGGGTAGGGCATCGCGGCGGCTATGACGATTGGTTTCGTTTCCCGGCGCTGTGCGGCAGGTCAGGCGAAACGACGGATGGTTCAATGCCGCGATAAAGCTGCGTCCAGTGCGGTTGGGGTGGTTGATCGAACGTTGCGTCCATGACTGCCCGTACCTGACGGAATCCAGTCTCGCCACCCCGCACGGTTTTCAGGAAAACAACGGCATCCATTTGCGGGCTTCCCCGCCTCGTTCTAGTGTTCTCCTGCTCGCACCATCCGCAGGGTCGCGAGCGACGCGGGAGGACGCATGATCGACAAGCTGGAATTTTTCATTGCATTGGCGCGCGCAGGGCATTTTGGCCGCGCGGCGGAGGAGTGCGGCGTTTCTCAACCCAGTCTCTCCGCCGCGATCCGGCAACTGGAGGACCAGCTTGGTGTCGTTCTTGTGGTGCGTGCGGCGCGTTATCAGGGGCTGACACCGGAGGGCCAGCGTGTTCTCGAATGGGCGCGTCGCATCGTCGCCGATACGCGCACCATGCGTGAGGAAATGCGGGCGGCGCGCAAGGGTCTGGCGGGCCACATCCGCCTTGCGGTCATTCCGACGGCCCTTGCGATGGTGCCGCGATTGACGGAATCCTTTCAGGCGCGGCATCCAGATGTGACCTTTTCCGTGACGTCACGCACCTCGCTTCAGGTGCTGAGCCAGATCGAAAATCTCGAGATCGACGCGGGAATCAGCTATCTCGACAATGAACCTCTTGGCCGAGTGACCACGGTACCGCTCTATTCGGAGCGATATCACCTGATTGCAGCAGCCGGAACGCCGCTCGCCGATCAGGAAAGCGTTACCTGGAAGCAGGTTTCAGGTCTTAGGTTATGCCTATTGACTTCGGATATGCAGAACCGCCGCATCATCAACAAGCATATGGCTGAAGCGGGCGTTGAGGTGAAGCCGACATTGGAGTCCAACTCCATGATTGTGCTGTTTTCGCATATCCGAACCGGACAATGGGCTTCAATAATGCCGCGTAACATAGCGGAATCATTCGGTTTTCCAAAACAGATCAGAATGATACCGATTACCGAGCCGGATGCGGAGCACCTAGTGGGGCTGATCGCGACCTATCGTGAACCGCACACGCCACTCGTTTCTGCGCTTCTTCATGAGGCGCGTCAGCGCGCAGCGGCGATGGCTTTTGATAGGAATTTCCTATCGGTTGACGAAAACACATTATTGACCTGATCCGGCCGACCTCGCCATTCTCCCGAACCATGCAGGGGCTGCGCTGACACTGAAACATGTGCCGTTCGCCATACCTGCCCCTGTCGGTTTGGGAGGACTGGCTTATGAATATCCGTGCGGTTGCCGCAGATGAGGCGGCTCGTGTTTCCGCCATCATTGACGAACTTCTCCACCTGGAGGGGCCATTGCTGCCCATTCTGCACGCGGTGCAGGAAGAATTCGGCTACATACCGGAAAGCGCCAAGCAGATCGTCGCATCCGCGCTGAATATATCGCGCGCCGAGGTCCATGGCGTCGTGACCTTCTATCCCGATTTTCGAGATCATCCGTCCGGCCGGCATGTGCTGAAGCTCTGTCGCGCCGAGGCTTGCCAGTCGATGGGTGGCGAGCCTCTTGCGGAAACCATCAAGCACCGGCTCGGCCTCGACTGGCACGAAACCGCAGCCGACGGTTCCGTCACGCTGGAGCCAGTCTTCTGTCTCGGGCTTTGCGCACAGGCGCCCGCGCTGATGCTGGATGGCGAGCTTCATGCACGACTGGATGAGCACTGTCTTGGCGACATTCTGGCGGAGGCGCGCCGATGAGTGTCACCGTTTTTGTTCCAGGCGATTCCGCCGCGCTTGCCGTTGGCGCAGACCGTGTCGCCGAAGCAATCGGCCGCGAGGCGGCCAGCCGCAACCTCGAGGTTCATATTGTCCGCAATGGCTCGCGCGGCATGCTCTGGCTTGAAGTGCTGGTGGAAGTGCGCACCGAACATGGCCGTATTGCCTACGGGCCGGTCAAGGCCAGCGACGTTGCTTCGCTTTTCGATGCGGGTTTTCTCACCGGCGGCGAGCATCGTCTCTGTCTCGGGCCGACGAAGGACATTCCGTTCCTGAAAAGCCAGACGCGCCTGACATTTGCCCGTTGCGGCGTTACCGATCCGTTGTCGCTGGCGGATTATCGCACCTATCAGGGCTTGAAAGGCCTCGAAAAAGCCGTCGCCATGGCGCCGGTCGATATCGTTGCCCAAGTGACCGAAAGCGGCCTGCGCGGACGCGGCGGCGCGGGTTTCCCGACCGGTATCAAATGGAAGACCGTCGCCGATGCGGTGGCCGACCAGAAATATATCGTCTGCAATGCCGATGAGGGCGATAGCGGCACCTTCGCCGACCGCATGATCATGGAAGGCGATCCCTTCGTGCTGATCGAAGGCATGGCGATTGCCGGCCTCGCCGTCGGCGCGACGAAAGGTTTCATCTATACGCGCTCGGAATATCCTTACGCCATCAAGGTCATGGAGCAGGCAATCGCAATCGCCCGCCGCGAAGGCATCATTGGCCCATCCGTGCTTGGTTCCGGGCGGGCCTTCGATCTCGAAGTGCGCATGGGTGCCGGCGCCTATGTCTGCGGCGAGGAAACCTCGCTTCTGAACAGTCTGGAGGGCAAGCGCGGAACCGTGCGCGCCAAGCCGCCGCTTCCTGCTTTGCAGGGCCTGTTCGGCAGGCCCACCGTCGTCAACAATGTGATTTCGCTCGCCTCTATTCCGGTCATCATGGATCGCGGCGCGGCGTTTTATCGCGATTTCGGCGTCGGCCGCTCGCATGGCACCATTCCCATCCAGCTTGCCGGAAACATCCGGCATGGCGGGCTTTATGAGACCGCCTTCGGCCTGCCGCTCGGGCAGCTGATAAATGATATCGGTGGCGGCACGATCACCGGCCGCCCGGTCAAGGCGGTGCAGGTGGGCGGTCCGCTCGGGGCCTATTTCCCGGTTTCGCTGTTCGATACGATCTTCGACTATGAAGCCTTCACCGTCGCCGGTGGCCTGATCGGCCATGCGGGTATCGTGGTTTTCGACGATACCGCCGATATGCTGCATCAGGCCCGGTTCGCGCTGGAATTCTGCGCCGTCGAAAGCTGCGGGAAGTGCACGCCCTGTCGCATCGGCTCCACACGCGGCGTCGAGACGGTGGACAGGATCGCGCTCGGCATCGAGCCGGAGAAAAATACGGCACTCCTCGCAGACCTCTGCGAAACCATGAAATTCGGTTCGCTCTGTGCGCTCGGCGGTTTCACGCCCTATCCCGTCATGAGCGCACTTCGGCATTTCCCTGATGATTTTGCCCCCATCCCACGTGTTGAAGCGGCGGAGTAAGACCATGGCCCTTGTAACAGAATTCGACTATGGAACCCCCAAATCCCACGCAACGGACATGGTGACGCTCACCATCGACGGCAGGCAGGTGACTGTGCCTGCGGGAACCTCGATCATGCGCGCCTCGCGCGAAGCGGGTATCGATGTTCCAAAGCTCTGCGCCACCGACATGGTGGATGCCTTCGGTTCCTGCCGCCTCTGTCTGATCGAGGTGGAGGGCCGCAATGGCACCCCCGCCTCCTGCACCACGCCTGTCGCCCCCGGTCTCGTCGTTCACACGCAGACGGAGCGGCTGAAGCAGATCCGCAAGGGCGTGATGGAGCTTTATATCTCCGATCACCCGCTCGACTGTCTGACCTGCGCCGCCAATGGCGATTGCGAACTGCAGGATATGGCCGGCGCCGTGGGCCTGCGCGATGTGCGCTACGGATACGAAGGCGACAACCACGTCAAGGCCCGCACTGGCGATGGCGATCTTAACGCGCGCTGGATGCCGAAGGATGAAAGCAATCCCTATTTCACCTACGATCCTTCCAAATGCATCGTCTGCTCCCGTTGCGTGCGCGCCTGCGAGGAAGTGCAGGGCACTTTCGCGCTGACGATCGAAGGACGAGGTTTTGAAAGCCGTGTGTCGCCCGGCGCGCATGAGGCGTTCCTCGATTCCGACTGCGTTTCCTGCGGCGCCTGCGTGCAGGCCTGTCCGACGGCGACGCTGACGGAGAAATCGGTGATCGAGATCGGCCAGCCGGAGCATTCGCTGGTCACGACCTGCGCCTATTGCGGTGTCGGCTGCTCCTTCAAGGCGGAAATGCGCGGTGAGGAGCTGGTGCGCATGGTGCCGTGGAAGGACGGGCAGGCCAATCGCGGCCACTCCTGCGTCAAGGGCCGCTTCGCTTATGGTTATGCCACCCACAGGGACCGCATTCTCAACCCGATGATCCGCGAGAAGATCAGCGATCCATGGCGGGAAGTCACATGGGAGGAGGCCTTCTCCCATGTTGCCTCGGAGTTCCGGCGTATTCAGGGCCAATATGGCCGGGAATCCATCGGCGGCATCACCTCGTCCCGCTGCACGAACGAAGAAACCTTCCTCGTCCAGAAGCTCATCCGCGCCGGCTTCGGCAATAACAACGTCGATACCTGCGCCCGCGTCTGCCATTCGCCGACGGGCTACGGTCTTGGCCAGGCTTTCGGCACCTCCGCCGGCACGCAGAATTTCGATAGCGTCGAGCAGTCCGATGTGGTGCTCGTGATCGGCGCCAATCCGACGGATGGGCATCCTGTTTTCGGCTCGCGGCTGAAGAAGCGGCTGCGCCAGGGCGCGAAGCTGATCGTCATCGATCCGCGCCGTATCGATCTCGTCCGCACGCCGCATGTGGAGGCGTCCTTCCACCTGCCGCTGAAGCCCGGAACGAATGTCGCGGTGCTGACGGCGCTTGCGCATGTCATCGTCACGGAAGGTCTGTTCAACGAAGCCTTCATTCGCGAGCGCTGCGACTGGTCGGAATTCGAGGATTGGGCCGCTTTCGTCGCCGAGCCTCAGCATAGCCCGGAAGAAACCGAAAGCTTTACCGGTGTGCCGGCGGAAGAGGTGCGCGGCGCTGCACGTCTTTATGCCAGGGGTGGCAATGGCGCCATCTATTACGGGCTCGGTGTCACCGAACACAGCCAGGGGTCTACCACGGTGATGGCAATCGCCAATCTGGCCATGGCGACCGGCAATATCGGCCGCCCCGGTGTAGGCGTTAATCCGCTG
Organism: Agrobacterium sp. ST15.13.015; assembly: GCF_027871645.1. Classification (NCBI taxonomy): domain Bacteria; kingdom Pseudomonadati; phylum Pseudomonadota; class Alphaproteobacteria; order Hyphomicrobiales; family Rhizobiaceae; genus Agrobacterium; species Agrobacterium sp. ST15.13.015. Next base: position 252,684 of record NZ_JAQAHF010000006.1, read on the forward strand.
CGCGGTCAGAACAATGTTCAGGGTTCCTGCGACATGGGGTCTTTCCCGCACGAGCTTCCCGGCTATCGGCATATTTCCGACGATGCCACGCGCGACATCTTCGAGAAACTCTGGGGCGTGAAGCTTAACAACGAGCCGGGGCTGCGTATTCCCAACATGCTCGATGCGGCCGTGGATGGCAGCTTCAAGGGCATCTATATTCAGGGCGAGGACATTCTCCAGTCCGATCCGGATACGAAGCACGTCTCGGCCGGTCTCGCCGCGATGGAATGTGTCGTGGTGCACGATCTCTTCCTGAACGAGACGGCGAATTACGCCCATGTCTTCCTGCCGGGATCCACGTTCCTCGAAAAGGACGGCACCTTCACCAATGCCGAGCGCCGCATCAACCGCGTGCGCAAGGTCATGTCCCCGAAGAACGGTTATGCCGACTGGGAAGTGACGCAGAAGCTGGCGCAGGCCATGGGTCTTGCGTGGAATTACGCGCATCCGTCCGAGATCATGGACGAGATCGCCGCGACGACACCGAGCTTTGCCGGTGTTTCCTACGACTATCTGGAGGAGAAGGGCTCGGTGCAGTGGCCCTGCAACGAGAAATTCCCGGATGGTTCGCCGATCATGCATGTGGATGGTTTCGTGCGCGGCAAGGGCAAGTTCATCCGCACCGAATATGTGGCGACGGACGAACGCACGGGGCCGCGGTTCCCACTGTTGCTGACCACCGGCCGTATCCTGTCGCAATACAATGTCGGGGCGCAGACACGGCGCACTGAAAACGTCGTCTGGCATGAGGAGGATCGGCTCGAAATCCACCCGCACGATGCCGAACAGCGCGGCGTGAAGGATGGCGACTGGATCAAGCTCGCCAGCCGGTCGGGCGATACGACGCTGCGGGCGCTGATTACCGACCGCGTGGCGCCCGGCGTGGTCTATACGACCTTCCACCATCCCGGCACGCAGGCGAACGTCATCACTACCGACTTCTCCGACTGGGCGACCAACTGTCCGGAATACAAGGTGACCGCCGTGCAGGTATCGCCTTCCAACGGGCCGACGGAATGGCAGGAGGAATATGATGCGCTTGGCCGCCGTTCGCGGCGGATCAGCGGCAAGCTCGAGGCGGCGGAATAAGGAGGGCCGGGTGCGCCCGGCCTTGTCACACACAGAGGCGTCGGCCGGCAGCCGGCGCGGGGGAAGAGGTCATGTTGCTCAACCACACCGATGAAAAGCTGGTGAGAATGGCGAACCAGATCGCGACATTCTTTCTGTCGCAGCCGGAAGATATACGCATCGAAGGTGTCGCGACCCACATCAACAAGTTCTGGGAACCGCGCATGCGACGCCGGTTCTTCGAAATGGTGGATGCCGGGGCCGGTGATTTTCTGCCGCTTGTGCTTGCCGCGTCGAAGAAGATCAAGCGGCCCGACGATCCGGCGGCCGATGCCGTGGGTCTCGGCGACGACGCGAAGGGCGCGCCGGGCGGCAAAGGACCAATTGCGGGTGAGTCCCTTTCGGAACCGAGCGTCCCGGAAAGCACAGAGGCTTGAGCGGCGCGACCGCAAAATCACACTTTCGGCCGGACGGGGGACGTTCGGCGATATCGGTGTTCGCCCGGCGGGGCGAACGTGACATGTCCAGACATCCACGAGGGAGGTAATGTCAATGGCAGTAGCAGGTGCGACAGCGGGAGAGGCGGCGCAAGCCGGGTTTTTGGACCGCGAACGAATAATCGCAAGACCGGGTTTCAATCGCTGGCTGGTGCCGCCGGCGGCCCTTGCCATTCATCTATGCATCGGCATGGCCTATGGCTTCAGCGTGTTCTGGCTGCCGCTGTCGAAGGCGCTGCCGGCCACGGACCCCAGTTGCTCCAGCCTTACCCTTCTGGGTGCGCTGTTCACCACTGAGTGCAACTGGCGCGTCGCCGATCTCGGCTGGATCTATACGCTTTTCTTCGTTCTTCTCGGCTGCTCGGCGGCCATCTGGGGCGGCTGGCTGGAAAGAGTGGGGCCGCGCAAGGCCGGCTTCGTTTCCGCCTGCTGCTGGTGCGGCGGCATTCTGGTGGCGGCAGTCGGCGTCATCACGCATCAACTGTGGCTGATGTGGCTGGGCGCCGGTGTCATCGGCGGTATCGGCCTCGGCCTTGGCTATATTTCGCCCGTATCGACGCTGATCAAATGGTTCCCGGACCGTCGCGGCATGGCGACGGGCATGGCCATCATGGGTTTCGGCGGTGGTGCGATGATCGGCGCGCCGCTTGCTAATCTGCTGATGAACAACTTCAAGACGGACGTTTCGGTCGGCGTCTGGCAGACTTTCGTCGTCATGGCCCTGATCTATTTCGTCTTCATGATGGCGGGCGCTTTCGGTTACCGCATTCCGCCGTCGGGCTGGCGTCCGGAAGGCTGGACCGCGCCCTCCGCCAAAAGCGCGATGATAACCCATCGCCACGTGCACCTGCGCGACGCACATAAGACGCCGCAGTTCTGGCTCATCTGGGCGGTGCTGTGCCTCAACGTTTCGGCAGGTATCGGCGTCATCGGCATGGCTTCGCCCATGCTGCAGGAAATCTTCGCAGGCTCGCTGATCGGCTTACCCGGCGTGGGTTTTGCGGATCTCGATGCAGGGCAGAAGGCGCAGATCGCGGCGATTGCTGCCGGTTTCACCGGGCTGCTTTCCCTGTTCAACATCGGCGGCCGCTTCTTCTGGGCGTCGATGTCCGACAAGATCGGCCGCAAGAACACTTATTTCTGCTTCTTCATTCTCGGCATCATTCTTTATGCGCTGGCGCCGACGCTTGCGACGATGGGCAACAAGGCGCTCTTCGTTCTCGCCTTCGGTATCATCCTGTCGATGTATGGCGGTGGTTTTGCGACCATTCCCGCTTATCTCGCCGATATTTTCGGCACGCAGTTCGTCGGCGCAATCCACGGCCGCCTGCTGACGGCGTGGGCGACTGCGGGCATAGCCGGCCCTGTCGTCGTCAACTACATCCGTGAGGCGCAGATTGCGGCGGGCGTGGCGCCAGGACCCGCGCTCTACACCAGCACGATGTATATTCTGGCGGGCATGCTGGCGATCGGCCTCGTGGCCAATGCCTTCGTGCGGCCGCTTTCGGACAAGTGGTTCATGTCGGATGCGGAGGTCGCGACGCTGCAGGCAAAGACGGCGGCCGCCAATGCCGGCCCGACAGGCTCCTTCGGCATCGGACGTGGCGGGCTGGACACCAAGGCGGCACTTGCCTGGGTTGCTGTCGGTATTCCGCTTCTGTGGGGCGTATGGGTTACCGTGAAGAGCAGCCTTGCACTGTTCGGCTGAGGCAATCAGGCCCGGAAAGCATATGCCGGCTCATGGCCGGCATATGATCTGATCAAAGCGAAAACGTGCAGCTTGCCGGTACGGCGTCCATCAACGCCAGCTGGCAAGCAGTCCTTCGAGTGTTGCGCGGTCTTCTTTGTCCAGACGGGCAAGTCCCGGCGCACGCACGGGGCCAACCTTCATCCCCAGAATTTCCATGGCTTCCTTCACCACGGTCACGTTTGCGCCGTTGCGATATCGTGTCCGCAGCCGTTCGAACAATTCGATCTTTTCGATGATCTTCCGTGCGGCCGGGAAATTGCCGGCCGTCAGGGCGTCGTGAACCTGCAGCGAAAATTGCGGCGCGACATTGACGAGACCGGATGTAAAGCCGCGCGCACCAACCGCCGCGAAGGCAGGCGCCCAGCTTTCAGCCAGTCCACAGACATATAGAGCGCCGTTCGGATCGGAAGCGGCAATCGCGCGCGACAGAAGCATGATGTCGGTCGTCGCGAACTTGATGCCGGCGACATTCGGGTGGCCGGCGAGCCTTACCATGTCATCGACCGAAAAGCCGTCCGCCCGGACATAGGCGACGAGCGGCAATTCGCTGCCCTCCGCAAGGCCGATAAAATAGTCGATCTGCGATTGCGGGGCTGCAAAAGGGTCGACCGGCTGATGCGACATGACGGCGGATGCGCCCATTTCTTTTGCCTGACGCGCCATGGAGAGCGCCTCGCGCTGCGAGCGGCCAATCGCCGCCGTAACCGGGGCTTTGCCGCTGACGCCTTTTATCGCAGCCTCATAAACCTTCAGAATTTCCGCGGGCGTCAAGGCGTAGAATTCGCCCGTATTGCCTGCCGCAACGATATTGTGGATGCCTGCCTTCGCGACGCGGGCGTAAACCTCGGCTGTAACACCGGTCTCCACTTCGCCGCTTGCATCGTAAGCCGTTACCGGAACACCGGAGATGCCCTGCAGGGCCTGGCGAAAATCGAATGTCGTCATCAACTGGGTTCCTTAAGATCAAAAGTCATCTTCAGATGGAGAATTTGTGAACGGGTGTGCCGGCGACCGGGGCATCGAATGCGACAACCGTGCCTGCGGTGGTTATTCCGTCCGTCTCGGTTACGAGACTTGTGAGGTATATCGTCTTGAGGTCGGGACCGCCGAAACACGGCATGGTCGGCCCCTTGAATGGCAGCCTGTAAATCTCGAACAATTCGCCGTCCGGTGAAAAACGGTTGAGACGTCCCGCCTGAACGCCGGCGCTCCAGTAACAGCCTTCGCAATCGGTCGCCGCACCGTCCGGCCTGCCTTCATCCGGCGCGAAATCGTGCAGGCGTTCGGCCGGGCCGAGCCTGCCGGTCGCGACATCGAAATCGAACGCCTGATACATGAGGCCGCTGCTGTCGGAATGGTACATGCGCCTGCCGTCCGGGCTCCAGGCAAGCCCGTTCGATGTGAACATGTCGCCATCGATGATGCATTCGATGCCGCCATCCGGGGCGACGCGATAGAGGCGGGCATTGCCTGTCTGTATCGCGGCCTCGTCGCGGGTCCCCACCCAGAAATGGCCGTCCGGACCGACCTTTCCGTCGTTGAGGCGGCTGTCGGGCCGCCCGTCGTCCGGGTCGCAGAGAAGATCGAGCTTGCCGCTCGCGGGATCGAGAAGATGCACACCGGTCTTGAGGCCCGCCACGATCAAGCCATTGTCGCAAAGGCCGAGACAGCCCACCTGGGCGGGCATGTCGTATCTGTCGAGTTTTCCACCGGGATGCAGGCGAAAAATGGCAGGCGCGAGAATATCGACGAACCACAGATCGCCGGTTCGCTCGTCCCAGGCAGGCGACTCGCCGACCTTCAGCGGGGTATCGATCAGGGAACGGAGCTTCGGTTCTATGACGTGTGGCTGGCTCACTGGTTCCTCTCCCTCATCCGCCCTTTATGATTCTGTTTTCGACATTGCAGGGTGCGGCCTAGCTGCCGACGCCCTGAAACATGCGGGCGCGCGCCTTCAATATGTGGTCTTTCATCGCGTCATGCGCGGCCTGCTCACGCCGCGCAAAAATCGCTTCCACGATGGCCGTGTGCTCGTTCTGGACTTCGCGCACATGCTGCGGCGTCCGCTTGAGGCTGAGGCTGCGTGTCACCGACTGGCCGATGGCGAAATGGGGCTTGAACCAGATCCGCACCGTGATGTGGAACTGGTTATGGCTCGCCTTCGCGATGGCTTCGTGCAGGGCGAAGTCTTCCTCCGCGCCGAGATCGTTGCGCTCGAGACACTGTTCCAGCGCGGCTATCGCCTGCTCGATACGCACTCTGTCCGCTGCCTGCCAGTTGCGCGCCGCAAGCTCAGCCGCGGAAGCCTCCAATCCGGCCCTGAACTCAAAAAAACGCTGCACGTCGGCCAGCGAGCCGACCGGCACCTGTTGCAACACGGAAGAATCCGGCTGCTGGCGTACATAGGAGCCGGATCCCTTTTGCGAAACGATAAGCTCGTCGTTCCGAAGCCGCTCCAGCGCTTCCCGCACAACCGGCCGCGACGCGCCAAACAGCGACGCCAGATTCTGTTCCGATGGCAACCGCTCGTTCACGGGAAACCGCCCGTCCGAAATCATGCCCACGATTTTTTCGTAGATGATGTCGCTCAGCCGAGTTTCGCCTCGAGCGGCGGCAGATGCAGTGTGATTGTCCATCAGCAGCCCTTCCGTTGCAAATCGCTGAAGTTAATGGGTTTCCTGCATTTCAATCGCAACAGAAATACCGGGGTTTTTGTGAGCGAGAGGGCTGTCCTGCCGATTTTTTCTTTAAGCCTGATCCTGAAAACCGGCCTACAAATAAAAAAGATGTAAAAATCTGTCAATACTTGTAATCATCTGAAAACGCTCATATGGTCTGCCCCTGCCGATGGAGGATCGGTGTGCTGGCTGGCCGGGAGGGCCGTCGCGGTTCGGTGAAAGCCGTTTCGCTGCCGGTGATTTTTTGGGAGGATTGTCGATGCGCGATGGCGAAGCATTTTCACTGGGCGTAACGCGCCGAACCTTTATGGCGGGTGTTGGCGGCGTGGCCGCCCTTTCCGTCATCGGGACCTCGGCGCGGGCTGCCGCCGGCAAGCAGGCGCCGGAACTGGAGGCGCTGGTAAAGGACGGCAAATTGCCGCCTTTGGCCGAACGTCTGCCGAAAAATCCGATGGTGGTGACGCCGCACGAGAAAATCGGCACCTATGGCGGCACATTGCGCCGTGGCCTGCGCGGTTCATCGGACCATAACGGCATCCTGCGCATGGTCGGCAATCAGGGCCTTGTCCGCTGGAACATGGATTTCACCGAGGTTCTGCCGAACCTTGCGGTGAAATGGGAAGTCAACGACGACGCGTCGCAATTCACCTTCCATTTGCTGGAGGGTGCTAAATGGTCGGACGGCCACCCCTTCACCGCCGATGACGTGGTGTTCGCCATCGAGGACTGCATCAAGAACAAGGAGCTTTACAGCGCCACGCCGGCGCAGCTTTCCGTGGCCGGCAAGGCGGTCGATGTCGAAAAAGTCGACGATTTCACGGTAAAATTCAAATTCGCCGCGCCGAATGCGCTTTATCTCGAAAACCTCGCCACGCCGCTCGGCCAGCATCCGACGCTGTTTCCAAAGCACTATTGCAGCAAGTTCCTGCCGAAATACAACACGGCGCTCGATGCCGATGTGAAGGCGGCGGGTGTCTCCAGCTGGACAGAGCTGTTCCGCGCCAAATGCGGCGATATCGAAATTCCGTCCCGCTGGTCGAATGTCGACAAGCCGACGCTTGATCCCTGGGTGGTCAAGGAACCCTATTCGGGCGGTGCGACCCGGGTGGTGATGACCCGCAACCCCTACTTCTGGCAGGTCGATACCGAAGGCAACCAGTTACCCTATATCGACGAAATCAATTTCGGCATTTCGCAGGATGTGGAATCGCTGATGCTGAACGTCATTTCCGGCAAGATCGACATTCAGGAGCGCCATATCAGCGTTCTCGCCAACAAGCCGACCCTGTCTCAGAACATGAAGAAGGGTGACTACCGTCTGCTGACTTTGGTGCCGTCTGCCGCGCAGCAGTGCCAGATTTACCTGAACATCACCCACAAAGACCCGGCGATGCGCAAGATGTTTGCCGACAAGTCGTTCCGTCAGGCGTTGTCCATCGCGCTCAACCGGCAGGAAATCATCGACATCGTCTATTTCGGCCAGAGCGAGGGCTATCAGGCCGGGCCACGCCCGACACATCCCTGGTATAATGAAAAGCTGGCACGGCAATTCACCGAATACGATGCGGACAAGGCGAACGAGCTTCTCGACAAGGCCGGTTACGACAAGAAGAACGGCAACGGCATGCGGTTGCGGCCTGACGGCCAGCCCGTCTTCTTCTCGATTGACGTCATCCCGACGCTCTATCCCGATCTGGTCGATGCGCTGGAACTGGTGAAGGCGCAGTGGGCGCAGATCGGCGTCGACATCAAGGTCAACACCATCGAACGCGCGCTCTATTATACGCGCGGCGATGACAACGCCCATGATGCCGCCGTCTGGCCCGGCCCCGGCGGTCTCGATCCGATGCTCGATCCGCGTGATTTCTTCGCCTTCCATCCGCAGGGGTCGCGTTACGCCATTCCGTGGGCGCTCTGGTACACCTCGAATGGCCAGAAGGGCGAAGAGCCGCCGGAAAGCCAGAAGCAGCGCTTCAAGCTGTTCGATGAGGCGCGCTCGACGGCCGACCTTGCCAAGCGCGGCGAGAAGATGAAGCAGATTTTCGACATTGCGGCGGAAGAGTTCGAGACAATCGGCCTCTGCCTTGCTGTGGGCGGTTTCGGCATCATCCGCAACAATCTGCGCAATGTACCGGAAACGGAACCCGACAGCTGGACCTGGCCCAATCCCGGCCCGGCGCTGCCGCAACAGTTCACCTTCACAAGCTGATATCGCCACATGGGCGTCGCTGCCGTAACGCGGCGACGCCTCTCAGGTTGCTTCGACCACCCACAGCCGTCTCCTTGGTGGAGGGCGGCGCGTGCGGCACAATGTGATTGCGAGAACGACATGCTGCTTTTTATCGTAAAACGCCTGCTGTGGATGATACCGTCCCTGTTTGCCGTCAGTTTCCTTGCCTTTGTCCTGATCCAGCTGCCGCCCGGCGACTATGTGACGACCTATATCGCCACATTGGCCGCCTCGAACGAGGTCATCGACCACAATACGGCGGCGCAGCTGCGCGAACGTTTCGGCCTCGATGACCCGATGATCGTGCAATATCTGAAATGGATATGGGGCATCGTCAGCCGCGGTGATTTCGGCATTTCTTTCGAATGGCAGCAGCCAGTTTCAGGCCTCATCTGGGAGCGCATGGCGCTGACGCTGGTTCTGGCCATCGCCAGCCTTCTTGCAACCTGGGCCATCGCGCTTCCTATCGGCGTCTTCTCCGCTGTGCGCAAATATTCGATTGGCGATTATCTCTTCACCGCCTTTTCTTTCTTCGGCCTTTCCATACCCTCGTTCCTGCTGGCGCTGGTGCTGATGTATGTCGCGGCGGTGGAGTTCGGGGCCGATGTCGGCGGGCTGTTTTCAGCCGAATACGAGACCGCCTCATGGAGCATCGCCAAGATGATGGACCTCATGGCCCATATCTGGCTGCCGGTAGCCATTCTCGCCGTGTCTTCCACCGCAAGCCTCATACGTGTCATGCGCGCCAATATGCTGGATGAGTTGCCCAAGCCCTATGTCACCACCGCGCGGGCAAAAGGCTTGTCCGAGTTCAAGCTGCTGACGAAATATCCGCTCAGAATTGCGCTCAATCCGTTCATCTCCACCATTGCATGGCTGTTGCCCAATCTCATTTCGGGCTCCGTGGTTGTCGCAATCGTGCTCAACCTGCCGACGGCCGCGCCGCTGCTTTTGCAGTCGCTGATGGCGCAGGACATGTATCTCGCCGGCGCTTTCGTGCTGCTGATCTGCGCGCTGACGCTGATCGGTTCGCTTATCAGCGACATCCTGCTTGCGCTGGTCGATCCGCGCATCCGGCTCGAATAGGAGGGCGCCATGAGCGATATCACCATGACCACCAATGCCCGGCAGGACCGCGCCGCCGTCGCCTCGCAGTGGCAGCTCATCTGGTGGGCCTTCAAGCGCCACAAGCTGGCCATGGCAGCCCTGTTCATCACCGTCGCCATGTATATCGTTGCGTTGGTGCCCGGCTTTTTCGCCATCAACGATCCGGTGTTGCAGAATGCCCGCGCCACCTTCCATCCGCCGCAGCGCGTCCATTTCATCGATACGACCGAGGGTTTCTCGCTCGGGCTGCATTATTATCCGCTGAAGCTGACCCGCAATCCTGAAACGCTGGCGGCCGTCTTCGTTGAAGATACGGCGAAGAAAATCCCGGTCCAGCTTTTCGGTCGCGGTTACGAATATTCCGTCTTCGGCCTGTTCACCACGGATATCCACCTGCTGGCCTCCACCGATAAAACGCGCCCGCTCTTCCTTTTCGGCGCGGATCGTCTCGGCCGAGATGTTTTCAGCCGCGTGGTGCAGGGGGCGCAGGTCTCCCTGTCCATCGGTCTTGTCGGCGTGTTCTTCTCGTTGCTGCTCGGCGTCGTTCTGGGAGGCATTTCAGGATATTATGGCGGCCGCATCGATTTCGTCATGCAGCGCGTGATCGACTTCGTGCTATCGCTGCCCACGATTCCCATCTGGCTGGCGCTGGCCGCCGCCCTGCCGCAGGGCTGGCCTGCCACACTGCAATATATGATGATCACCATCATCCTGTCCCTGACCGGCTGGGCGCAGCTTGCCCGAGTCGTGCGCGGCCGGTTCCTGTCGCTCAGGACCGAAGAATTCGTGGCTGCGGCCAGGCTGGATGGCGTGCCGGAAGGGCGCATCATCTTCCGCCACATGCTGCCCAGTTTTTCGAGCCATATCATCGCCTCGGTCACGCTTGCAGTGCCGGCCATGATTCTTGCGGAAACATCGCTGTCCTTCCTCGGTCTCGGCCTTCAGCCGCCCACCATTTCCTGGGGCGTTTTGCTTCGCGAGGCGCAGAATATCCGCTCGATTGCAACCGCACCCTGGCTGTTCCTGCCCGGTGTGGCGGTCGTCATTGCCGTCATGGCGCTCAATCTGCTCGGCGACGGCCTGCGCGATGCAGCCGACCCCTATAATAAGTGAGGCCCCGGATGAGCGACATTCTCTCCATGAAGCCAGCCAAGCCGCTGCTTGAAGTCCGTAATCTGGTGACCGAATTTCCGGTCAGAAACGGCGTTTTCCGGGCCGTCAACGACCTGTCTTTCTCCATCGATCCCGGCAAGACGCTCTGCGTCGTCGGCGAAAGCGGCTCCGGCAAATCCGTTACCGCCCGGTCGATCCTGCAGATCATCGACAGCCCCGGCCGCATTGCGTCCGGCTCGATCATCCTCAACCGCGCCGACGGCACGTCTCTCGATCTGGCAAAGCTCGATCCGCGCAGCCGCGCCATCCGCTCGGTGCGCGGCGCTGATATCGCGATGATCTTTCAGGAGCCGATGTCGTCGCTTTCACCCGTGCATACCGTGGGTGACCAGATCACCGAAGTCCTGCGCCTGCATCTGAAGATGAGCAAGGCGCAGGCGCGGGCCGAGGCCATCGAACTGTTGCGGCAGGTGGAAATCCCTAACCCTGAAAAGGCGCTGGATCGTTACGCCTTCCAATATTCCGGCGGCATGCGCCAGCGTGCGATGATCGCCATGGCGCTGGCCTGCAAGCCCCAACTGTTGATTGCCGACGAACCGACGACGGCGCTCGATGTCACCACACAGGCCGAAATCCTCGACCTGATATCGCGGCTGCAAAAGGCGCATGGTATGGCGGTGCTGTTCATCACCCATGACATGGGCGTGGTGGCGCAGATTGCCGATGACGTGCTGGTCATGCATCACGGCGTTGCCAAGGAATATGGCACGGTCGACGAGATATTCCACAATCCGAAAGATCCCTATACCCGCATGCTGATCGGCTCCGTTCTAAAGCTGGAGCAGAAGGCGGAAATCCGGCTCGCCCGCCCGCCGCTCGATCTTGCGGCCGCGCCCATCCTCGAGGTCAACGACCTCTCCATGCATTTCGGCGAGATGAAGGCGCTGGACGGCGTATCGATCCGGCTGCTTCCCGGCGAAACGCTCGGCATCGTCGGCGAAAGCGGCTCCGGTAAGACCACCATGGGCCGTTCCATCATGCGCCTCTACGACCCGACCGGCGGCGCGATGCTCTATCGCCGTGCGGATGGCACGGTGGTCGATTTGGCGAAAATCGAGGGTGCGGAGCTGAAAGCCGCGCGGCGCGAATTACGCATGGTGTTTCAGGACCCGTTCGGTTCGCTCAATCCGCGCATGACGGTGGCGCAGGTGATCGGCGAGCCATTGCTCGTAAACGGTATTGCGAAGGGCAGGGAACTGGATGAACGCGTCTGCGCGCTGATGGAGCAGGTGGGTCTCGACCCTGCCGGGCGTGAACGTTACCCGCACGCCTTTTCCGGCGGCCAGCGTCAGCGTATCGGCATCGCCCGCGCCATCACGCTGAAGCCGCGCATCATCGTCGCGGATGAGGCGACCTCGGCGCTCGATGTTTCGGTGCGGTTCCAGGTGCTGGATCTTCTGATGCGGCTGCAGGATGAACTGGGGCTCGCCTATATCTTCATCAGCCACGACATCGGCGTCATCCGCTATATGTGCGACCGCGTCGGGGTGATGTATCGCGGCAAGCTGGTGGAAGTGGGAGAGGCCGAAAAGGTTTGCAACGCGCCGGATCACCCTTACACACAGGCGCTTCTTTCCGCCATTCCGCGCCCTGACCCGCGCGACCGGGATCGTACCCGCAGATTCCGCTACGTCGAACCATCCGAAGTCAAGAACGGGGCCGTCGCCCGATAGTGCCGGGCCTGCCGCACGCTGCAATTCATGAGGAAGACTGAAGCATGAAAATCGATCGCATGCGGGTATTCGTCACCCGCGACAAGGACCGCCCCCGCGTCATCGTCGCCCTCGATACCGATGACGGTTTGACCGGCTGGGGTGAGTGTTACAATCACGGCCCCGATCTCGCCCTGCCGCCGGTGCTGGACTACCTCTATAGCTTCCTTGCCGGGCAGGACCCGACGCGGGTGGAGTATCTCTATAATCTCCTGCTCCAGCAGAACCGCTTTCCGCCCGGAGCGCTCGGTCTGTCGGCAATCTCGGCGCTCGATCATTGCCTCTGGGACCTCGCCGCCAAGGCGGCGGGCGTGCCCGTCTACAAGCTGCTGGGCGGCGAAGTACGCGACCGTATCAAGGTCTATGCCGGCGTCTATACCGCGCCGGACGCGCCGGCGGCGAAGGAGGAGTTCGACCGGCTGAACGAGGACTGGGGCTTCACGGCCTTCAAGCTCAGCCCTTGGCGCCTCGATATCCACGCCCATCGCTGGGGGGAGGTGGTGCGCAGTTCGGCCGAATATTTCCGCTCGCTTCGCGAAACGGTGCGGCCCGACTACGACATCGCCTTCGACGCCCATGCCAAGATTTTCGAGCCAGCGGCCGCCCGCCAGCTTGGCAATGCGCTTGCCCCTTACGACCCGCTGTTCTTCGAAGAGCCTTTGCGTCCCGAAAATATCGAGATGTGGGGAGACCTGAAACAGGGGCTGAACTGCACGTTGGCGACCGGTGAAAGTCTCTATAATCGCAATGAGTTCCTTCGCCTTCTTCAGGTAAAGGGTGCGGATATCATCCAGCCCGACATCTGCGTTGTCGGCGGCATTTCGGAGATGCGCCGCATCGCCACGCTGGCGGAAGCGCATTTCGTCAGCATCGCGCCGCATAACCCGATGGGACCGCTCGCCACCGCCGTCAATGTGCACTTCTCCGCCGCCCAGCAGAATTTCCGCATTCTCGAATACCGGCTGCCGAAAGGGCAATGCTACGTCTATGGCGGCACCGATCTTGAAAAACGCGAGGATGAAACCCGCTATGTCGTCGACCCCTATCTGCCGAAGGACGGATATCTGGAACTGAGGCCGGACCGCCCCGGCTGGGGTGTCGAGATGGATGAAAAAGCCATGCAGGAAGATGGCTATGTTCATTGGCAAAGACGGGTGCCGAAACGGCCTGACGGCTCCTATGCCTTCGCCTGAAACCGTTGCGATTGCCTGCGGGCGGCTCTCTGCCTGCCTGCGCCCCGCCTGGGGTGGCAGAATGACCCATCTGCGGCACTTCGACTACGGCGATATTCTGGTGCCGACAACGGAGCAGGAATTCGAGCCGTTCAATTGGCCGAGGGCTGGCGCATATCCGCTGTTTCCCTATCACAACCGGCTCTATGGCGGGTCCTTCGTCCACGCAGGTGTCCGCCATGACCTGCTGCCGCATCCGGCGCTTGCGCCTGACGCCATGCATGGCCCGGCTCACCGCCGGCCGTGGGAGATTTCAGATCTGTCTTCGGATCGGGTCTCACTGGTACTGGACTACGAGGCTGACGGAGAGTGGCCTTTTTCCTTCCGCGCCGAGCAGTTTTTCCTGCTGGAAGACGACAGCCTTACCGTGGAACTGTCGATAACCAATCGCGCGAATGGGCCGGCGCCGATGTCGCTGGGCTGGCATCCCTATCTGGCGGCCGGGCTCGGTTGCGATGCGCGGACGGACGCCAGACTGCATCATCCGCTGGACGCGCAGAACGTGCCAACCGGCCAGCCGCCGGCACCTCGCCCGAAACCCGCCATTCCCGCCGCAACGGGATACACATTGCATTTCACCGATTGGTCGAGCGCACAGGTCGACTTCGGCAGGTTTTCACTACGGCTTAAGGCCGATCCCGTTTTCCGCCATCTCGCCGTGCACCGCATGGAGCGCTATCTCTGTCTTGAGCCCGTTTCCATGGCCGCCGGAGCGCTTGGTTTGCCGCAGGCGCAGCGGGAAGGGCAGGGTCTAGGGACGGTTGCCCCCGGCGAGCGCCTGTCGGGGCGCATCAGGCTCTCCATCGATCTTTAGGAGGGGTGGGTGCGTCTATGACGCCCACCCTTCACCTTCAAAAAAAGCCGTATGCCCATATTTTGAGCGCCAATTATTGCCGCTCAAAAATAAGCTTGACGACGGCAAAAATTTCTCACCAAATGAACCAATATAGGATTGGTTCAGTAAATGGTGCGACTTGACGGTGAACCCCAACGATAACTCCAACTACGCGCTGGCGAAGTTGCGGGAGTACATTCAAACGCAGGATCTTGCGAAAGACCGTCGCCTGCCGACGGAGCGGGCCTTCGCGGAAACCTTCAATGTCGGCCGTCGTGCAGTCCGTCGTGCTCTTGAGGTTCTGGAAGCCGAAGGTCTGATCTGGCGACGGCAGGGGGCGGGAACCTTTGTGGGCGAAAAGCCGGACGATTGGTCCGCTCAGGTCACGGAACTGGTCGCCGGCACGGATATCATGGAAATCATGGAAGTGCGCCTGCGCATCGAGCCGCAACTGGCGCAGCTTGCGGCCATGCGCGCCAAGCCTGCCGAGGTGGAACGCATGCGCGCCCTCGTCCAGAAGACCGGCCAGAGCACGGACGCCGACGCCAAGGAATTGTGGGATGGTTCGCTTCACCGCCAGATCGCCCAGAGCGCCGGTAACAAATTGTTCCTGTCCATCTTCGATGTCGTCAACCGCATTCGCCAGGACGATGCATGGCAGTCGATACGGGAACTGGCGCGCCGCAGCGGCACGAACGGCAAGGCTTCCTTCGAACAGCACATAGCGATCGTCGATGCCATCGCCGACCGCGACCCCGCAAGAGCCGGCGAAGCGATGCGCCAGCACCTTCTCATGCATCAGGAAAGGCTGATCCGCGCCACCTCGCTCGGCTTTCAGGAGGAGAAAACCGCAGAAGAGATTGCCGCCCGCAGCACGGGCGATGCCGACAATCCGCTCACGCCGGCCTCATAGGCAGCAGAGCAGACCTGCCGACCTTTCCGGGCCGGCCAATGAAAAAACAAAGATAACCTGACCAGAGGATAGAACATGAAGAAAATCAAGACATTGACTGCCGTCTTATTGGCCGGTGCATTCCTGTCCACGCCAGCCATCTCGTCCGAATTGCGCATCGGCCTTAACGATGACGCCGACGTTCTCGACCCTGCGCAATCGCGCACTTTCGTCGGGCGTATCGTTTACACCGCCATGTGCGACAAGCTCGTCGACATCTCGCAGGACATGAAGATCGTTCCCCAGCTTGCCACCGAATGGGCCTGGTCCGAGGGCGGCAAGGTGCTGACGATGAAGATCCGCGACGGCGTGAAATTCCACGACGGCGAGACACTGGATGCGGCGGCTGTGGTCGCCACCATCGAGCGCAACATGACCCTGCCGGAATCCCGCCGCAAAAGCGAGCTTTCCTCGGTCGAAAAGGTCGAGGCCACCGGGCCGCTGGACGTCAAATTCACCCTGAAGACGCCGGATGTCACACTGCTGGCGCAGCTTTCCGACCGCGCCGGCATGATCGTCGCGCCGAAGGCGGCCAAGGAACTGGGCGCGAATTTCGGTTCGAAGCCGGTCTGCGCGGGACCGTTCAAATTCGTCGAGCGCATCCAGCAGGACCGTATCGTGCTCGAGAAATTCGCCGATTATTGGGACAAGGACAAAATTCTGGTCGACAGGGTCGTTTATCTGCCGATCCCCGATACGACCGTGAAGCTTGCTAATCTTCGCTCGGGAGACCTCGATATTGCCGAGCGTATCTCGGCCTCCGATGCCGAATCCGTCAAGAACGACGCCAATCTGACCTATGCGGATGTCATCGGACCGGGCTACATGGCCATGTACGTCAATATCAACAATGGTTCGCGTGCGGATAATCCGCTCGGCAAGGACAAGCGCCTGCGTCAGGCCTTTTCCTATGCGATAGACCGGGAAGCGATTGGCCAGATTGTGTTTGAGGGCACGTCCAAGGCAGGCAATCAGGCCTTCCCGCCCACAAGCCCGTGGTTCAACCAGAATCTGCCGGTGCCGGCGCGCGATATCGACAAGGCCAAAGCGCTGATGAAGGAGGCAGGTTACGAAAAGCTCGACATCGAGCTTCAGCACGCCAACAACACAACGCAGACGCAGATGATGCAGGTCATCCAGTCCATGGTCGCGGAAGCCGGCTTCAACGTCACCCTGAAGGCCACGGAATTCGCCACTCTTCTGTCCGAACAGACCGCCGGCAACTACCAGCTCAGCCGTTCCGACTGGTCGGGACGTATCGATCCCGATGGCAATCTGCATCAGTTCGTCACCTGCAAGGGTGGCATCAACGATGTGAAATATTGCAATCCCGAGGTCGACAAGTTGCTGTACGAGGCCCGCGCCTCGACCGAGGATGCGGTGCGCAAGGAAAAATACGATGCCGCAAGCGTCATCCTCAACGATGACATGCCGATCATCTATCTCGGTCACCAGCCCTATGCCTATGCCATTTCCAACAAGGTCAAGGGCTGGGCGCCGTCGCCGGATGGCATGATCCGCCTTCTCGGCGTCTCCAAGGACTGAACGCTTCGCATGCGCCGCACGACCTTGCCGTGCGGCCCTCACGAATTGGCACGAACGAGGGCCATGCCATGCCTGTTTATATCGGCAAGCGACTGCTGGTCGCGATCCCGACGCTTCTGATAATCTCGATCTTCGTCTTCTCGCTGCAGAAACTGCTACCGGGCGATCCGGTCCTTGCCATGGCGGGTGAGGAGCGCGATCCGGCGACGATTGAATTCCTGCGGGAGAAATATCGCCTGAACGACCCTGTGCCGCTGCAATATGTCAACTGGCTGGGCGGCGTGGTGACGGGCGATTTCGGTATTTCGCTGCGCACCAACCAGCCGGTGCTGGAGCTTATCGGCCAGAAGCTGCCGGTCACCATTCAGCTGGCTGTCATGGCGATGTTCTTTGCCATGGTCATCGGCATTCCCATCGGCATTCTGGCCGCCGTCAAGAAGAACACATGGATCGACTACACGGCCAATATTGTGGCGCTTTCCGGCCTCTCCATCCCGAACTTCTGGCTCGGCATCATGCTGATCCTGCTGGTTTCGGTCAAACTCGGCTGGTTGCCGGCATCCGGTTATGAATCGATCTTTGTCGATCCCGTCCGTTCCATCGAAACCATGATCATGCCGGCCTTCGTGCTGGGCAATGCGCTTGCGGCGACGCTGATGCGCCATACACGTTCGGCGATGGTGGCGGTGCTCAGTTCCGACTATATCCGCACCGCCCGCGCCAAGGGTCTTTCTCCGCGCGAGATCATCCTGTCGCATAGTTTCCGCAACGCGCTTCTGCCCGTCATCACATTGCTGGCGCTGCTTTTCGGCGAATTGCTGGCCGGGGCGGTTCTGACGGAGCAGATATTCACCATTCCCGGCTTCGGCAAGATGACGGTCGATGCGGTGTTCACCCGCGATTACGCCGTCGTGCAGGGCATCGTTCTTTGCACCGCCGTCGGTTTCATCCTCATGAACCTTCTGGCCGACATTGCCTATGTCCTGCTCAACCCCCGCCTCAGGGCGACGATCTGAGGCCCCGATATCATGACCGTTCTCGATCAAAACCTTTCCGTAGCGGTAACGCGGCAGGAAAGCCGCGCCTGGAAGAAGATGAAGCGCAACAAATCGGCGCTTGTCGGCATGGTTATCGTGCTGTTTTTCGCCGTCCTTGCCATCGCCGCGCCGATCCTGCCGATTGCCGATCCGGTGGCGACCAGCTGGTCGGCCATCCGCAAGGCGCCCTCGGCCGCCCATTGGCTCGGCACCGACGATCTCGGCCGAGACATCCTTTCCCGCATGATCTATGGCGCGCGCGCCTCGCTGATGGCGGGCGTCGTTTCGGTGATGATCGCCGTGGTCATCGGCGTGCCCTTCGGCCTGATTTCAGGTTATTTCGGCGGCTGGGTGGATATGGTCATATCCCGCATCACCGAAGCCTTGCTGGCCATGCCGTTTCTCATCATGGCGATTGCGCTTGCCGCCTTCCTCGGACCGAGCCTCACCAATGCGATGATCGCCATCGGCCTTTCCGCCATGCCGATTTTCGTGCGGCTGACGCGCGGGCAGGTGCTGGCGGTCAAGACCGAAGATTATGTCGAAGGCGCAAGGTCCATTGGCCTCAACCACATCGACATCATGACGCGTTACATCCTGCCCAATGTCTTCGCCCCCATCATCGTGCAGGCGACCCTGACGGTGGCGACCGCCATCATCGCGGAGGCGAGCCTTTCTTTCCTCGGCCTCGGCCAGCAGGCGCCGGCGCCCTCCTGGGGCTCGATGCTGAACACCGCGAAGAATTTCCTCAGCCAGGCGCCGTGGATGACGATGTGGCCCGGCATCGCCATCTTCCTCGTCGTCATCGGCTTCAATCTTCTGGGCGACGGCCTGCGCGACGCGCTCGATCCGCGCGAAGCATGATCTTTTACAAGGAATATCGGAATGAATGAATTTACAACACGCCCTGAAATCCTTGGCACCTTCGGCGTCGTCACCTCAACGCACTGGATCGCATCGGCCGTTGGCATGGCGATCCTCGAAAAAGGCGGCAATGCTTTCGACGCGGCCGTCGCCACCGGTTTCGTCCTCCAGATTGTCGAGCCGCATCTGTGCGGCCCCGGCGGAGATATGCCCGCCGTGTTTTATTCGAAGCAGAAGGACAAGGTGGAAGTCATCTGCGCACAAGGCCCGGCCCCGAGCGGTGCGACGATTGAACATTACACGTCGGAAGGGCTGAAGCTGATCCCCGGCGACGGGCTGCTCGCCACCGTCATTCCCGGCGCCTTCGACGGCTGGATGCTGATGCTGCGCGACTATGGCACGATGAGCGTGCGCGACGTGCTGGAACCCGCGATCTTTTATGCCGAGCACGGGCATCCGACATTGCCGCGCGTCTCCGCCACCATCAAGGGTCTGGCCGATTTCTTCGAGAAGGAATGGCCGACATCCCACGAGACGTGGCTGCCGGGTGGCGGGGCACCCGAGCCTCACGCCAATTTCCGCAATCCGGTTCTGGCCGCGACCTATCAGCGGATCGTCACCGAAGCCGAAGCGCGCTCCGGCCGTGAAAACCAGATCGAGGCGGCACGCGATGCCTTTTATCGGGGTTTCGTTGCGGAAGTTATCGACGGTTACGTAAGGACAGCGGAAGTCATGGATGCCAGCGGTGCTAAGCACAAGGGCGTGCTGACGGCGCAGGATATGGCGGACTGGAGCGCGACCGTCGAAGCGCCGCAGACGCTCGACTATCACGACTGGACGATTGCCAAGACGCCCGCCTGGGGGCAGGGTCCGGTTCTACTGCAATCGCTTGCGCTTCTGAAAGGCTTCGACATTGCGGCCATGGACCCCTCCGGTCCCGATTTCATCCACACCATCGTCGAAGCCATGAAGCTCGCTTATGCCGACCGTGAGGTCTATTACGGCGATCCGGAATTCGGGCAGATCCCGACGGAATATCTCCTGTCCGAAGGCTACAATGCCGGCCGCCGCGCGCTGATAAGCGGCGAGGCCTCGCTGGAGCTGCGCCCCGGCACCGTGCCGGGTTACGAAAAGCAGGTGGACGCCACCATGGCCATGCTGGCCGAGATGAGCGGCACCGGCACGGTCTACGAGCCGACCATGTCGCATCTGACGGAGAAGCGTGGCGATACGGTGCATATCGATGTCATCGACCGCTGGGGCAACATGGTCTCCACCACGCCTTCAGGCGGCTGGCTGCAATCCTCGCCCATCGTGCCCGGCCTCGGTTTTGCGCTCAATTCCCGCGCCCAGATGTTCTGGCTGAAGGAAGGCCTGCCGACCTCACTTGCACCGGGCAAACGTCCGCGCACCACGCTGACGCCTTCGCTTGCGCTGCATCAGGGTCGTCCCGCGATGGTGTTCGGCACGCCGGGCGGCGATCAGCAGGACCAGTGGCAACTGCCTTTCTTCCTGCGTTATGCCCATCACGGCAAGAACCTGCAGGCCGCCATCGATATGCCGCTGTTCCACACCGCGCATTTTCCGGGTTCGTTTTATCCGCGCACCAGTTCGCCGGGTGAGATCACCGTGGAGAGCACGGTGGGCGAAGCGACCTTGCAGGAGCTTCGCCGCCGCGGGCACCGCGTCACAGTTGCCGATGCATGGTCAGTCGGGCGGCTCACCGCCGCGCGTCGCGATGCGGATGGTCTGCTGCGCGCCGCCGCAACACCGCGGTTGATGCAGGCCTATGCGGTGGGACGGTGAGACCATGGAGACAAAACCAGTCCTTTCCGTCCGCAACCTTACCACCTCCTTCCTCGTCGATGGCGCGTGGAAGAGCGTGGTGCGCAATGTGTCCTTCGATGTCGCGCCCGGCGAAACCGTCGCGATTGTCGGTGAATCCGGCTCCGGTAAATCGGTGACGTCGCTGTCTCTTATGCGCCTGCTTGCCCCGGCCTCCAGCCGGATCGAGGGTGAAGTGCTGCTCAACGGGCGCGATCTTCTTGCGCTTTCCGAAAGAGAAATGCGCGGCGTGCGCGGCAACGATATCTCGATGATCTTTCAGGAGCCGATGACCTCGCTCAATCCGATCTTCACCATCGGCCGCCAGATTTCCGAAGTCCTCATCCGGCACAAGGGGCTTTCGAAGCAGGAGGCACGGGCGGAGACGGTGCGGCTTTTGGAAAAGGTTCGCATTCCCAACGCCTCCGGCCGTTTCGATGAATATCCGCACCAGTTTTCCGGCGGCATGCGCCAGCGGGTGATGATCGCCATGGCGCTCGCTTCACGGCCGAAACTGCTGATCGCCGACGAGCCGACGACGGCGCTCGACGTGACCATTCAGGGCCAGATCCTCGACCTGATAAAACTGTTGCAGGAAGAGGAGGGCATGTCCGTTCTCTTCATCACCCATGACATGGGTGTGGTGGCCGAAATCGCCGACCGGACGATCGTGATGTATCGCGGCGATGAGGTCGAGACCGGACCGACCGAGGACATCTTCCGGCGCGGCAAGCACCCCTATACGCGGGCGCTGCTTTCGGCGGTGCCTAAGCTCGGCTCGATGCGCGACCGGCAATGGCCGACACGGTTTCCGGTGCTCGACATGAAAACCGGCCTTTCGAGCGAGCCGCAGGAGGTGGCGGGGACGGTTGCGAGCGGGCAGACGCCGGTTCTGTCGGTCCGAAACCTTGTGACGCGTTTTGCCATCCGCTCCGGCCTGCTGGCACGCCAGACGGGTGCGGTTCACGCCGTCGAAAACGTCTCCTTCGATCTGTTTCAGGGCGAAACGCTGTCGCTGGTGGGTGAATCCGGCTGCGGAAAATCCACTACCGGCCGCTCGATCATGCGGCTTGTGGAGCCGACGGCCGGCGACGTGTCGCTCGATGGTTACGACGTGATGCGGCTCGATACGGTCGGCCTGCGTAATATGCGCAAATCCGTGCAGATGATCTTTCAGGACCCGTTCTCGTCGCTCAATCCGCGCATGACGGTGGGCACGGCGATTTCCGAGCCCTTCATCAAGCACAAACTGGGCAGCAGCAGACAGGCGAAGGAAAAGACTGCCGATCTTCTCGAAAAGGTGGGCCTGTCTGCCAATATGGCCAGCCGCTACCCCCATGAATTTTCGGGCGGTCAGCGTCAGCGCATCGCCATTGCCCGCGCGCTTGCGCTCGATCCAAAGGTTATCGTTGCCGATGAGAGCGTCTCGGCGCTCGATGTTTCCATCAAGGCGCAGGTCTGCAATCTGCTGCTCGACCTGCAACAGAGCCTCAACCTCGCCTTCCTGTTCATCAGCCATGACATGGCGGTGGTGGAGCGCGTCAGCCACCGGGTGGCGGTGATGTATCTCGGCGAGATCGTTGAGATCGGGCCGCGCGCGGCGGTTTTCGACAATCCGCAGCATCCCTATACGAAAAAGCTGATGTCCGCTGTGCCGGTGCCGGACCCGGCAAGGCGCGGGATAAGGCGCGGCATATCCAATGACGAGCTGAAAAGCCCGATACGGGCCATGGGATATGAAACGCCGGTGCGAAACTATAGGACGGTGTCGCCCGGCCACCTGGTGCAGGTGGCCTGAGACGATGGCTGCTGTATGGATGCTCCGAAGAGGAAGCCGCTATGCGGAATTCTTGAGCGGAACGCCGCGCAGGTGCTCCATGAGATAGGCATGGGTCGCGGCATTGGCGACGATCAGCGTACCTGTCTTTTCATAGAACTCCGGTCCGCGGCCCCACCAGTCGGTCACGATGCCGCCGGCCTCCTGCACCAGCAGAATGCCGGCTGCCGTGTCCACGAAGCCCGTTTCCTCATAATAGCCGGTCAGCCGGCCGCAGGCGACGTAAGCGCAGGAATTGGCGGCGCTGCCGACCACGCGGACCGCGCCAATGGGCGCGCGAATGGCGTCAAGGCGTTGATAGGCGCCGGGATAAAGCTGGAGATTGGGCGTGGGCAGGCCCGTGCCGACGCACATCAGGGCGACATCGGTGCTGGCATTGACCCGCAGCCGCTCGCCGTTGAGATAGGCGCCGTCTCCCTTGATCGCGGTGAACATCTCGTCGGAGACGGGATTGTAGACCAGCCCGCAGATCGTTTCATTGCCACGGCGAAGCGCAATGGTGATTGTATAGTGCTGGCCGAAAAGGAAATTGGTGGTGCCGTCGATGGGGTCGACCAGCCAGCGGTGATCCTGATCCGTCCCTTCGACGGGCGCGAATTCCTCGCCGGTCAGTCCCCAGGGATATTGCCCGAGCAGGTGCTCGCGGATCAGCGTCTCGGAATCCCTGTCCGCATCGGAAACGAAGTCCCCGGGTCCCTTGACGCCGATCTCGATCTCGCGGAAGCGCCTGAAATGGTTGAGCGTCAATGCGCCGGCTTCGCGGGCGGTGGCGACCATGTGGTCGAGAATAGCGCTGTAATTGACTGTCATCGGCTGAAAACCTCGGCGAGCCCTTCCGGATCATCGGTGGTGATCTGGTCCACCTTAAGCCGCAAGAGGCGTTTCACCTGTTCTATGGATTGCGGTGTGACGCTGTTGATCGTCCAGGCGTCGACACGGCGGCCGGCGGCATGGATGGGAGCGATGATATCGACGCCCGCGTCCTCGGCGGCAAGCACGATTTCGTAAGCGAGGTAGATCATGTCCGCATCGGGCGCTGTGGCAAGGGCGTCTTCGATGAAGCCCAGATAGTTTCCGCTTGCCTTCAGGGCGGCTAGCGTGCCGCGATGGCATGGATCATATCCGGTGCGAAGGCCGGGGGCTGACCCGGCAAGCGTGGCGATGGCGTCGAAATCGCCGCCCGACAGGATCACGGACTTCGCCAAGGGCGAAACGCTCGCCCCGAAACCGGCGACCACCTGCGGAGTAAGCGCCTGCCGGTCCTCCTTGAAATCGAGCTGGAGCAGGGCGTCGGGATGAACGGTGCCCTCGGCAAGCAGGGCGCAAAGGTCTTCGAGCAGCATTACCTTCGCATGGATGGGCTGGCCGTCATTGTCGCGCAGGTGGAGCTGACGCAGGGTGGCGGCGGATGTATCGCGCACCCGGCCGGTGCCGGTGGTCTCCCGCTCCAGCGTCCGGTCATGCAAAACGGCGCAGCCGTGATCGGCATGGATGACGAGATCCACCTCGATGCTTGCACCGAGCCGCATCGCCTCGATGATGCGCTCGCCGGTAAAGACCGGATCTTCGGCACGACGCCGGGCGCGATGCCATTTGAGCCATGTTCTGTGGCCGTCGCGGTCGATAAGGATCGGCTGGTTCATGTCAGCTCCGGTAGATTGGGCGGTTGTCGCGATAGGCCGTGACGGCACGGGGCGAAATCTGTACGCCCTGTCCCGCCTGAAACATATCCGGGTGAGCGACCATGGATTTGATCCTTGTACCATCGGCGAGATCAAGGTCGACAAGGCCGTGGGTGCCATAATCCGTCACCCGGTGCACACTTGCTTCCGGCGTTTCGGATATCGTCAGATCGATGGCTTCCGGGCGAACGGCGAGAATGGCCGGTCCGTCGGAGATGGGGAGCGGCAGGGTGAAGTCGGCGCGCATGAAATTTCCGTCTGAAACCGCGCCCTCTATCAGGTTCATGGTGCCGATGAAGCCGGCGACGAACGGGGTCTGCGGTTCGCGGTAGATGACGTTCGGCCGGTCGATCTGTTCGGTCTTGCCGTTCGCCATCACGACGATGCGGTCGGCCATGGAAAGGGCCTCATCCTGACCGTGGGTGACGAACAGCGTGGTGATGCCGAGACGTTGCTGAATATCGCGCACCTCTTCCCGCAGCCGCTCGCGCAGATGCTGGTCGAGGCTGGCGAAGGGTTCGTCGAGCAGGAGTATTTTCGGTTCGAGAACCAGCGAGCGGGCGAGCGCCACCCGCTGCTGCTGGCCGCCGGAAAGCTGGCCGGTAGCGCGCTCGCCATAACCGGCAAGCCCGACGAGTTCGAGCACTGCCTCCACTTTCTCTCTGATGACGGCAGCCGGCATGCGGCGCAGCTTGAGGCCGAAAGCGAGGTTTTTGAAGACGTTCATATGGCTCCAGAGCGCGTGGCTCTGAAACACCATGCCGGTCGGCCGCCGTTCCGGCGGCAGGTGGGTGACATCTTCGCCATCGATGGTGATCTGCCCGCCCGTCGGCTGCTCGAAGCCGCCGACCATGCGCAGCAGCGTCGATTTGCCCGAACCGGAAGGGCCGAGAAGGCAGACGAGTTCACCATCGGCGACATCGAGCGAAAAGCTGTCGACTGCCTTTGTCCCGCCGGAATAGGTTTTTGTGACCTGGCGGATGTGAAGTACGGACATGATGAATTCCTAACCGCCGAAACCGCGGGCGAATGCGCCGCCACCGATGACGCGGCGGGCGAACATGAGGGCAATGAAGGACGGCACCCAAAGCAGGACGGAGAGGACCGCGCCATACTGGATAACCATCTGGTTGTTGATGTAGCTGATCATCAGCACCGGCATCGTGCGGATGCCGGGCGCGCCGATCAGCCATGCGCCTTCCGTCTCGTAAAAGGTGCCGACAAAGCTCAGTAGCACGGCGGCGGCGATGGTCGGTCCCGCCTGCGGCAGCGTAATCGACCAGAAGACCCTGAGCGGACTGGCGCCGACATCGCGGGCCGCCTCTTCCATGCGCCGGTCGACAGCCTGAAATGCCGCCACGGGAATCCAGATCATGAACATCAGCGTGCCGACGAGCTGGATGAGAACGACGCCCCAGAAGGTGCCGATGAGGTTGAGCTGCAGGAAAATGGCGGCAATCGCCACCAGAAGCCCGAATTTCGGGAAGGCGTGGCCGGCAAGAAAGGAGAAGAACAGCAGGTTGCGGCCGGGAAAGCTCATGCGCGCAAAGGCATAGGCGGCGGGAAGGCAGATCACCGCTGAAAGCAGCGTTACCACAGTCGTCAGCCGCAGGCTCAGTATCAGCGCGTTCCAGACATCGGCGCGGCCGAGCGTCTGGCCCCAGAAGCGGAAACCGAACTGCTGGGGAATGACGTTGGGGAAACGCCAGACCTCGGTGAATGCCCAGGTGCCCACGACAAGCAGCGGCCCGACGATGGCGACGGTGAGAAGGGTGGCGAAAAATATGCCGGGCCAGTCCATGCGCGTTCGCGCCGGCGTGAGGGTCGTCATGTCATTTCCCCTGGTTGCGTGCGACCGAACGCACGTAGAAGAGGCCGAATGCGATGCAGAAACCGAAAGCGATGACGGCCTGGGTCATGGCGCCGATGGGATCCTGCACTTCGCGTAGCGTGCGCTGCATGAAGGGGCCGAGCATTTCAGGAGAGGCCGGTCCGAGAAGATAGGGCAGGGTGAAGGAGGAGAAAATGCCGAGCACCGAAAAGGAAAGCGCCACGAGGATGGAATTGGAAATGCGCGGCAGGATGATATGCCAGAAGACCTGAAGCGCATTTGCGCCCACATCCCGCGCCGCCTCCACCGACTGGTTGGCGACGCTGCCAAGCCCCGCGAGCAGGATGAGAACGGTCAGCGGAATATTGTCCCAGACGAGACCGATGACCGGTCCCCACGGGGTGAGATAGGGCGTGCGGATTTTCGGCAGGTCGACCGCATTGAGCAATATATCCACCATGCCGTTGGGCCCGAGGACGCGGATGAAGGCGAAGGCGAGGATGATCGAGGGCACGAACATCGGGAAGATGGCGAGCGCCTGCACATAAGCCGAAAGGCGGCCTTGCGAAAAGCGCAGGTAGAGCGCGATCGGCAGGCAGATTACGAGCAGGAGGATCGCGCAGACCATTGTCGTCCACAACGTCACGGCAAGATTGTCGAGGCTGTAGCGGTCCGAGAAGAAGAAGCCGTAGCTCGAAAGATCGAAACCCGTTTCACCGCTCGCCCCGGTGCGCCAGACGGTGCGGCCGATGGCGTTGATGGCAGGCCAGATGACGAGCCAGATCATCAGGAACACGGGGATGGCGACGAGCAGGAGGCCGACTGGCCTCCTGCCTGCCGTATTGTCGATGAGCGGGCGAACCGCTCCTTCCGCAACCTCGGTCACGACTTGCGGTCGACGTTGGGAGCGACGTTGCGATACCAGCCATCATTGATGGCGGTTTCCCATTTGCCGGCCGGGAAGGTCGGAATCGTCTGCGGGATGATGTCGGCGAAACGCTTGCGCAGTTCGGCCGGCACATAGTCCCAGGAAACGCCGGGGAAACCGCCGAGTTCGGTGAGGATCGCGCCCTGGATTTCTTCCGAAAGCACGAAATTGGCGAGCTTCAGGGCAGCATCGCGATTGGCGCCGTTGGCAAGCACCACGGCGCGCGAGAAATCACCGCAAAGCGCCAGATCCTGAAGCTGGACGAGGCCGGTTTCTTGCGGCAGAACGCCCTGATCGATGGCCTTCAGCACCTGATCGGACCAGACAGGGGTCATCGTGACGACGCCCTGCGAAAGCAGCTGCAGCGACTGCGTGTTGCCGGAGGAATATGCGCCCTTGTCATAGAGCGACGGGGCGATATCGTTCAGCAGCGCCCATGCCTTGCCGAGAGCCTTGTCACCGGCTTCCTGGGTGTAATTATCGACCGTGAAGGCCTTGGGGTCGAGGCCGTTGGCCTGATGGATGGCGCGGCGGACGAAGTTACCGCCGGAGCCGCCCTTGTCGGGACGGTTATAGACGAACTGGCCGGGATTGGCCTTGATCCACTTGACGAGCTCATCCCAGGTCTTCGGTGCATCCGCCGGCTTGAGCTTGCTGGTGTCATAGGCGAGCAGAACCTGGCTGCCGCGATAGGGCAGGCTATATTCGCTGCGGATGGCAAGCGGGTTGACGCGCGAATAGTTGGAGAGGCCGGCTTTCGCCATGTTCACATAGATGCCGGCATCGATGCCGCCGGTGGGCAGCAGCGGATCGGCCGTTTCGAAATAATCGGCCTGCGGATCGGTGCCCGTCTGCTTTGCGGCGATGGCGCGCTCGCCAATGGCCGTGATGCCCGCGCTGTCGCCGGCATCGACGAGGTTGAGCTTCACGCCGGGATTGGCGGCTTCAAAGGCGGGCTTGATCGTATTGGACCAGAAATCGAGGATATTCGTATCCGAACTGGTGTACCAGTCGATCGTGCCCGGAGCGGCGAAGCTTATGCGCGGTGCAAGGGCGAGACCGGCGGCGGCGCCTGCGGCGGACATCATAAAGGTGCGGCGTTTCATCTATGTCTCCGATGTTTTCGGCGCGAGTGGAACTGCTGAGCGCTGACCCCGGGAAAGATGGGGAAGGCTCTGGCCGGTCGTTGCACAGCCGTGCATTTTTTGAACGGGCCGGCGGCGGTTCTAATGTCTTTCCATAACGCTTTCGTGACGGTTGCTGCCGACAGCACCGCCGGCGCACACTGCCCGGGTGGCCGTTCGAAAGCAGGCCCTACTCAAGGCGTCGCCGGGCAGGTAGAGTGATCGCGATTGCATTGGAGGGAGGGGAGCGATGATTGCAGCCTATATCGACGAACTTATCATGTTCTGTGCCGGCCTATGGATGACATGTGTCGGCTTCGGTTATCTGCCGCTGTCAAAAAACACGGTCAGTCAGCCGCCGGTTGTTCGTCACTTCAGATGGATGGGGCCTCTGCTGATCGTCATTGCTGCCGTTCTGGCCGCGGCTAGCTGACCGAAGAATCTTTCGCAAAGAAAAACCCCGCCGAAGCGGGGTCTTGTCTTACCAGGACTGACGTCCATACCAGTCGTCGATGTCTTTCCTGGCCCGGTCCTTTTCGTAACCGTAGCGCTCCTGAATCTTGCCTTCGAGCTGTTCGCGCTTGCCGTTGATGACGTCGAGGTCATCGTCGGTGAGTTTACCCCACTGCTCCTTGACCTTGCCCTTCATCTGCTTCCAGTTACCTTCAACGCGGTTCCAATCCATTGGTGCTCTCCCTTTTTTTGGCTTGCACTGGTAAATGTCCGAACCTCCGCAGGGTTCCGCCGAGCGGCCGGAATGTTCGGCGTAACTGTGGCCTGCTGCCACGAAAAGATCACGATTCATTCAGCCGCAGTTCACCCGGCGGGGCGCTAAATCCTCTCATCCCACAAGGAGGGAGATAAGATGCGCAAGATGATTCTAACCGCCGGATTAATTCTCGGCGCCCTGTTCGGCACCGGCGCCAACGCCATGCCTGTCGGTCAACCGTCTGCACCTTCGGCATCCCACATTCAAAAGGTGGATTATGCCTGCGGCCGCGGCTTCCATTTGACTCCGCGCGGCTATTGCCGTCCGAACGGACCGCGTTATGAGCGCGGCTGGGACCGGCGCGACCGCTGGGAAGCTCGCCGTGAATGGCGCGAGCGTCAGGCCAGACGGGAATGGCGTGAGTGGCGCGACCGCAGAGATTATCGCGACTACCGCGATCGTCGCGATTATTATCGATACTGATCGGGCAAGGCCCTCTCTACGTCGGGAGGGCCTTTCTCATATGGGCCGGTGAGGTTGATCCGCTCTCGGGGAGGGTGTGAATACAGCGTCCCTGCTGTAAATCAGCAAGGGCTTAGACAGAATTGCCTTCAATGTGAGGAAACCCGGACCGCAGTTCGGGGTTAGTCCCGTATCACCGTTCATAAGGAGGATACGATGGACATCACCAGACGCACGATTCTCACCGCCGGTGCAGCAACCGCCGCCGCTGCAATCTTCCCCCGCCCGCACGTCGCGCGTGCCGCACTGCCCTTGATGCAGCCCAAACTTCCTTTCGCCGAGGCCGATCTCGCGCCAGTGATTTCGGCGAAAACGGTGGGTCTTCATTACGGAAAACACCACAAGGCCTATTACGACAAGCTGAATGCGCTTGCCGCCGGCACGCCCTATGCCGACATGGAGCTTGCAGATATCGTGACGACATCCGCCAAGTCGAAAGAGGCGGCCGACGTCAAGATCTTCAACAATGCCGCACAGGCGTGGAACCATGTCGCCTATTGGGATCAGTTCGTACCGGGCGGGCCGAACCGGCCGACTGGCGATCTCGCCGCTTCGGTAGACGAGACCTTCGGTGGCTATGATGGTTTCATCAAACGTGCGGTCGATGTTTCCGATACGGTCTTCGGCACCGGCTGGGTGTGGCTCACGCGCGGCGACGACGACAGGCTCGCGCTGATCGGATATGAGGACGGCAAAAATCCCGTCGCTGTGGGTCGCCCGGCCTATCTCGGCATCGACATATGGGAGCATGCCTATTACGTCGATTATGAAAATCGCAAGGCCGAGCATATTCGCGCCGTGCTCGACAAGCTGGTCAACTGGCGTGTCGTCGAAGAACGCCTGAAATCATAACGATCCTCTTTCTCCCGAAACCTGCCGGAGCGGCCGGCCGCCTGCGGGTTGCCCTGAGGTGCATTTTAGCTACTATGCGCCCATGGCGAGGAGGCCATGTTACAGGAGGGTTCATGATTTACCGGTCTTCAAAACGGCGCATGGTTTTGAAACTTGCCGCTGCTGCGGTTTCTTTCGGTATGCTGGGAACGGCTGCGCTCGCGCAGGGCTTCCCCGATCGAACGATTACTCTGGTCGTTCCTTTCGCGGCGGGCGGCTCCACCGATGTGGTCGCGCGTGTTATCGCACAGAAGATGGGTGATGAGCTCGGCCAGCAGATCGTGGTTGAAAATGTCGCCGGGGCCGGCGGCAATCTCGGTGCCGACCGCGTAGCCCGCGCCGATCCCGACGGCTATACGATCCTGATGGGAACGGTTGCCACCCACGCCCTCAACCCGCTCATTCTCAAGACCAAGCCTTACGATCCGGAAAAGGATTTCACGCCGGTTTCGCTGCTCGTGGTGGTGCCGAATGTGCTGGTCGTCAATCCGAAGCTCAACGTCAACAGCGTGGCGGAACTGATTGCTCTCTTGAAGGCCGAGCCGGACAAGCATGCCTATGCCTCTTCCGGCAATGGCACCCCGCTGCATCTTTCCGGCGAGCTGTTCAAGAGCATGGCCGGCGTCAGCATGCAGCATGTTCCCTACAAGGGCGCAGGCCCGGCGCTCAACGATCTGCTCGGCAATCAGATTTCCATCATGTTCGACAATCTGCCGTCTTCGTCCGGACATATCAAATCCGGCACGTTGCGGGCGCTCGGCGTCACGACCAAGGAGCGCGCCTCGTCCTTCCCGGATCTGCCGACAATCGCCGAGACGGTGCCGGGTTATGAGACCTACACCTGGAATGCGCTCTTTGCGCCTGCCGGCACGCCGGCCGAGGTGGTCGACAAGCTGAATGCCGCGGCCAAAAAGGCGCTTGCCGATCCGGGAGTTGCCGCACGCATGGCGGAGTTCAGCGCCAAGATCGTCGCCTCTTCGCCGGATGAGCTGAAAACCCACGTCGCGGCGGAAATCGCCAAGTGGGGACCGGTGGTCAAGGACGCGAATGTGCAGATGGACTGACCGGTAACGGCAGATACCATCCCGATTTTCCGTCGCACATCCTGCCGGTTGCGGACGGAAATAACGACGTGACAAAGCCGTGGCCGATGCCGTTGTCGCATCGGCCACGATTTATGTTGTCGCACCCAGCCGGTGTGGCCTTTCCGCATCACTCACCAGCCGGTTGCAAAAACCCGCTTGGCAAGCTTCAACGGCTGAGTTACAAATCTCACTACCGCGTCAGATCGAACAAAGGGAGGCGTTGCATGACACCAGCATTCTTCGAAACCCTCCCGCAGGGAATGACCCGACACTAGGTCATATCCATTCGCGGCCCGCCCTGAGCGCGCCCGACATGCGGTTTTACTTTCCCCCATAGCCCGATTGATCTGACGGGATCACTTCGTCTCCCGCCCGGGCTGTGCCATCCAACTTCCGTTTTGAGGACCGGTCGCCGATTACATGGCGCTGGGCTGGTAAAAATGACTCGCAAGAAGCTCGATTTCCGCGCCGATGCCTATCGACATGTGCTCGGCTTTGTTTTCAACCATTGGCGTCATCGGCCGGCGCTGGTGGGTTTCATCATCGTTCTGGTGATTGCCAGCACGCTGGCCGAAGTGATGGTGCCGGTCTTTTCCGGCCAGATCGTCGATGCCATTGCCGGTGGCAACGGGGCCGGCAACGGGGCGGATAAGGCGCTGCGCGCCTTCGTCATCGTGGTGGCACTGGGGCTGGTAAGCGTGGTGTTGCGCTGGTTCATCTTCAACGGCATCATCCGGCTGACGCTGAAGATCATGGCGGATGTCGCCAATAACGGCTTCCACAAGGTGCAGCGCTTCTCCACCGACTGGCATGCCAACAGCTTCGCCGGCTCCACGGTCCGCAAGATCACGCGCGGCATGTGGGCGCTGGATTCGCTCAACGACTTGCTGCTCGTCGCGCTTTTGCCTTCCATCGTCATGCTGGTGGGCGCCACCATCGTGCTCGGCAGCTACTGGCCGGTCATGGGCCTGATCGTCGGTCTCGGATCGCTGATCTATATCGGCGTCACGGTCGGCCTTTCCATGGGGTATGTGTCGCCGGCGGCAAGGCTTGCCAATGCCTGGGATACCAGACTTGGCGGCGCGCTGGCGGATGCCATCAGCTGCAATTCGGTGGTCAAGGCCTTCGGTGCCGAGACCCGCGAAGAAACGCGGCTGGGCCATGTGCTGGTGAAGTGGGACAACCGCACGCGCAGGACATGGAAGCGTGGCACGCTGAACGGCACGATCCAAAGCTTCATGATGGTCTCCATGCAGGCCGGCATTCTGGGTACGGGCCTCATCATGTGGCAAAAGGGGCTGGCGACGCCGGGCGACATTACCTTCGTGCTTGCGATGTTCTTCGTGCTGCAGGGTTATCTGCGCGATGTGGGGCAGGATATCCGCAACCTGCAACGCGCCGTCAACGACATGGAAGAGCTGGTGCTGCTGGACAAGATGCCGCTCGGCATCGAGGACAGGCCGGATGCGGGGCCTATCAAAATTGGAAAGGGCGAGATCGTCTTCGATCACGTCACGTTCCAGTATGGCGCGCATCCCACGCCGCTTTACGATGACTTTTCGGTCACCATCAAGGCGGGTGAACGGGTGGGTCTGGTCGGCCATTCCGGTTCGGGCAAGACAACCTTCGTCAAGCTCATCCAGCGGCTTTACGACATCAGGTCGGGCGCGATCCGCATCGACGGCCAAAATATCGCAGGTGTCACGCAATCGAGCCTGCGCGGCCAGATCGCCATCGTGCAGCAGGAGCCCATCCTGTTCCACCGCACGCTGGCGGAAAACATCGCCTATGGCCGGCCGGACGCCACGCGGCGTCAGATCGAGCAGGCGGCGAAACAGGCCAGCGCCCATGATTTCATCATGTCCCTTCCCAAGGGTTATGAGACGATGGTGGGTGAACGCGGTGTCAAGCTGTCCGGCGGTGAGCGTCAGCGTGTCGCCATCGCCCGTGCATTCCTTGCGGATGCGCCGGTGCTGATACTGGACGAGGCCACTTCCAGCCTCGACAGCGAAAGCGAAGTGCAAATCCAGCAGGCGATGGAGCGGCTGATGGTCGGCCGCACCACGCTCGTCATCGCCCATCGGCTTTCCACCGTCAGGGCGCTGGACCGGCTGCTGGTCTTCGACAGGGGCAGGATTGTCGAAGAGGGTGACCATCAGGCGCTGATCCGCCTCAATGACGGCATCTACCGCCGGCTGTTCGAACGGCAGGCGCTGGAGCTGACCAAGGGTCTGGTGGCCTGAAAAAAACCAAACGCCGGGGGGTATCCTCCCGGCGTTCCCTTCCCGAACATTGACTCCGCGCCACGAACACGCCGCTTTTTTCGCGTAAGGGCGTGTTCTGCGCAACACCAACAGGACGGTGAACCATGGATTTCCACCCGATCACAAAGCCGCAACGCCTTGTCATCAGGGGAACCCATATCCATGCCGCATTCCATCACTCTCTCGGACCTCTCGTGGTCGACACCTGACGGTCATCCGCTCTTTTCCGAGATCAATCTTCGCTTCGGACCTGAACGCACCGGCCTCGTCGGGCGCAACGGTGTCGGCAAGACAACGCTTCTGAAACTGATCGCCGGCGAACTGTCGCCGTCCGCGGGCACGGTGTCCGTCTCGGGCAGCGTCAATCTGCTGCGCCAGAGCGTGCAGGTCGTGTCCGACGAGACCGTCGCCGACCTGTTCGAAGCGGGCGAGGCGCTGGACGTGCTTGCGCGTGCGCAGGCGGGAACGGCCACTCTGGAAGAGCTTGAAGACATCGACTGGATGCTGGAGGAGAAAATTGCCGGGGCGCTTGCGCAGGTCGGGCTGGACGCCTTGCCCTCCACGCCGCTTTCGGCGCTATCCGGCGGACAGCGCACGCGGGCCGCACTTGCCGCTCAAATTCATGCCGCGCCGGATTTCCTGATCCTCGACGAACCGACCAACAATCTCGACCGGGACGGACGCTTTTTCGTTGCCGATTTTCTGGCGGGCTGGCGCGGCGGAGCGATCGTCGTCAGCCATGATCGGGAGCTTCTCGAAACCCTCGATGCGATTGTGGGAATGACCACGCTCGGCGCCACCCGTTACGGCGGCAACTGGAGCCACTACCGCGCACAAAAAGCGCTGGAACTGGCCGCCGCCGAACAGGACTTCGCGAATGCGGAAAAGCGTCTGTCCGAGGTAAAACGCCGGTCGCAGGAGGCGCTTGAGCGCAAGGCCCGCCGCGATAGCAGGGGTGCTGCAAAAGCGGCGAGGGGCGACATGCCGCGTATCCTTGTCGGTGCGATGAAAAGGCGTGCCGAAAAGACGAGCGGCGACAACGCCAATCTGGCCAGCCGCCTGACAGCCGAGGCGACGGAAGACCTGAAGACGGCGCGTGAGCGGATCGAAGTCCTGCAGGGCGTCAGTGTCACGTTGCCGCCCAGCGGGCTGCACGCGACAAAGACCGTGCTCAGCCTGCAAAATCTGACTGCGGGGTATCAGGCCGAACATCCCGTGCTTCGCGATCTGTCCTTCGAGATCATCGGGCCGCAACGCGTTGCCGTCACCGGTCCGAACGGATCGGGAAAAACGACGCTGCTTTCGGTGATCACCGGGGAATTGCCGCCATTCGAAGGCGCGGTGCATGTCGGGGTGACGGCCGTGTTTCTCGACCAGCAGGTCAGCCTGCTCGACGCGAGCCTGTCCATCCGCGACAACTTCCTTCGCCTTAACCCGCAGGCCGGGGAGAATGCCTGCAGGGCTGCGCTTGCGCGCTTCATGTTTCGTGCCGATGCCGCCTTGCAGATCGTTTCAACGCTCTCGGGCGGGCAGATGCTCAGGGCCGGTCTCGCCTGTGTTCTGGGAGGCCCGCAGCCTCCGCAATTGTTGATCCTCGACGAGCCGACCAACCATCTGGATATCGATTCCATCGCGGCCGTGGAGGCTGGCCTTCAGGCCTATGACGGCGCCTTGCTGGTCGTCAGCCACGATCAGGCGTTCCTCGCCGCCATTGGCATCGAAAGGCGGCTGGAACTTGGGAAGTCAGAGATGCGTCCGGGCGCTCAGTAGTTCACCGTCACGACGACCGTATCGGAGTAGTTTCCTGGCGCTGGCGTGTTCTGCGCCGGGACGCGGCCATAGACGGTCAATGTCTGCAGGCTGCCCGTTCCGGTGCCGGTGGCTATTTCGCCCGCCGCACTTCCCCAGACATTCGTGCGGTTCACGTCGCGGTAGAGACCATAGGTTATCGATCCGCCCGCCTGCACCATCTGGCGCGCGGCTGGCGGGCTGTTGCTCAGGCCGCCATTGAGCGCCACACTGTAGTTCAGATTGGTGGTGCAGGTCAGATTGATCGCTCCGGTCGCATTGACTGCCGTGTTCAGCACCCCGTGACTGCCGAAATCGATGTTCTGGGCCGAGATGATGCATGTGGGCGCCACTGCGGCCGACACGTTGAACGGCACCTGCGTGGGGTTCTGGTTCACGGAAGAGCAGCTCGGTGCAAGCAGGGTAAAGGTCGTATAGGTGAAGCTCGTTTCCGCGCCGGCGAAGCTGGAGAGGTAAAGGCCGCGCGCTGCCGAGGCCTGACCGGCGTTGATCCGGCCATAGACCGTACGGCTCGTGGTGTTGATCAGGAGCGGCAGCGCCATATCGATTGGCGGAGGCGAGCCGAGTGCGGGCTGCGTGACCGATCCCCATGAGGTTGTCCGCGCCGCGTTCTGGTAGAGCTGGTAATTGAGGATGTTGCTGCCCTGAAGCATGCGACGGATGCCGCCCGACTGCCCGCCGCTTCCGGCATTGATGTTGGGGCAGATGCGGATGGAAAGCGCCAGCGACAGGGGGTTGGAGCAGGTGACTGACAATGTCGCCGTCGTGTCCACGGCGCTGCCGCTTGCAAGATTGACGAAGCCGAAATTCATATCCGACATGCTGAAGGTGCAGCTTTGCGCCAGTACCGGTGGAGCCGGGAGGAAAGCGGCGATGGCAAGGGCGGTGCGGGTCAGGACCTTCATGGAATGCTCCTGCATAGGGTTTCGAAAGTTGCGCGTGAATTGCCGGCAGAAGGCACGGTGATCTGGGCTTCGCATTCGCCCTTCGTCGGCTGCATGATGCGGAGGCGATGCGTCTTGCTGATATTGTCGAGATAGGCCTGTCCGTCATAACCTACGATGAAATCGCGCTTGCCGTCGATTTTGCCGGTCGATCCGGTTTCGATGAATTCGCCGCTCTCGTCTTTCAGCGTCACCAGCGCCACCTGACCCTCGGTTTCCACCTTGAAATTGACCACCGCGCCGGCCTGTTGCGTCGGCCTGACGGTCTGTTTCGTCCGGTCGATGCGGGCGTCGACCGGAAGATTGCTCGGGTCGAGCGTGATGTTGTTGACGTCATAGGAGCGCAGGTTCGGAAGCAATATCTTGCCGCGGCGGTTGGTCTGGCCGATGGGGCGGTTTTCCAAAAGGATATCGACACCGGGCGCGCCCGCATCCACCACGGCGAAAGCGTCGTCGATCCGGTTGCCGACAAAGACATCGCCGCCGGCGAGCGCTATCGATCCTTCGATCTGCGCATAGGCCTGTGTCGTGCGGTTGAATTGGTCGACGCCGGCCGAAACGCGCGCGGCGCTGCCGCGGTAGCTGCCGGAAACGGAGGCGATGTCGTTGCCGCCGGTCGAGCCGCGCAGGCGCCAGCCATAACTTCCCTCGGCCTGCTCTTCGGATTTTCCGACCTCGGCCGTCAGCGAATATCCATCCGCATCCGACGACATGCCGGCCGAGCCGGAGACGCCGCCGCCGAACGACCAGGAGAGGCCCGCGAAGATGCCGTAGGATTTGTTGTCCTCGAGGTCCTTGTAGGCGGTGATGAAGATATTGCCGTTCTCGCCGAACGGCCGCGTGGCGGAAAGGCCGAGCAGCCGGGATCGTCTTTCATCGAATGTTTCGAGTTCCGTATAGGAGAAATTGAGGCTGGTCTCATCGAAACCGAGCTGGGTGGAAACGGAAATCTGGTCGAGTGCACGCGGCGGCCGCGCGCTCAGCAGCCCGGATGACGTGCGGATATCGGACAGGTCGGCGGAGACGGAGGCCATATCGTGATAATCGCCGAATGTCCTTTGCGACCGTGCGTGAAATTTTACCCCCAGCAATTCCGCTTCGACGCTTGCGGAGAGCTGGTAACCGCTTTCCGCGCCAAAGCGGCTCGATGCGCCCGAAACCGCCGCCAGTCCCTGCGCTCCAAGGGTGAAGACGCCGCCAAAGCCGATATTGTAGAAATTCTCACCGCCTTCCGCATGGCCTTCCAGCGTCAGACTGTCCGACACGCCATAACGCAGCGTCGCAGACCCCAGCGGTCTGTCATCGTAATCGAATGACGCGGTTCCGTAATTGCGCCGGGCAAAGCCAAGCTCGGCCGAAAAATCGATGAGGCCCTGCGCCAGCAGATCCGGTGAAGCATAAAAGGGCGTTTCGGACACGGTTTCGCGCCCCAGCGCATCCCGCACCACCAGCCGCGCATTGCCCGCGCCGCTGATGACGGGGAGATTGGTGATCGAGAACGGCCCTTCGGGAACATCCTGCGACAGGCGGCGGACATTGTTGACATAGACGTCGACGGTGGAGGGCACGGCTGCGGAACCGGCAAATTCCGGCATCGGCATGGTGACGATATCCGGACGCAGGTCGAAATTGCGGCGTATCTGCAGGCCGCCCAGCCGTGTCGGGCGTGTCCAGCTCAGCCCGCCGGTGATGAGATCGCCGGCCCGATAGCTCGTCAGCGTGTCCTCGTCCGAATAGCTCCAGGTGGTATCGAGGCGCTGGGTATCGAACTCCGACAGGCGCGATGTACTCAGAACCTGCGATGAGGAGAGTACGCCGAGCGGACCGAAGGCCCTGCTTTCCAAAAGGGCCGAGACGCCGTTGAAATCGGCGATATCCGACCATTTGTTGCCGCCGGAGGAACCGTAGATCGTGTAATTCACCAGACCTCCAAAATCGCTCGTGGCCTTTTCCAGGGTCTCTTCGTCTTCTTCCTGCGCAATCTTGCCGGAGGCGTCGATCACCCTGTTCGCCCGCGCCGCCATCGGCAGGGTGAAATGCATGGACTGGGTGCCTTCATCGTAGCGCGCCACCACATCCGGCAGCCGGGAAATATCGATCCAGCCATCATCGCTGGCAGCGCTTTCAACCGGGGAAATTCCGATATTCGTGAGCTGTTCCGGCTCGATGAGAAACGATCCGGCGTCGTTTTGACGAAATGTGGCGATCAGTTCTGTCGAAACATCGTTGATGTAGACTTCGAGCTGCAACTGTCCCGCTTCTTTTGCGGCAAAAGAGGCCGGTTGCGCCGCAGGGGGTATATCCTGCGCCACGGAGAAATTGCCCGATGAAATGACCGTCAGAGCGGCAATCGTCAAAACGGCGAGATCAGCCGCCCGAGACGCGCGCCGTCGCATTGACGGGGCCGCCTTCGCTGTCTGCCGAAATCTTCAGCGTGCCGCCGCCTTTTTTGCCGCCCGTTGCCGGAACCACAAAGCTTGCGGCGGATCCGCCAAGCACATATCCCACCAGCCCCTGCTGCCGGGCAAGCGCCTGCCCGTTGCTACCGGAAAGCATCAGGTTGGCGATCCTTATCCGCTTTGCGCCCGTGTTGGACACAGAGACCCGGTAGCCATTTCCCTGCGGCGTTATCTTCCAGGCAGGTTCCGCATCGCCTGTGGAGGCGGGTGAGAAGAAAACGGGGATGGAGTGGCGCACCACCAGATTGACCGTGCCGGATTGCGGTCTTCCCGCCGGCGGCAATTCGTCGACGATGACGCGGTAACTCTCTTCGGCCCGAAGCGGTGCCTTGGAAAGGCGGACGATGCGGATGAGGTTTTCCGCGCCTCCCTTCAGTTGCGTCATCGGCGGGCTGGCGACGACGTCCTGCGCCGCCGTATAGACGTCCTGCCCGTTCTGCTGGGTCCAGCGGAATATCCTGACCTGAACGTTGATCGGGGTTTTCGCATCGTTCCAGATGCGGAGGCTGGAGGCCGCCGTGGGCGCTTTGAGATCCAGAAGCACGGGTGCGACCCGTAGCGATGCAGACTGTGAAGGTGAAACACTCAAACCGGCAAAAAACGCAGCCGCTAAGGTAAAAACACGCATGCGCGATCCTCCCTGTGGCGATCAGTAGTTGAGCGTGGCCGTCACCGTATCGGTATAGACGCCGACCGCGGGTGTCGTCTGGGCAGGAACGCGCCCATAGACCGTGAATGTCTGCGGCGCCCCGGTTCCGGTTCCCGTTTGCCGGTCCGTTCCCACGGTGTTCCCCCACACCGTGCTATGTGCCGCAGTCGTATAAAGCGAGTAGGAAATGGTCGCACCCGCAGGCGATGTCATGAGACGGTTGGCGACCGTCGCCCCCGAGCCGGCGCCGGCGCTGAGACCCAGGCTGAAGGGTGTGCTGGCCGTGCATTGAACGACAATATTGCTGGTGGCATCGATATTGCTGCCGATCACACCATTGGTGCCGAAATTGAGGTTGCCGGCGGAATTGATCTGGCACGCCGCCTGAATGGTGATCTGGACGTTGAAATTCGTCGTGGCGACCTGCGCGACGCCCGATGCCGGTGTAAGGACCAGTGCCGCAAATGATAACAAATAGCCTGATGCTGCAAACTTCATGCTGCCTCCCCAAGCTGCTGCGCTGCTGATTTTCCGATGCGCAACATGGAATTACTCCAATAACGGGTAATTAGAATAATCTAATACTCGCGCCGATTTGGTTAATAAATTCTTAATGGGGGAGGCCTAAAAAACCACTGGCTGAAATGCAGTAGGCGCCACAATCAAAAGTGTCGCGACGTGGTTGCAAAGCACGGGATCGACGCTAAATCCCGTCTACGAGTTTTTTACTGAAATGCGACATCTTGTCAGCCGGCCCCGGTTGGCGTACTCGAAATCGATAGAAACCCGGGCCGATCAACAGTACCGTTCGGTGACGCTGCGTTCGGCTCCATAGACATCATGACGTTGGGATTGCGATGAACCTTTACTTGGATTACCTGGCTGAAATCAAAAGCAGAGAACCACAGGGTCTCGCGCCCAAGCCGATCGATGACGGTGCACTGACCGCCGAAATCATCGAACTGATCAAGGATGCAGGCAGCGAACACCGCGCCGATGCCCTGAAGTTTTTCATCTATAACACATTGCCGGGAACCACGAGCGCCGCCGGCGTGAAGGCTGCGTTTCTGAAGCAGATCATCCTCGGCGACGTCATCGTCCCTGAGATCACTCCGACCTTCGCGCTGGAACTGCTGTCGCACATGAAGGGCGGCCCGTCGATCAAGGTGCTGCTCGACATTGCGCTCGGCAACGATGCTGCAATCGCCTCCAAGGCGGGTGAAGTGCTGAAGACCCAGGTCTTCCTTTACGATGCCGACATGTTCCGCCTGCGGGATGCCTACAAGGCCGGCAACGCCATCGCCAAGGCCGTGCTGGAAAGCTACGCCAAGGCCGAATTCTTCACCAAGCTTCCGGATGTCGAAGACGAGATCAAGATCGTCACCTTCATCGCCGCCGAAGGCGATATTTCCACCGACCTCCTGTCTCCCGGCAATCAGGCGCATTCGCGCTCCGACCGCCAGCTGCACGGCCAGTGTATGATCTCGCCGGAAGCGCAGGCGCAAATCGTCGCGCTGCAGAAGCAGCATCCCGACAAGCGGGTGATGATGATCGCCGAGAAGGGCACTATGGGCGTTGGCTCCTCGCGCATGTCGGGCGTCAATAACGTGGCGCTGTGGACCGGCAAGCAGGCCAGCCCCTACGTGCCGTTCGTCAACTATGCCCCCATCGTTGCGGGCACCAACGGCATTTCGCCCATTTTCGCCACCACCGTCGACGTGACGGGTGGCATCGGCGTCAATCTGAAGAACTGGGTGAAGAAGCTCGGTGAAGACGGCAAGCCGATCCTCAACAATGACGGCAACCCCATCCTCGAGCAGAAATATTCGGTCGAGACCGGCACGGTCCTCAAGATCGACGCCAAGAATCGCAAGCTGCGGGACGAAAACGGCACCGAGCTGGTCGACCTCGCTTCGTCCTTCACGCCCCAGAAGATGGAATTCATGAAGGCGGGCAGCTCTTACGCCATCGTCTTTGGCAAGAAGCTCCAGACTTTTGCCGCTGAAACGCTTGGCGTCGAGGCGACCCCTGTCTTTGCACCGAACAAGGAAATTTCGATCGAAGGCCAGGGCCTCACGGCCGTCGAGAAGATTTTCAACCGCAACGCCGTTGGCGTGACGCCTGGCAAGGTGTTGCACGCCGGCTCCGACGTTCGCGTCAAGGTCAACATCGTCGGCTCGCAGGATACGACCGGTCTGATGACCGCGCAGGAACTGGAAGCGATGGCGGCCACCGTCATTTCGCCGCTGGTGGACGGCGCCTATCAGTCCGGCTGCCACACGGCGTCCGTCTGGGACAAGAAGGCTCAGGCCAACACGCCGAAGCTCATGGCCTTCATGCACAATTTCGGCGTCATCACCGGCCGTGATCCGAAGGGCGTCTATCACTCCATGACGGACGTTATCCACAAGGTGCTGAACGACATCACCGTCGATGACCGGGCAATTATCATCGGCGGCGATAGCCACACCCGCATGTCCAAGGGCGTCGCCTTCGGTGCGGATTCCGGCACCGTTGCACTGGCGCTGGCAACGGGCGAGGCGACCATGCCGATCCCGCAGTCGGTCAAGGTCACCTTCAAGGGAACGATGCAGCCCTACATGGACTTCCGCGACGTTGTGCACGCGACGCAGGCGCAGATGCTGCAGCAGCACGGCGACAACGTGTTCCAGGGCCGTATCATCGAAGTCCATCTCGGAACGCTGCTTGCCGACCAGGCTTTCACCTTCACCGACTGGACGGCCGAAATGAAGGCCAAGGCGTCGATCTGCATTTCCGAAGACGAAACGCTGATCGAGTCGCTGGAGATCGCCAAGTCGCGCATCCAGATCATGATCGACAAGGGCATGGACAATGCCGCACAGACGCTTAGAGGCCTGATTGCGAAGGCGGATCAGCGCATTGCGGAGATCCGTTCCGGTGAAGTTCCAGCATTGAAGCCTGACGCGAATGCGAAATATTTCGCTGAAGTCGTCGTCGATCTCGATGTCATCAACGAACCGATGATCGCCGATCCAGACGTCAACAACAACGACGTTTCGAGACGCTACACGCACGATACGATCCGTCCGGTTTCCTATTATGGCGCTACGAAGAAGGTCGATCTCGGCTTCGTGGGCTCGTGCATGGTGCACAAGGGCGATGTGAAGATCGTCGCGCAGATGCTGCGCAATATCGAAAAGACCGAAGGCAAGGTCGAATTCAAGGCTCCGCTCGTCGTTGCCGCGCCGACCTACAACATCATCGACGAGCTGAAGGCGGAAGGGGATTGGGAAATCCTGCAGAAATATTCCGGCTTCGAATTCGATGATATCAATCCGAAGACAACGAACCGGACCGAATACGAAAACATCCTCTATCTGGAACGCCCGGGCTGCAACCTGTGCATGGGCAACCAGGAAAAGGCGGCGAAGGGTGACACGGTTCTGGCAACCTCGACGCGTCTCTTCCAGGGCCGTGTCGTTGAAGACAGTGCCGAAAAGAAAGGTGAATCGCTTCTGGCCTCGACCCCGGTCGTGGTGCTGTCCGCCATTCTCGGACGTACGCCGAGCATCGAGGAGTATCGTTCCGCCGTCGAGGGCATCGACCTGACGAAGTTCGCTCCGCCGAAGACGACGCCGATCGATTCCCAGTCGGTGCATTACTGAGATCGTGATTATCGCGGTGCGTGGGCTACAGGCTCCGCGCTGGCGATGCACTGAAAACGCCGAATGAACGTGGACAGCGGGGAGAAATCCCCGCTGTTTTTTATGGGTGGCGGTGCTCCGACCAGACCATTGGAGACTGGAGACATGTCTCGGCTTGGCCTTCGCCCCTTCTTGCGGTAACCAGACTGAATGATAAAAGCCTCGAGTATCACCTGCATCTAGCTCCCGCCGCAGCGCGAGGGGCATCGAGCGAAAAGCCGACAGGCTTGGCGCTCGGCGTCGGCTTGCCTGAAGGCAAGCGAATGCGAACATATGCAGTGAGATTACTCCAATGGAAAATTACTTCCAAAGCCCGTTCCGGGGCATCACGCTTGACAAGCAGGTCAGGAACCCGAACCTCGTGGTCGGGAAATACAGCTATTATTCCGGCTATTATCACGGCCACAGTTTTGAGGATTGCGCCCGTTATCTGCTGCCGGATAAAGGCGCGGACAGGCTGGTGATCGGAAGCTTCTGCTCGATCGGTTCGGGCGCCGCCTTCATCATGGCCGGCAATCAGGGCCATCGCAACGAGTGGATCAGCACCTTCCCGTTCTTCTTCATGCCGGAGATGCCGGAATTCGAGAATGCCGGCAACGGTTATCTGCCGGCGGGCGATACCGTCATCGGCAACGATGTCTGGATAGGCTCGGAAGCGATCATCATGCCCGGCATCACGGTCGGCGATGGCGCCGTGATCGGAACGCGGGCGCTGGTGACGAAGAATGTCGAACCCTATGCCATCGTCGGCGGCAATCCCGCAAAAACGATCCGCAAGCGTTTCGATGACGACAGCATCGCCCTGCTGCTCGAGATGAAATGGTGGGATTGGCCGGCGGCACGGCTGAAGGCGGCAATGCCGCTCATGACCAGCGGCAATGTCGCCGAGCTTTATCGGTTCTGGCGATCCGATAAGCCGTAGCCGTAAAAATGCCCGGCCCGTTTCATCGAAGTGGGCCGGCGCTTTCGGGTGATATGCGGGCGAGCGGAAAGGTCTGCCCTGTTTCAGGGCGTCGTCGCAGGCTGGCGGCGATTTGTCATTGCCGTTCCGATGAA
Organism: Agrobacterium sp. ST15.13.015; assembly: GCF_027871645.1. Classification (NCBI taxonomy): domain Bacteria; kingdom Pseudomonadati; phylum Pseudomonadota; class Alphaproteobacteria; order Hyphomicrobiales; family Rhizobiaceae; genus Agrobacterium; species Agrobacterium sp. ST15.13.015. The sequence goes on from NZ_JAQAHF010000006.1 coordinate 296,706, forward strand.
GGGTTGCCGTTCCTGCTCGGACCTCTGCTGCGCCTGGCGCAGATGAAGCAGGTCCTTGCGCGTAACGAGACCGACGAGACTATTCGAGGACTTGTCTACAATGGCGATCCTACCCGTGTCGGCGCTGAGCATCAGGTCGGCGATCAACCCAACGGGGTCGTTTTCGTGCGCAACCGGGATTTCGCGGTCAGCCAGCCTGTCGGCCAATGTTTCTTCGCCGCCATGCGGCTCCTGTTGCCAGGAGAGAATGTCTGCCCGCGACACAAGCCCCACCAGCGTTCCCTCGGGCTGTACCACCGGATATGTCCGGTGCGTTTCCTGCGAGCCGGTGAAGAATGAAATCGCCTGCGATACCGTCATCCCGGCAGGCAGCGTGTCGACCTTGCGGATCATGATCTCGGACGCACGGGTGAGCTCAAAGGAATCGATCGCATATTCGCGCGTGATGTGCTGGCCGCGCCGGGCGATCTTTTCCGTGAGGATCGAGCGCCGCATCAAAAGGACGGTGACGGAATAGGCGGCCACGGTGGCGATCATGAGCGGGATCGCGGTGCTGAGATCGCCAGTGATCTCAATCGCGAAGAAAATCCCGGTCAGCGGTGCGCGCATTGTCCCACCCATCATGGCGGCCATGCCAAGCAACGCCCAGAGGGCGGGCTCGCCGGGCAGGAATGTCCCTGTCAGATAACCCGCCGATCCGCCGAGGATGAGAAGCGGCGCGAGCACACCGCCGGATGTCCCCGAGGACAGGGCGATGAGCCAGATTCCCGACTTGACCAGAAGAATGGTGAGGACGGCCTGAGCGGCAATATGGTTGTCGAGAAGGTCGGCAATAATGTCGTAACCGACGCCGAGCGCTCTTGGCTCCATCAGGCCGCCGAGGCCGACGGCGAGGCCGCCGAGCGCCGGCCACCACATCCAGTGGATGGGGAGCTTTTCGAAAAGATCTTCGATCTTGTAGAGCAATATAGTCATCAATCCCGACTGCAGGCCGGCGAGCACGCCGATCAGGACGCAGGGTGCAAGCCCCCACCATGGCAGGTCATAAGCGAAATCCGTAGGAAATAGCGGACCGGTGCCGAAATAGAACGGCCGCCAGGTAATCGAAACCGCAGCAGCGACTGCAACCGGTATGAAGCTTCTCGGCTTCCACTCGAATAGCAGGAGTTCGACCGCGAGCATGACAGCGGCGATCGGCGAACCGAAGATCGCCGTCATGCCGGCGGCGGCGCCTGCCACAAGCAGGGTTTTGCGTTCCGCGCTGCTCATGTGGAAACATTGCGCAAAGAGAGAGCCGATCGAGCCGCCCGTCATGATGATCGGGCCTTCCGCGCCGAAGGGCCCGCCGCTACCGATCGAAATGGCAGACGAGAGAGGCTTCAGGAGCGCCACTTTCGGGGACATACGGCTGCCGCCGATGAGGATCGCCTCGATCGCTTCCGGAATGCCGTGCCCCCGGATTTTTTCCGAACCGAAACGGGCCATCAGCCCGATGACGATACCGCCAAGAACCGGCGCCACGACCATCCATAGGGACGGATGTATGTCTGCGAAACTGACCTCGTGCGTGCTGAACCTGCCAAGCCAGACAGTGTTGGTAACAAGCTGGATGAGGCTGACCAGAAGCCATGCGGCAAAGGCCCCGAGCGAGCCGACGATGCAAGCCATGGCGATCAGCAGCAGCACGCGTTTGTCCGTCGTGAAATCACCGGCTTGCCGCCTTGGAAAACCGCTATCGAATTGACTTGATCTGGAGGGTGAAGAGGCTTGGGTCAACGGCTTATCCTTGGGTGCGCGAAAATAGTGGCGCGATAAATATGTCGTAATACGATATAAATCAATGGATTTGTAATCTCTCAAAATATCCGGCGATTTTCATTCGCGGATAGTCGGGCTAAAGAAGAATGAGAGGCAACCAGGATAAGGGCTTGCGAAATATGACATTGCCGACCCAATCGGAATATGAGGCGCTTGCCGTCTTTCGCCACACGCTTAAGAAATTCATGGATTTCAGCACCTCGGCCGCTCAGGCGGCGGGCCTGCCGCCGCAGCAGCATCAGGCGCTTCTGGCCATCAAGGGCTTGCCGGCGGGCGAGGTCATGACGGTGGGGCTACTTGCGGAACGGCTGCTGATCGCGCCCCATTCGGCAACCGAGCTCGCCGGTCGTCTGTTAAGCGGCGGCCTCATCACGCGCGAACCAGACCCTGCCGATCGCCGCCGTCAGACGTTACAGCTGACGGAAAAGGCCGAGCAGGTCATGGCGCATCTGAGCACGATCCATCTCAAGGAAATCCGCGAAACGGCGCCGCAGCTGATTGCCATATTGAGCGAGCTTGGAAACGTGGAAAAGACTTAGACGCAGACATGTATGTCGCCCGGGGCGCCGAGCTTGGCCTGCGCCCCTGGGCTCTGATCAGGACAGATGATGCGGCTTCTGAAGGCCGTAAACGGGCGTTTTAAGGCCCACCTGTCTCGCCTTGAGCTGGAGCGAGAGATATTGCGAATAGTGCCGCGATTGATGCAGATTGCCGCCGTGGAACCACAGCGCCTGCTGTTGTGTCGGCTTCCACATGTTGCGCTGCTCGCCTTCCCATGGGCCGGGATCCTTGGTGGTGTCGGAACCGAGGCCCCAGCATTTGCCCACCTTGTTCGCCACTTCACGCGAAATGAGATCGGCGGCCCAGCCATTCATCGAACCATAGCCGGTCGCATAGACCACCAGATCGGCAGGCAGTTCCGTGCCGTCCTTCAGCACCACGGCATTCTCCGTCAGATGCGAGACGTCGACACCGGATCTGAGTTTGATCGAGCCGTCGATCACGAGGTCACAGGCCCCGACATCGATGTAATAACCCGATCCACGCCGCAGATATTTCATGAACAGGCCGGATTCGTCATCGCCGAAATCGAGCATGAAACCGGCTTTCTCAAGCGCGGCATAAAAATCGGCATCCTGTTCGCGAATGCGATCGTAAACGGGAACCTGAAACTCATGCATTATCCTGTAGGGCAGGGAGGCGAAGATGAGGTCGGCCTTGCGCGTCGTCATGCCGTTTGCCACTGCCCGCTCGGAATAGAGATCGCCGAGCCCGATATCCATTAGCGAGTCCGATTTGACGATATGGGTGGAGGACCGCTGCAGCATGGTGACATCGGCGCCGGCTTCCCAGAGCGCTGCGCAGATATCATGCGCCGAGTTGTTGGAGCCGATCACCACGACCTTTCTGCCGGCATAGGCGTCCGGACCCGGATGCTGCGAGGAATGCTGCTGCTCGCCCTTGAAGACATCCTGTCCGGGGAGTTTCGGGATATTCGCCTTGCCGGACATTCCTGTCGCCAGCACCAGCTGTTTCGGCCGCAGTACGACCTCCTTGCCCGCCCGGTCGACAATCACTGTCCACTCGCCCGTCGCGTCGTCATATTGTGCCGACCTGCACGTGGTGGAGCCCCAATAATTCAGCTCCATCACCTTGGTGTACATTTCCAGCCAGTCACCTACCTTGTCTTTCGGCGTGAAGACGGGCCAGTTTTCCGGGAAGGGAATGTAGGGCAGGTGATCGTACCAGACGGGGTCATGCAGGCAGAGCGATTTGTAGCGCTTGCGCCAGCTGTCGCCGGGCCGCTCATTTTTCTCGATGATGATCGCCGGCACACCAAGCTGGCGAAGACGCGCGCCGAGTGCAATGCCGCCCTGTCCGCCGCCGATGATGACGACATAGGGCTGCTCCGAATAGCCGAGTTCGGTGGCTTCGGCTTCGCGTTTTTCCTTCCAGGTCCGGCGGTTGCGGTCGTGGCCGTGCTCCGCGCCCATCGGACGGCGGATACCCTTTGGTTCCTCATGGCCCTTCAGTTCGCTCATGGTGGTGAGCAATGTCCAGATCAGCCCGTCCTTCAGGCGGATGTGGCCGTAACCGCGGGCGACACCGGTCTCGAACTCGAACCAGCCTTCGGTGACGCCATCGCCTTCCGAGGCTTGCTCCTTCACATCCTGCACCAAGCCCGAGGGTTTGATGGCGGAAAGCTGGCTCGTCAGCATGTCGCGGATTTGCTCACGGCCTTCCAGTGTCTTCAGGTTCCAGGTGAAGGTCACGAGGTCGCGCCAGTAACAATCGGCCTGAAACAGGTTGACGGCGGCGTCTATGTCTCCATTTTCCAGCGCATTGCCGAGCTTGGAAAGAACCGTGTCGATTTTGGTGGCGGGACTGACATCAAGCATATTCATCTCCTCCATGGTGCTTGGTCTGATGGTGGAGCGGCGAAGTCGCCGCCCCGAAAGCCAACGGCTCCCGCATACCGGGCTCCTTTTCCCGGCATGCGGAGGCGGAAAGCCTATTTTGAAAGATCGATCAGGATCTTCAGATGAGTGCCGGCGGGGTCGAGCAGGGCATCGAAGCCCTCCGACACGGCCGTATCGAGCGTGATGCGTTTGGTAACGATCTTCGTTGCCGGCAGCAGGCCGGAGGCGATGAGCCGGATGACGCGGGGCCAGTAATGGGTCGGATAGGCCCACGAGCCCTTGATCTCAAGGTCGCGGAATGTCACCTGGAACCAGTCGATCGGGTTTTCATGCGGATGCAGGCCGGTCTGGACGACGACGCCCTGTTTGCGCACCGCATCGACGCAGGCCTTGAGCGCATGTTCATTGCCTACGCATTCAATGGCGACATCGCAGCCGACCTTGCCTTCCGTTGCCGCGCGCACGACATCACCGACATTGTCGCGCTTCGGGTTGATAGTGATGACGTCGGGGACGATGCTGCGGGCAAGCTCAAGGCGGGCGTCATTGAGATCGGACACGAAGAGCTGGGCAGCGCCGGCCGCACGCGCGGCCAGAAGCGTGAGCATGCCGATCGGGCCGGCGCCCGTGACCAGAACGCTGTTGCCGGCGGTGACGCCGCCGCGGTCGCAGGCATAGACCGCAACCGCTGAGGGTTCAACGAGTGCGGCCTCTTCATCGGTCATCTCGTCGGGAATCTTCTGAACGTTATATTCGTTGACGAGTGCTGCCTGCGCCATGCCGCCGCCGTCCCAGCTGAGACCGACCAACGCCAACTGCGTGCTCAGATGGAAGAGGCCACGGTCGGCGAAATAGTCACCGGATCGCGGCATGACGAGCGGCTGGATCGAGACGCGATCACCGACGCTGACCGAGGTGACGCCTTCGCCGATGGCCTCCACGACACCGCCGAATTCGTGACCGAGAATTTGCGGGCCATGGGCGCCGGTAAAGGGGTGCGGTCCGGTGGGGATGAAGATCGGACCGTAACTATATTCATGCAGATCGGTGCCGCAGATGCCGACGAACCGGTTGCGGACGAGAACCTGTCCCGGCCCCGGCCGTTTCGGCTCGGGAATGTCTTCGATCCGCAGGTCCCTGGCTGCATGAAATCTGAGCGCGCGCATGTTTTCTCCTCGATGGCTCCTGATGCCGGAGAAGGTGCAATGCCCGTGCCAGCACGGTTTGCCGTACCGGAAGCCCGAAATTGCGGGGGTTTACCAGAGTGAAGGTTTTATACAGCGCCACAGCTGTGGCGCGACAGCCGTGGCGCATGCCTCACTTTTTCTAGTGAGGCTTTCCGATGCCGAGGCGTCGCATTCGCCGGTGCATGGTGGTGCGGTCGATGCCAAGCCGGCGCGCGGCCTCCGACACATTGCCGTTGCAGGCGGCCAGAAGCGCGCCGAGATCGGCACCGCGACTGTCGATCATGGGGGCTGACGTTGCGGAGGCCAGATGATCGGGAAGATCTTCAGCCGTAATCACCCCGTCATCGCAAAGGGCGGCGGCAAAGGCTATCGCATTGTCCAGCTCGCGGATATTGCCGGGCCAGCGATGGCCAAGGATCGACATCCGGGCGGCGTTGGAGAGCGTCAGGGGACGACCCGGCAGCCCATGTTTTTCCAGAAACCTATCGAGGAGCCAGGGGAAGTCGTCGCGCTCGCAAAGCGCCGGCAAGGTCAGCACGGCCGCATTCAGGCGGTAGTAGAGATCTTCGCGGAAATCACCTGTCCGTACCATGTCGCTCAACGGGCGGTGCGATGCGGAAATCACCCTGAAATCGACCTTCTGGGGGGTGGAGCCACCGACGGGCAGAATCTCGCCTTCGGCCAGCACCCGCAAAAGGCGGCTTTGTGCCGCAAACGGCATGTCGCCGATTTCGTCGAGGAAAAGCGTTCCGCCTTGTGCCTCTTCCACCAGCCCCTTGCGTCCTTTTGCCAGCGCGCCCGTGAAGGCTCCCGGCAGATAACCGAACAATTCGCTCTCGATCAGCTGTTCGGGAATGGCGGCGCAATTGACGGCGACGAAGCGGCCGGAAACGCCGCTGGCGTCATGAATGATGCGGGCGAGATGTTCCTTGCCGGTTCCGGTCTGGCCCTGCAGCAGGATCGACAGTTTTGCGGGCGCCAGTTTTTCCACCTTGCGCCTGAGGTTTCGAACCGCCGGCCCATCGCCGCCGATCTCTTCCATGACCGGCTGGGATTTTGGACGGGCAAGCGGCACGGTCGACCGGTGTTGTTGCGGTTCGATCGCGTGCGCATACAGCACAGTGCCGTCCTTCACGACGATGCGCCTCTCCTGCGGCAGGCTTGATCGGGTGAGGGAGGCGAGTTCATCGAAGCCGGCCTCGAAAAACGCCTCTACCCGCTCCCCGAGGAGGCGTTCCGGCAGGCGCCAGTCAAGCCCGCGCGATGCGGCGAGAAGGCGGGCGGCGGCGTGCGTCATGCCCGTTATGCGGCCGGAGCCATCGACGGACAGGGCCGCTTCGGGGTCGACATCCAGAAATTCGGGCGCGCCAGCAAAGCGCAGCACGAGATCATGGCGGCTGCTGGCCATCAGATTTGCAAGTTCGATCCTTCGCACGGTCGATGAAACCAGATGGCGCGCCATGTTCTGGCTCGTCTTGAGGATGGGGGAACTCAGCAGCGAAATATCGAGTACGGCGGTGAGTGCGCCCTGGGTATCGTAGATCGGGGCGGCGGTACAGGAAAGCGGCGTATGCGTCACATCAAAATGATCGGTCTGGTGGATCGTCAGCGCTTCGCCGGTGGCGATGCAGGCGCCGACAGCGCAGGTGCCGGCGCGCGGTTCCGACCACTCCGAGCCTAGGTAAAGCCCGGCCTTGCGCAGATTGTTGTTAAATGACGGGTCGCCCAGAAACTCGACCGTCACCCCCTGCTGATCCGACAGAAGAAGAACGTAATTCTGCTCGGCCACCTGCCGATACAGCCGCTCCAGGCCGGAACGGGCGATGTGGACGAGGTCTTCAGCCCGCTGGCGATGCTCGCGCAGGCATGTTTCGGAAACGATGACGGCTTCGCGGGCCTTGGCCGGATCAAGCTGATAGGTGTCGAGACAACGCCGCCAGGATTCGAGCACCACCGCATCCCGACCGGTATTCCTGCCCTGTCCGACGTGCTCGATTTCCTTGATGTGATCCGAAAAACCCATAAATCACCGGCCCTCGACAGCCGCCTCCCGTGATTTTTCCGGCGATCATAGCCAGTTTTATGAAATCTGGCTAACCTTCCGGCGATTTTTTAGCGCATGGGCTCGATTGTGCTGGCAACGACGCGGCCGAGTTGCGCCCGTGATGCCCGTCTCATCAACTGACGCCCTTCAGTGCGCGTGACTCCACACGTCGCAGCCGGACCTCCATCTGCCTCTTTGCCTGAATGTCGCCGCGCCTGACGGCCACCGCGATGCCTTCCACCCACGCCGCAATGGCGCCGTCGTCATCTCCCAGCCGTGCGCGACATTCGCCGAGTTCGGCCCAAACCGCGGAATAGTCGGGATCCTGCCGGATGGCCTCCTGGAGATGAAGCGCGGCAACTTCGAACTGCCCGGCCGCCTTGAGCGTCTTTGCGATTGAAAAGCGCAGGAGCGGACTGTCCCGTCCGTCTTCCAGCATCCTCATGAGTTTTTCGATCATCATTTTCCCGTTGCGATGGTGAAGCACCATGCAATCGGTACGACCTCAAGCGCGGTTGAGGTCAAGCGGGATTTCGCGCGTTCACTTCGCCATGCGACGCAATGCAACCGGGTCCCATATGTCGTCGAGCGGGCCTTCGAGAGCGGTTCGCGGGGGAATGAGCTTCGGTTCGATGATAGTGACTTCCGGCTCGGTCCGGTTCTCTTCCAGCAGTTCGAAACCCTTTTCGAGCATCTGCGCGATATCGGGTTTAATCATATAGACCGGGAAGGGAAGGAATGACCCGAACGGGTCGTAGTCGAAGCAGCCGACGACGATGTCGCCGAAGGCCTCGCCATCATGACGCCCCATGAAACGCAGCAGGCCTTCGAAATTTATCGATGAATTGACGAAGAAACAGCGGGGCAGGCGGCCCCTGCGCTCGAAGAAACGTTCGAATGCCAGCTCCGTCATATGTGGTGAATAGCCGGTGATCTCGATATCGTCTCCGCTTTCCGCCCCGAAGTAAGCGGCCTTGGCGGCGTGGAAGCCGTCGATACGCTCGCGGCTGGCGTGGTCATCATGACCGCCGAACAGGATGACGTCGTCAGGGCCGAGAGGTCCGCCTTTTTCCGCATGGGCAAGAATCGCCGATGTCAGTATCTCCGCACCGTGCCTGTTATCGGAAATGACCGAGGGTACGAATTTGCCGGGAAGGTCGATATTGACATGCGGCAGTGCTGCGCGGGCGCAGACCTGGTGCACGCCGTCGGGATCGGTCGCGCCTGCAATGAAGAGGGCATCGATGGAATAGGCGATCAGGGTCTCCACGGTGCGGCGTTCTTCCTCGGGATCGCGCCGTCCGGAGACCACCATGGGCGACAGGCCGCGTTTGCGTGCCTGCCCTTCGAATGTCTGCGCCATCGATGAAAAGAACCGGTTGTCATAAATGGGCACCAGAAGCCCGACGAGACCGGATTTCGAACTTCTCAGACCGCGGGCCTGCAGGTTGGTTGTATAGCGATGCGCCTTGGCGAGCGAGAGAATCTTATCGGCAGTCTCCTCCGAAATCCGCCGTTTGCGCCACGATCCGTTCAACACCGCGCTCACTGTCGAGGCTGATGCGCCCGACAATATCGACAAGTCATAAATGGTGGCTTTCTTGGAACTTATACCCGTCACTGCGATCTCCCCAACTGATTCCGATTATTAGAGCACACATCCCCTTGACGGAAGGGCGCTTCATGTTATGGTTATTGCACCATCGATTGTGCAACTTGGCAATATCGATTGTGCAAGATGGTTGCTGTGGGAGTGGCAAGGGAGAGTCTCGAATAAGCGAGATGAGAAATTTTGAACGCGCCAGATGAAAAATGGCTGCGGCGGGTTTCGTTTGCCTGATTTTTTGAGGAGGAACATCATGAAGAAAATTATTGCTGCAGCGGTCGGCCTGTCGCTCGCGTTGCTCTCGTCCACCGCCTTTGCCGAAGGGCCGAAGGTGGGCGTCGTCGTCAAGATCGGCGGCATTCCGTGGTTCAACGCCATGGAGGCCGGCATCAAGGAACAGAGCAAGAAGCTCGGCGTTGACGGATTCATGGTCGGCCCGACCAGCGCCGATCCCGCCCTGCAGGTCCGCGCCATCGAAGACCTGATCGCCCAGAAGGTCGATTTCATCGGTGTTGTGCCCAATGATGCGAAGGTGCTGGAGCCGGTGCTGAAAAAGGCTCAGGCCGCCGGTATCAAGGTCATCACCCATGAATCGCCCAAGCAGCTCGGCGCCGACTGGGATTTCGAACTGGCATCCGCCAAGGGTTTCGGCGAAGCGCATGGTAAGCTCTTGGCGGAAAAGATGGGCGGCAAGGGCTCCTATGCCGTCTTCGTCGGTTCGCTTACGGTTCCGCTTCATAATGCCTGGGCTGATGCCGCCATCGCCTATATCAAGGCGAATTACCCCGACATGAAGCTCGTCGGCGATCGCTACGGCGTGGCGGAGGACCTCGACAAGAGCCGTTCGACGGCGCTTGACCTGATGTCCGCCAATGCCGACCTGAGCGGTTTCCTCGCCTTCGGTTCGCAGGGGCCGATCGGCGCCGGGCGTGCCGTCGAAGAGCGGCGCAAGGATGGCAAGGTCTTCGTAATCGGCCCGTTCTCGCCGGGGCAGGGCGCCAAGCTCATCAAGTCGGGGGCGCTGACGGGCGGCTTCATGTGGAACCCGAAACAGGCCGGTGAAGTCTTCATTACCCTCGCCGACCGTATCGCCAAGGGCGAGACACCGAAGGCCGGCGACAATATCGAAGGTCTCGGCACCATCAATCCCGAGGGCAACACCATCGTCGTCGACCAGCTTTTGAAGATCGACAAGGAAAGCATCGACAAGCTCGTTTCCATGGGCCTCTGATCCTCCCCAAGGCCAAGGCGTCGCGCGAGGTGTAATACTCGCGCGACGCCTCATCTGGAAAACATGCCGAGCGCCACGTCTGCAATGCTGCCGCGGCGAAGGAGATTTACATTATCATGAGCGCAGAACCGCTCCTGTCCCTTAAAAATGTCAAAGTCACCTTCGGCGGCGTCCGCGCGCTGAAGGGTGTTTCTTTCGAGGTTAATCCGGGTGAAGTGCATTGCCTTGCAGGCGAAAACGGCTGTGGCAAGAGCACGCTGATCAAGGTCATAACGGGCGTTTACACGCCGGAAAGCGATGCTGAACTCTATTTCGATGGCAAGCCGATAGCCGCGATGACCCCAACGCTTGCGCAATCGCTTGGCATCCAGGTGATCTGGCAGGATCTGGCGCTGTTCGATGAAATGACGGTGGCTGAGAATATCGGCTTCCAGTACGCGGTGAATGGAAAATACTGGCTGGTCGACAAGCGCGCCATCGAACAGGCTGCCGAAAAGGCGCTGGACCGGCTCGGCGTCGAGATCGATCTTGATAAGCCGCTCAAGGAACTGCCTATCGCCCAGCGTCAGATCGTGGCGATTGCCCGCGCGCTGGTCGGGGAAGCGCGGCTCGTTTTCATGGACGAACCGACCGCGTCACTCACGCAGTCGGAAACCGATTATCTGATAGACATCGTCCGCAACCTGTCGGCCTCGGGTGTCGCCGTTGTCTTCGTCTCGCATCGCCTTGCGGAAGTGCTCGAGATTTCAGACCGCATAACCGTGCTGCGGGATGGGTCGCTTGTCGGTGTCTTTCCCGTTGAGGGCATGACCCAGTCACGGGTGACCGAGCTGATGACCGGCCGCAATTTCGATAGCGCCGTGATCGCTGCCGATCACGATGACAAGCCCGTCGTTCTCTCGGTGCGCGGGCTGAGCCGTGCCGGCGAGTTCGAGGATGTTTCGTTCGATCTGCGGCGGGGAGAAACGCTCGGCATAACCGGCCTTCTGGGAGCCGGCCGCACGGAACTGGCTTTGACGCTGTTCGGCATGCATCGGCCGCAATCGGGTGAAATCCTGATTGACGGCAAGAAGGTGGATTTTCATTCCAACCGCGATGCGATCCGGGCGGGCGTCGCCTATCTTTCCGAGGACCGGCTATCGCTTGGCCTGAACCAGCCGCAGTCCATTGCCGACAATCTCGTCATGGCCTCGCTCGACCGGCTGCTGAGCGGCGGCCTGATCTCACCGTCGAAAAAGGCGGATGTCGTTTCCCGCTGGATTTCGGCGCTCGGGGTGAAGATCGGCCTGCCGGAAGATCCGATCCGCACGCTCTCGGGTGGCAACCAGCAGCGTGTGGCGATTGCCAAGTGGCTGGCGATCGGGCCGAAAATCCTCATCCTCGACGCGCCGACCGTGGGGGTCGATGTAGGCGCCCGCGCCGGCATCTTCGAAATCGTCCGCAAGCTCGCCGCAGAAGGTCTTTCGATCATCGTGATCTCCGACGAGCCGCCGGAAGTTTATTTCAATACAGACAGGGTCATCCATATGGTCGAAGGCCGGTTCCACGCCACCTATGATCCGCGACGGCTGTCGCTGACCGAACTGGAGTCGGCCATCTATGCGTAGGCTCATCCTCGGACATACAACCGAATTCACGCTGCTTGTGGTCATGGTGCTGCTTTGCACGGGACTGTCCTTCGCCACCGACCGGTTCCTCACCATTTCCAACGCCTTCGATGTGCTGAATGTCTCGGCGGTCAACATCATCTTCGCGGTCGGCCTGCTCGTGGTGCTGATCTCGGGCGGTATCGACATCTCCTTCGCGGTCGCCGCCTCCGTCGTTCAATATGTCACGGTGCTGGCGCTCAATGCGCTCGGCGGCGGCAACTGGGCGGAAGGTTTCATCATTGCCGGCGCGGTTGGCCTTGGTCTCGGTTTCGTCAACGCCTTCCTCGTCTGGCGGCTCAACATCATTTCCATCGTCGCGACCATCTCCACCTTCAACATCTTCTTCGGGCTGTTGATGTTCTTCACCAAGGGCGTTTCGATCTACGACCTGCCCGAATGGCTGTCGACGCGCGTGGTGTTTTACGAGCGCGAGATGTCCGATGGTTCCTGGGTCGAGCTGACGCTGCCCGTCGTGGTCATGATCCTCTGCTGCCTCGCCACCTGGTTCATGATTTCGCGCACCACCGTCGGGCGCAAACTTTATGCATTCGGCGACAATCCGGAAGGCGCACGCCGCTTCGGCATCAATATCGGCGCCATGCACTATATTTCCTTCGGCTGGCTTGGCCTGATGGCGGGCATTGCCGGGCTCATGCAGGCCCATTATGCGCAGGAGGTGGTGCCGAACGCGCTTTATGGCCGCGAGCTGGATGTTCTTGCCGCAACCGTGCTTGGCGGCGCGCGGCTTGGCGGCGGCAAGGGCTCCGTCATCGGCTGCGTGCTCGGGGTGCTGATGGTGTCGATCACCCAGAACGGTCTTAACCTGATGGGCGTTTCTCCCTTTGCCTTCAAGATGATCGTCGGTGCCATCATCCTCATCGCCATCACGCTTTCTTCCACCCGCTTCGACAAGCTTTTGCCGAGTGCCTTACGGACATCCGCAAAGAAGGGGAGCGCACAGCGATGAGCAGTCTCGTTCGGAAATTCAACGCGATTTTCGGTGCCGACATGGCTGGGCCGGTGATTGCCTTTGTCGCGGTCATGCTCATCTTCGGAACCTTTGCCGATAACTTTCTCTCGCTCGCGACATTCGGTTCGGTCGCCTTCCAGCTGCCGGAACTTGGCCTGCTGACACTGGCGATGCTGCTGCCGCTGCTGACGGGCGGCATCAATCTGTCCGTCACCTTCGCCGCCAATCTGTCGGGTCTCGCCGCAGCCTGGGTGTTGCAGGCCCATGGCGGGGTGGATGCGCCGCCGAGTGCCTTCCTGTTCGCCTGCCTTGCCGCACTTGTCACCGGCGGCGCTGCCGGCGCGATGACGGGGGCGGCGATTGCCTACACCCGCGCGCACCCCATTCTGGTGACGCTGTCGATGATGATTTTCCTGCGCGGCCTTGGCGAGTTTCTCACCCGTGGCGGAGACGTTTCCGGTTTCCCCACCTATATGGCGCCGCTCGGTCACGGCACACTTCTCGGTCTGCCGATCCCACTTCTGATTTTCATCGTCTGCGTCGGCCTCTGGCATGTGCTGCTGACGCGGACCAAGCTCGGCTTCGGCCTGTTGATGATCGGCTCGAACATCGAAGCCGCGCGTTACTCCGGCCTCAATACGCGCAAGATTCAGGTTCTCGTCTACACACTCTCGGGCCTGATGTGTGCGGTTGCCGGCATCATCATGCTTGCCCGTTTCAACTCCGTCCGTGTCGGCCACGGGGAATCCTATCTGCTGATCACGGTGCTGGCGGCCTTTCTCGGCGGCATCAATCCGTTCGGCGGTTTCGGTCGGGTGCTGCCGGTCTTCGTTGCGCTCATCGTTCTGCAACTGCTGTCGTCCGGCCTCAATCTTCTCGGGGCCAACCAGCATCTGGCAACGGCGCTCTGGGGCGTGCTGATGATTGTCGTCATGGCGGCGCGCGGCCTGTTTTCAAGCTACTTCGCATCTCTCAGAAAGAAGGTATGACGTGAAAGGCTTCGGTGTTCACGCAATGATGTGGTCTCTCAAATGGGACCACGAAAACGCCAGACGGTCCATCGCCGCTGCCGCGGATTACGGTCAGGATTTCATCGAGATTCCACTTATCGATATCCCCTCCGTCGATGCAAAACACACGCGCGCCCTGCTGGAGAAACACGGCTTGCGCGCCGTCTGCTCGCTGGTGCTGCCGGAGCCCGCCTGGGCGTCCGTGCGTCCCGATCCGGCAATCGACCATCTGAACGCCGCGCTCGACAAGGCCGCAGAAATGGGCGCGGAGGCGCTGACAGGTGTTACCTATGGCGGCACAAATGAGCGAACCGGATTTCCGCCGACACAGGGCGAATATGACAATCTGACAAGGGCGCTCTCCAGGGCTGTCGGCCACGCAAAAACACTCGGCCTGCAATTCGGCATCGAGACCGTCAACCGCTACGAAAACCATCTGCTCAATTCCGCCGAACAGGCGGTGGCGCTGGTGGAGCGCATCGGTGCCGACAACGTCTTCATCCATCTCGATACCTTCCACATGAATATGGAGGAAAAGGGCATTGCCAACGGCATCATCGCCGCCCGCAACCATCTGAAATACATGCATATGTCGGAAAGCGACCGCGGCACGCCGGGTTGCGGCAATGTTGCCTGGGACGAGGTGTTTTCTGCGCTCGCGGCCATCGGCTTCAAGGGTGTGCTGACGCTCGAAAGCTTCGCTGCGATGCCCAGGGAGATGGCCGGCGCGATTTCCACCTGGCGGCCGGTTGCGCCCAGCGCCGATGAGGTTCTCGACAGGGGCCTGGCATTCCTGCGCGACAAGGCAAACCAGTACCGCATTTTCTGAAAGCACTCATTATCGGGGCAAGCACCTTGAACACTATTGACGATAATGCCCGCGAGATTGCGGGCCTTGCCCTCCAGCGACTGGAAGGGTCAAAGGGCCGGCGTGTGATGATTGCGATTGCCGGTGCGCCAGGATCGGGAAAATCAACCATTGCCGAATGCGTTGTCGATGCGTTGAACGCAGGTGAAGGCGTATCGGCTGCACTGTTTCCTATGGACGGTTTTCATTATGACGATGCCGTTCTGGAAGAGATGAAGCGCCGTCCCTTCAAGGGCGCCATCGATACGTTCGATGCCCACGGCCTGCGTCACATGCTTGAGCGCCTGAAGGCCAATGAGGACGATGTCGTTGCCGTCCCCGTCTTTGACCGCGCCATCGAAATCGCCCGTGCCGGCGGCCGCCTGATCCCGCAATCCGTCGATATCATCGTCTGCGAAGGCAGTTATCTCCTCGCCGGCCAGTCGCCATGGGATCGTCTCAAGCCGATCTTCGATCTCACGATTTTCGTTGATGTCGACGAAGACGATCTGCGTGCGCGGCTGCGGGACCGCTGGCGAAGCTTCGGTCTCGGCGAGGACGAGATCAACCGGAAGGTGGAGGAAAACGATCTCCCCAATGGCCGCTTCATCACGTCGACAAGCACGGAGCCGGATATTCGCATCGGAAATCCGGGAAGCAGTTCCGCGTCCTGAACCTGCCTGAAG
Organism: Agrobacterium sp. ST15.13.015; assembly: GCF_027871645.1. Lineage (NCBI taxonomy): Bacteria > Pseudomonadati > Pseudomonadota > Alphaproteobacteria > Hyphomicrobiales > Rhizobiaceae > Agrobacterium > Agrobacterium sp. ST15.13.015. The sequence continues at coordinate 312,174 of NZ_JAQAHF010000006.1, forward strand.
GGCTGCGCCTCCCTATCCAAAGTCAAGCGAAACAGAAAAGCGAAAGAGACCCCCATGAAACACGGCATCTATTACTCCTACTGGGAACATGAGTGGAGCGCCAAGTTCGGCCCCTATATCGAGAAGGTCGCCAAGCTCGGTTTCGATATCATCGAAGTCGCCGCCCACCACATCAATGAATACAGCGACGCCGAACTCGCCGTCATCAGGCAGAGCGCGAAGGATAACGGCATCATCCTCACCGCCGGCATCGGCCCTTCGAAAACGAAGAACCTGTCGTCGGAGGATGCTGCGGTTCGCGCAGCCGGCAAGGCGTTCTTTGAACGTACCCTGTCCAATGTCGCCAAGCTCGATATCCACACCATCGGCGGGGCATTGCATTCCTATTGGCCGATCGACTATTCGCAACCGGTCGACAAGGCGGGCGATTATGCGCGCGGTGTCGAAGGCATTCACGGTATTGCCGATTTCGCCAATAATCTCGGCATCAACCTGTGCATCGAAGTCCTCAACCGCTTCGAAAACCACGTTCTCAACACGGCGGCCGAAGGCGTCGCTTTCGTCAAGGATGTCGGCAAGAACAACGTGAAAGTCATGCTGGATACTTTCCACATGAACATCGAGGAAGACAGCTTTGGCGAGGCCATCCGCACGGCCGGCCCGTTGCTGGGGCATTTCCATACCGGCGAGAGCAATCGCCGCGTACCGGGCAAGGGCAGGATGCCCTGGCACGAAATCGGCCTCGCCCTTCGCGATATCAATTACACCGGCGCGGTCGTCATGGAGCCTTTCGTCAAGACCGGCGGCACGATCGGCTCCGACATCAAGGTGTGGCGCGATCTCAGCGGCGGCGCCGACCTCGCGAAAATGGACGAGGATGCCCGCAATGCCCTGGCATTCTCCCGTTTCGTCCTTGGCGGCTGATGGCTGATAAGCGCATTGACCGGGCGGCGGCCATCTGTCGCCCGGGCAGCGACTGCCATGTTCGTCGGCTATCGCCGAGTTGAAAAGACAATCGCTTGTGGGCTAAAGCACTAATGTCTCTTCGGGATCAAAACGATCCGCCCAAGACCATTGGTTTGCATGATCCCTGTCGCACTCCCGTCCGTCGAAGCGTTGCTTCTCCTTGCCTTCTTGCTCATCACGACCTTCGTATGGATCGTCTGGACGCTCCTGCTGTTCGTACGATATGTGGCAGGCCGCTGGAAGCGCCCGACGATCCTGCCCTATGGGCTGGTAACCGCCGTCGCGCTTTTCACCCTCTTTCGGTTCGGTGATTTTTATCTGCAGATGCGCGCCTATGACAAAGAGAGGACGGCAAGCCATCGGCCGGAACTGCTCGAGCCGGCGCGTCTTGGCCAGATCGATATGCCCAAGGGCACGAAACTCGAACTGGCCATTGCCAACGACAGGGAAGCCTTCGACCGGGCCGTGTTTCCGCATCCGGTGCGGGTGGCGGATATCGATGCCGTCGAAATCGCCCGTTATATCGCGATAAAAACCAACGAGAATTATGAAACAGTGGGCTTTACCCCGCAGACCATGCGGATCACCGGCAACGGCGTGACCAGCCAGAACGGCTGGCGCTGCGACGCGACGCAACCGGTGGAGTTCGATCTTTCGCCCGATGGCGGCATATCCGCTTTCAACAACTGCACTCTTTCCGATGGCAATGTTGTCGACGGCATCACCCTGCCGAAAGGCACGTCCCTGCGTGCCTCCACCGGCAATGTCTATATCGATGGCTTCGTCGATTCCGATAAATGGGTTCTCGACACGGCGCAGGACCAGACGGTTCACATCGACGGTTTCGATCTTTCCGAGGCGACGCTTGCCCTTGATGGCGAGCGAAAACTCCACGAGATCAAAAGAGGTGTCCTGTCAAAAGACGCAACGCTCGGGACGCTTCACCATGCCGCCGGAACCAGTATTCGTTACAATCCCCGGCATCTTCGCAACGACTATCCCGGCGCGTGGTTGATAATCCCGCCCCTGCCAGCTGCCGATGCTCCACCGGTTCCGTCGCATGATATCGTGCAGGGCAGGGACGGAAAGGTTCTGTCCTCCGCCGCTGACTGATTGCACCGGGGTCACCGTAAGACGGAAGCGAGAAATTCGCGTGTGCGTTCTTCTTTCGGCTGGCCGAAAATCTCGTCCGGTTTTCCCTGTTCGCAGATGCGGCCCTTATCGAAGAAACACACGCGGTCCGAGACTTCCCGGGCAAAACGCATTTCGTGGGTGACGAGAAGCATCGTCAGGTCGTGCTCATGGGCCAGGTCGCGGATGACGGACAGCACTTCGCCCACCAGTTGCGGGTCGAGCGCCGAGGTCGGCTCATCGAAAAGCAGGACACGCGGACGCATGGCAAGCGAGCGGGCAATGGCGACACGCTGCTGCTGCCCACCGGAAAGCTGGACCGGATAATGATCCTTCTTATCTGCCAGCCCGACCATCTTCAGCAATTCGATTGCGCGCGCCTCCGCCTCCGCGCGGCCGATGCCCAGAACCCGCACCGGCGCCTCCACGATATTGCGAAGGACGGTCATATGGGGAAAGAGATTGAAGCTCTGGAACACCATGCCGACGTGGTTGCGGATCTGGCGCAGATGTTTTTCCGAGGCCTTGAATGGTCCTTTGCCGCCTGGCTCATGGTAGGACATATCCGCAATGGTCAGCTTTCCCTCCTGGAATGGCTCCAGCGTCATGAGAATGCGCAGAACCGTTGACTTGCCGGAGCCGGAAGGACCGATGAGGGTGACTTTTTCGCCCTTCGTCACGCTGAAATTGAACTGGTCGAGCACCGTCAGAATGCCGAAGCGTTTCGTGACATCGGAAAATTCGATCAGTGGCTGGTTCGTGTTGTTGGTCATCGCAAGGGTATTCCTGCTTTTGGAAGCGCCCTTTGCAGGCGGCTGAGGCCTGCCGAGCAGATTATGGTCAGAAGGAGGAAGATCAGGCCCACAAGCGTCAGCGGCACCAGATATTCGAAGGTGCGCTCGCCGATCATATTGGCAAGCCCCATCATCTCCAGAACCGTGACGACGGAAAGCACCGGCGTTTCCTTGATCATGGCGACGAGGTAGTTGCCCATGGCCGGAACGATGCGCGGAATGGCCTGCGGGATGATGATATCTCTGTAGGTCTGCATGCGCGTCAAGTTAAGGGCGGTCGCTGCTTCCCATTGCCCGTGATGCACCGCCTCTATGCCGCCGCGATAGACCTCGGACGTATAGGCGGCATATTGCAGGCCGAGCGCCAGCGCGCCGGTGAGAAATGCCGGCAGCACGATGCCGAAATCCGGAAGCACGTAATAGAGAAAGAACAGCTGCACTAGAAGCGGTGTATCACGCAGGAATTCGACAACCAGCGCGGTCGGCCAGGAGATCATCCTGACGCGGCTGCGGCGCAGCAGGGCGAAGACGAGCCCCAGAACCAGCGCGATGGCAAAACCGGCGGCGGCGGCCTTCAGCGTCACTGTCAGGCCGATCAGGATGATCGGCAGGATGGAGGTCGTGTAGGTGAGCCAGGTGGTTGTGTCCCATTCGTAACCATACATCATGAGCAGATATCCTTACGAATGGCGGGTGCGCGGGAAGACGTTGCCGCGCCGCACGAAGCGTTCGATCACCCGGATGACGACCATCAGGATCAGCGACATCGCGAAATAACAAAGCAGCGTGATCGAATAGATGCTGGCGCTATCCAGCGTCAGGTTGCGGATCGACTGCGCCGCAAAGGTGAGATCGGCAATCGAGATCAGCGACACGAGCGAGGAAAGCTTCAGCGTTTCGATGGCAAGATTACCGAAGGCCGGCATCATCTCAACGACAGCTTGCGGCAGCGAAATGCGAAACAGCGTCTGCATCCGCGTGAAATTCAGCGCGCGTGCGGCTTCCAGCTGCTGCACCGAAACGGAAGACAGCGCGCCGCGAACGATTTCCGCTCCGTAACCACCGGCATGGGCGGCAAGCACCAGCACGCCGGTGGTAATCGGATCAAAGCTCAGCCCGACCAGCGGCAGCGCGTAATAAAACCAGAAAAGCTGCACCAGCAGCGAGGTGCCGCGGAACACTTCCGTGTAACAGAGCGCGATGGTCGACAGGATCGGTCCACCCTCGACGCGCAGAATGCCGAAGAAAAAGGCGAGCACCGTGCCGACGACAAGGGCTGCGAGCGTAATCGTCATGGTGACGACGGCGCCTTGCCACAACATCGGCAAATAGGCGGTCATGTCCATCTGGCGTTTTCCCGAATTCCCGAGGAACGGCGCCCGGTTATGGCCGGGCGCCGGCTGGCATTATTTGCCGGCGCAGAGATCGGCGACCTTCTTTTCGGCCGCTGCCGCGATACTCTGTTCGGAGAGACCGTATTTGGCGAGGATTTTCTTGTAATCGTCGGTCTTGCGGAATTCGACGAGTGCGGCGTTGAAGGCGTCACGCAGCTCCTTGTCTTCCGGCCGGAAAGCGAAACCGCCATAGTTGCGCACAGGCGCATCTTTCACGACGGGGTCGGTAAAAGGCTCGACCTGCTCGACATTGGCCTGACCCTTGGCGAGTTCCGAAACCGTCAGTTCCGTTGCGGCGTAGGCGTCGGCCCGGCTCTGGACGGTTGGGATGGCGTCGGCATTGGCGGGGATGAAGACGATCTGCTCTTCCTTGACGCCGACCGCCCGCAGGAAGTCGACATTGTTGGCGCCCGACACGACAGCTACCTTCAACGAGGGGTCCTTGGCGATATCGGCATAGGTGGTCAGCTTTTTCGGATTGCCCTTCTTCACCAGCAGGCCTTCGCCATAGGACGAGTTCGGTTCGGTGAAGGCGACCTGCTTGCAGCGCTCGGGCGAGATGTTCTGTTCGGCGGCCGCAAAATCGAAGCGACGGGCTTTGAGGCCGGGGATCAGCGTGCCGAAGGGCGTCACCGTCCAGTTGACCTCCTCGATACCCATCGATTTCAGAACCGCGTTGGCCACATCGGGGCCGATGCCGGCGGAGGTGCCGTCTGGCTGCATGTAGGAATAGGGCACTTCATTGGCCGTGGCGGCGCGGATATAGCCCTGGCTTTTGACTTCCTCGACTGTCAGGGCGCGGGCGGACGTCACGCCGATGGTAAGCGCGAGGGCGGAAAGCCCGGCAAGTCTGGCAATGTGCATGTTCTTACTCCTCTGGTTGGGTTGCGCGGTCCGTTTTTGGATCTCACGATGTTTCTTGTGGCTAGATATTCTCCGTGACCGTGGCGATGACGGAAAGGCAGTCGCCGGCCTTGATGAGGCCGGGAACATGGCGCGCGGCAAGCACGCCATTGATGGAGGCGCGGTAATCGACCGGCGCGAGGCCGGTTTTGCCGACAGGATAAACCCGGGCGATTGTTTCACCTGCCGTGACCGCGTCTCCCAGATCGCGGACAAAGGCGACAAGCCCGTCGTCTTCGGCAAAGGTGAAGCAATCGCTGGATGGCATGTCGAGCCAGCGGCTTGGCGCAGGTGCCGGTGCGCCGGCAAGGATGCCGGCATGGCGCAGCAGATTGACGGTGCCTTTCCGGGCGATGTCGATCGATCTTGCGCTCGCCGTGCCGGCTCCGCCAAGTTCGGTCGTGACAAAGACTTTGCCCATCTCCTCGACCGTTGTGTCGAGCATACCGACGGCATCGATTTCCAGCATCTTCATCGAATAGGGGGCGGCAAAAGCGGCTACCGCTTCAAAACACCGGGCCTCCTGCGTCTTGTCGGGCAAATCGTGGGCTGCGGCGTAGGGCAGGAAATCAAGCGTCCTGCCGCCGGAATGGAAATCGAGGACGATATCCGCGAGCGGTATCAGATGGCGGGTCACGTAGTCGGCGATCTTCTCCGTCACCGTGCCGTCAGGGCGGCCGGGAAAGCTGCGGTTCAGGTTTCCCCTGTCGATGGGCGAGGTGCGTGTTCCCGCACGAAAGGCCGGATAGTTGAGCGCCGGCACGATGATGACGCGCCCGTTCACGTCTGCCGGATCAAGCGTGTGGGCGAGTTCGAAAAGTGCTGCCGGTCCCTCATATTCGTCGCCATGATTGGCGCCGGTCAAAAGGGCTGTCGGCCCTTCGCCATTGGCGATGACGCAGATCGGGATCATCACCGAACCCCAGGCGCTGTCATCGCGGCTGTATGGCAGCCGCAAATGACCGTGCTGCACGCCCTTCGCGTCAAAATCGACGGTGGGCGCGATCGGCGAGGGGCGAAGCGCGGTCTTCAACATCGTCTCAGCCTTTCACGAAGAGTTGCCGCGGCACATTGGAAAGGCATTCGACACCGGTTTCGGTGATGGCGATGCTTTCGGTGATTTCGAGGCCCATGTCTTCCAGCCAGAGACCGGTCATGAAATGGAATGTCATGCCGGGCTTCAGCTCCGTGCGGTCGCCGGGGCGAAGGCTCATGGTGCGCTCGCCCCAGTCCGGCGGATAGGAGAGGCCGATGGGATAGCCGGTGCGGTTGTCCTTGATGATCCCGTATTTTTTCAGCACGGCGAAGAAGGCATTGGCGATGTCCTCGCAGGTGTTGCCTGGCTTTGCCGCGGAAAGACCGGCTTCCATGCCCTCAAGTGTTGCCTTCTCTGCATCGAGAAATGCCTGTGTCGGCTTGCCGAGAAAGACGGTGCGCGACAGCGGGCAATGATAACGACGGTAAGCGCCGGCGATTTCGAAGAAAGTACCTTCGCCTGAGCGCATCGGCTTGTCGTCCCATGTCAGATGCGGGGCGGAGGCGTCGGCACCCGAAGGAAGCAGCGGCACGATGGCGGGATAGTCGCCGCCGAATTCGGCAGTTCCACGAATGCCGGCATCGTATATTTCGGCCACGAGATCGCATTTGCGCATGCCCGGCTCAACGACATCGACGATACGCTTGTGCATCAGCTCGACGATTTTGCCGGCCTTGCGCATATAGTCGAGTTCGGTCGGGCTTTTCACCGCGCGCTGCCAATTCACGAGACCGGCGGCATCCTTGAAACGGGCGTTCGGCAGATGTTTCTGCAGCGATGCGAAGGCGGCTGCCGAGAAATAATAATTATCCATCTCGACACCGACCGTCAGGCCGGACCAGCCGCGCTCCTCGATGATCTCAGACAGCAGGTCCATCGGGTGCCGTTCGGTCGATTGAACGTAATGGTCAGGATAGCCGATGATATTGTCGTGGTTGAGATAGGCTGTGCGCCTGGCGCCGTTGGCATCCTGCTTGCGGCCGTACCAGATCGGCTCGCCTTCCGGCGGCACCAGCACGCATTGATGCACATAGAAGGACCAGCCGTCATAACCGGTCAGCCAATGCATGTTGGACGGGTCGGTGACGACCAGAAGATCGATCCCGGCCTTTTCCATGGCCTTGCGGGTTTTGGACAGGCGCGCGGCATATTCCTCGCGCGTAAAGTTCAGCGTTACGCTCACGCTGCGTCTCCCATTTTTACGCTGTTTTCGATGGTTTGACCGCTCTTGACTTCCTTTGCGCGGGCAAAGGCGAGATTGGCGATGGCGGTGTCCTGCACGCCGGTGCCGGTCAGATCGGCAAAGGTGATGTCCTTGTTCGACATGCGGCCCTGCACCTTGCCGGCAATGACGTCCCCAAGTTCGGCGAAGTGTTGATCCGACGCGGCGTGGCCGGCGGCGATGGCATGATGCAACTCACCGAGAATGCGGGTCTGCGAGATGCGGTCCGCGACATAACGCGCTCTGGCGAATACGGCCGGATCGATCTCGTTCTTGTGTTCGGCATCCGATCCCATGGCTGTCAGATGCTGGCCTTCTTGCAGCCAGTCGGCAAAGAGGATCGGCTTTTCGGCGGGTGTCGTTGTCACGATGATGTCGGCACCCCGCGCGGCGGCCTGCGGATCGGCCATGGCGGTGACTTCGATGCCGTGTTCGCTGGCGAAATCGCTAGCCAGTCTCTCCGCCTTTTGGGGGTCCCGTGCCCATATCCGCGCCGATCTGATCGGGCGCACCAGCATCAGGGCTTCAAGCTGCAAACGGGCCTGCATGCCCGCCCCGAAGATTGCGGCGACGGACGCGTCTTTGCGGGCCAGATGCCGCGCCGCGACAGCACCGGCCGCGGCGGTCCGCACATCGGTAAGATAGCCATTGTCGAGGAGAAGGGCCTCCACCAGTCCGGTCTTCGCACTGAAGAGGATAATAAGGCCATTGAGGCTGGGCAGACCGAGTTTCGGATTGTCAAAGAAACCGGGGCTGACCTTGATGGCGAAACCGTCAAAGCCCGGCACATAGGCCGTCTTCACATCCACTTCGCCGCGAAACTCTGGAATATCGAGCCGCAGGATCGGCGGCATGGCGACGGCTTGTGTTGCGAGCGCCGCAAAGGCCCGCTCCACGCAGTCGACAGCGGAAAGGTCGAGCTGGATGACACCGCGCAGATCTTTTTCGGTCAGGATGGTGATGCGGCTCATGCGGCTCCCCCGTCGATGATTGTTCTGTGGACCGCCGGATCGATATTTCCGCCCGACACGATGATGGCGGTCGGGCCGCTGATGTCGATCTTGCCGGACAGGATGGCGGCGAAACCAACGGCACCCGCACCCTCCACCGTCAAACCTTCTACGCGCGCCGCATGGCGGATGCCGGCTGCAATCTCGTCTTCGGAAACCAGCACGATCTCATCGAGAAGCGCCTGGCAAAGCGCGAATGTCACGCGGTTCTCCAGTCCAATCCCGCCGCCCAGCGAATCCGCCAGCGTTTCTTCCTCCCGGACGGTGACGGGCCGGCCGGCTGCGACCGACGCCTGCATGGCCGCACCCCGCTCCATGGAAATGCCGATGACCCGTGCCCGTGGCTTTAGCGCCTTCACCGCAACGGCGATACCGCCCGCAAGGCCGCCGCCGGAAAGAGGAACGAGCACCGTCGTCAGTCCCGGCATGTCTTCGACAAGCTCGAGACCGATCGTGCCCTGGCCGGCCACGACGTCAGCATCATCGAATGGCGGGATTGCGGTCAGGCCGGGACTCTTGCTCAGGCGCTCCGCTTCCTCCTGCGCGTCATCCTGTGACCTGCCGACGATCCGGATCTCCGCACCGAGCGTGTGGATCGCCTCAACCTTGTTCGCCGGTACGAGTGCCGACATGCAAATCGTGGAGGGAATTCTGAGCTTGCGTGCAGCATAAGCCACGGCCCGGCCATGATTGCCGGTCGAGGCCGTGACGAGGCCACGCCTGCGTGCCTCATCGTCAAGCGAGAGTATGGCGTTCATCGCGCCGCGCAGTTTGAAGGCGCCGATGGGCTGAAGGGTTTCAAGTTTCAGATGAACGGGAGAACCACAGCGTTCGGACAGATTGTCCGAGCGAACAAGCGGCGTGCGCTCCACCTGTCCGGCAAGCCGCGCAGCTGCCTGCTCTATCGCGGCCAGCGAGACCGGAAGCAGGGTTTTGTCGGCGGATATGGATAGGTTTTCGCTCTTCATGATTGTCATGTTGAGAGCGAAGTAAAATCATGTCAATTATTATATTGTAATGATTCAATGATTTTCGAGCGGCCGCCTCAGCCGATTGAACCGATATCGTAGACAGGCGGCAGTTGCTCGAAGGTCTGCCGCACGGTGGTCAAGGCCTTGACGAGGCTTGGGTGATTGAGGCGGCCGCCGAGGCATATGCGGATGCCGCCGCCATGGCCGGGACCGGCAATGAATGGTTCCGACGGCGTGACCGCGACGTTCTGGTTTGTAAGCGCGCGCACCAGGCCGTCTTCTGTCCAGCGTGGTGGAACCTTCAGCCAGGCGCAGAAGGAGAGGGGGTGGGTCGAGGCGATATGGTCGCCCAATATGTCTGTGGCGATCTTTTGCCGCGCACGCACTTCGGCGCGCTGGACATCCAGCAGCCGCCCTGCGGTGCCGTTTTCGACCCAGCGCGTGGCGATTTCGGCCGTGAGATAGGTTCCGCTCCAGCTCGATACACGCAGGATGGAGGCGGCGCGGATGGAGTAGGCGGGCGGCACGACGAGATAACCGACGCGTAGCCCGGTCAGGACCGTCTTGGTAAAGCTGGTGACGAAAAAGCCCAGATCGGGCAGCATTTCGGTGATGGATGGCAGATCATCCTCGATGATCGGTCGATAGACTTCGTCCTCAATGACAAAGACGCCGTACCGCTCGGCAATCGCCGCAATCGCCCGCCTGCGCTCCGGGCCCGAAACATGCCCGGTCGGATTGTTGAGGGTGGGAATGAGCACCAGCGCCCTGACGCCGCCGGCTGCACAGGCGGCCTCCAGCGCGTCCGGCAGAATGCCCTCTTCGTCGGTCGGCAGGCCCTTGAGGCTGAAGCCAAGAATGTTCGACAGGCCGATAATGCCGTGGTCGGTGAGGTTTTCGCAGAGAACCACGTCGTTCGAACGGATAATGCAGCTCAAGGCGAGGAAAATGCCGTGCGCAGCACCATTGGTGACAAGAATACGCTCTGCGCCGGCGGTCACGCCCATCATGCCAAGCCAGATCCGGGCGGTTTCGCGATGGCTGTCGAGGCCCGCGACCGGCCGGCAAGGGCGCATGAAGCCCGAATTGTCGCCATCGGCCAATTCGCGAAGGATGGCGCGAGAGGCGTTTTCATGGTCGTCGAGATAAACGCCACGGATAATGGAGAGATCGAGCACCTCGGTCGGGCTGTGATCGAGCATCATGCGGCCCGCCCGGTCCGTCACCCGTGTCTTCACGAAAGTGCCGCGGCCGATTTCGCCGCTGAGATAACCCAGCCGCTCGGCCTCCTTGTAGGAAAGACTGACGGTCTGGACCGAAAGGCCGAGTTCGCGGGCGAGATCGCGGTGGGTCGGCATGCGGTCCATCGGCTTCAGGACGCCGGCGTCGATATCGGCAATGATGCGTTCCGTCAGGGCGGAATGTTTGGTTTCGCCCTTCTGCTTGGCAAGCGACGGCCGCCATGCCACCGGTTTGGTTGCGGAAACCGGATCGGAGCTGAGCGGATTGGCTTGACGACGCATGAAATTGTCTCGTTTTTGACGAAGGTAATTTCATGACATTATGCACGCTTCTGCGAAAAGATGAAGCCTTATGCAGCGCAGATGACAACTGCGCCGCAAATAGGCGCAGTTGTCATGTCATTGCTGTCGAAATGGGCAGCAGTGGTGACCGTTAAACGCCAAGGCTGGCGTCAGATTTTTTCGCCGGCCCGCACCAGATCATCCATGACGCTGCGGACAGCGGCTTCGGCGATGGCGATGATCTCATCCACCTCAGCCTTCGTTGTAACGAGCGGCGGTGCAAAGCCCAGAATATCGCCATGCGGCATGGCGCGCGCAATAAGGCCGCCGTTGCGCGCCGCCTTCGAAACGCGCGCGCCGACCGTGAGACCGGGGGCAAAACGTGTCTTCTTTTCACGATCCGCCACGAATTCGATGGCGCCCATCAGGCCCACACCGCGCACCTCTCCGACGATTGGAAGCTGCGCGAACTTCGCCTTCAGCTGCTCCTGAAAATAGCTGCCGACGGCGCGCGCATTGCCGGGCAGGTCTTCCTTTTCGACAATGTCGAGCACGGCATTGGCCGCAGCCGCACCGATGGGGTGGCCGGAATAGGTGTAGCCGTGGGAGAAGGCCCCGACGCGGTCAGCGCCTTCCTCCATGACTTTGTAGACTTTTTCTCCAACGATGGCGCCGGAGAGCGGGAAATAGGCCGAAGTCAGGCCCTTGGCGACGGTGATCAGGTCCGGCTCGATGCCATAATGTTGCGAGCCGAACATGGAGCCCGTGCGGCCGAAGCCGGTAATCACCTCATCGGCAATCAGCAGGACATCGTATTTTTTGAGAACATCCTGTATCGCCGGCCAGTAGCCTTCCGGCGGCGGTGTGATGCCGCCCGTGCCAAGCACCGGTTCGGCAATGAAGGCGCCTATTGTGTCGGGCCCTTCGCGCAGGATGAGTGCTTCCAGTTCATCGGCGCGGCGTTTTGAGAATTCCAGCTCGGTTTCACCGGCTTCCGCACCCCAGTAATGGTGCGGAACGCCGGTGTGCAGCACGCCGGCGCGCGGCAGGTCCATGTGGTCGTGATAAAAGCTCATGCCGGTCATGGAGCCGGAGACCACGCTGCAGCCGTGATACCCTCTCTCGCGGGAAATGATCTTCTTCTTCTGCGGCTTGCCTCGCAGATTGTTGTAATACCAGACGAGCTTTGCCTGGGTCTCGTTGGCGTCCGAGCCCGACATGCCGTAAAAGACCTTGCTCATCTTGCCGGGCGCCATCTGCACCAGCCGGTCGGACAGGATCGCCAGTTCGTCCGTCGTGTGGGCGGCGTAGGAATGGTAGTAGGCAAGCCTGTAGGCCTGACGGGAGATGGCCTCCGCCACCTCGGTGCGGCCATAGCCGACATTGACGCAATAAAGACCGGCGAAGCCATCGATCAGCTGTTTGCCATGCGCGTCCTGAATGCGGATGCCCTTGCCGGTTTCGACGATGGTCGGTTCGCCGAGTTTGCCGCTGGCAAAATCCTTCAGCTGCGTGAAGGGATGCAGAACCGCATTTCGATCCATTTCCGCGATGTTTTTGATGTCGATGGTCATAGGCGAGTTCCTTTCAGGCAGCCAGGTTGCCGAAGCAGACATATTTGGGTTCGAGATATTCCATGAGGCCATGACGCGAGCCCTCGCGGCCTAGGCCGGATTGTTTCCAGCCGCCGAAGGGGATTGGCGCGCCGGTGAATTTCGGCGTGTTGACGGCAACCATGCCGTATTCCAGCTGGTCGGTCAGGCGCATCGCCCGGCCGAGTTCGTTGGTGTAGACATAGGCGGCAAGCCCCATTTCCGTGGCATTGGCGCGGCGGACCACCTCCCGCTCGTCATCGAAGGGCAGGATCGCTGCGACCGGGCCGAAGGTTTCTTCGCGCGCGATCAGCATGTCGTCTGTCACATCGGCCAGCACGGTGGGGGTGACGAAATTGCCGCCGAGCGGGCTGTCCTGCCCGCCGCAGACGAGGCGCGCGCCGGAGGAGAGCGCCTGCGCAATCTGCTGGCGGCACTTTTCGGCAACGGACGGTCGTGTCATAGGCCCGATGTCGATACCGGGTTCAAGGCCATGGCCGACGGTCAGTCTGGAGGTCGCATCGGCAAACCGCTCAATGAAACGGTCATAAAGCCCGCGTTGAACATAGATGCGGTTTGCTGCAAGGCAGTCCTGTCCCGATGTCGCAAATTTGGCGGCGAGGCAGCCTTTCACGGTCTGGGACAGGTCCGCATCGGCGAAAACGATGAAGGGTGCGTGGCCGCCAAGTTCCAGCGAGGCTTTTTTGATGGTCGCTGCCGATTGCGTGAGGAGGAGCCGCCCCACCTCCGTCGAGCCGGTGAAGGAAAATGCCCGTACCTCGGTATGCTCCAGCAGGCGGCGCGCGAGCGGCGCGGCTTCACCCGGCAGAACCTGCAACACGCCGGCCGGCATGCCCGCCTCCTGCGCCAGTTTTGCCAGTGCCAGTGCCGAAAGCGGCGTTTCCGGCGCCGGTTTGACGATCATCGTACAGCCGGCAGCGAGGGCTGCGCCCGCCTTGCGGGCGATCATGGCTGAGGGAAAGTTCCAGGGCGTGATGGCCACCGTGACGCCGATCGGCTGCATCCGCACGGAAAGATTGCCGCCTTTGAGGTGGCTTGGAATTGTTTCGCCATAGGATCTCTCGCACTCGCTCGCAAACCAGTCGAGAAAGGCGGCGGCATAGGAAATTTCGCCGAGCGATTCCGCAAGCGGCTTTCCCTGTTCGGCGCTGATGATAACAGCGAGGTCGCGGGCATTGTCACGCATCAGCCGGCCCCATGCCCGCAGGATATCGCCGCGTTCCACGGGCAACATGTCGCGCCACCGGAGAAACGCTCTGCCGGCGGCCTCGACTGCGGCGTCCACGTCGTTCAGGGAGCAGGAAGAGACATCGAGCAGATGATCTCCGCTTGCCGGATCGACAACGCCCAGCGTCTCCTTGCGCGCCACCCATTGCCCATCCAGAAAGGCACGATGCTCGATCAGCTCGGGTCGGTGAAGGTTTTTAAGCGCTGCGCTGGCGATAGCTTCCATCGGCAAGTTCCCTTTTCATTTGCCAGAAGCTTAACTGCGCTGCATGATTGATCGACGGCGTTTAAGCATGCTTCGACGCAGGAATAATGCTTAGTTCGACATTCAGATGCAGGAATCCCGCATGACACAGATTGACCGAGCCGACCGGGCACTGCTTCACGCCGTGCAGAAGAACAATCGCCTGACATCGGAGGAGCTCGCCAAAATCGTCAACCTCTCGCCAACCGCGTGCCAGCGTCGGTTGAAGCGCCTGCGTGATGAGGGGGTGATCGAAGCCGATGTGGCAATCGTTTCGCCCAAGGCGGTCGGGCGCGGCATCACCATGATCGTTCTCGTCTCGCTGGAGCGAGAAAGGGCCGATATTGTCGATCGTTTCAAAGCCGCCATTCGCGCCACGCGGGAGGTGATGATCGGTTATTACGTGACGGGCGACGCCGATTTCATTCTGGTTATCACGGCCAAGGACATGGAAGACTACGAGGCCTTCACCCGCCGGTTCTTTTACGAGAACCACGATATCAAGGGGTTCAAGACGATGGTCGTCATGGACCGCGTCAAGGCCGGCTTCGCCTTTCCAATCGATCCATGAGTGAACGGAACGGCTGTCCGGTATCAGACGAGGGCCAGAATCCGGGCCGGGCCGCCCGTTCCGCCGCGGTGTGCCGGCGCGCCGACAACTATGGTCGCTCCCTTGACCGGCAGAGCCTCGAGGTTGTTCAGCCCTTCGATGCCGTAGCGCCCTGCCGGTAGCCAGGAATTGTGAACCGCGAAATCTGCGGAGTTGCCGGGATCCAGCGAAAGCGTGTCGACGCCAATGGCGACCGTATCGAGCTTGAGCAGAAGGTCGGTCGCCGATTTGCCGAAACCGGGGAAGGCGAATTTTCCGGCGTCGTCATTGCGGAATGAGGGGCTCTTCACTTTGGTTGCCCAGCCGGAGCGCAGGGCCACGATTGCACCTGCCGGAATGTCGCCATTCGCAGATATCCAGCGCTCGATGTCTTCGGCTTCAATGGTGGAATTGGCATCGTCTTTGGCGCGGTCGGTGATGTCGACGATGACGAGCGGCGCCACAAGTTTCTGCGGCTCCAACTGGTCGACGCTCGCGCCATCCGCGCTGAAATGGAAAGGCGCATCGATATGGGTGCCCGTATGTTCGTAGATGGTGAGTTTGTGGAGCTGATAGCCGTCCTTGGCGATCTCCGCTGCCCACTCGTATTCTATGCCCGGTTTGCCATCGAATGTAGGAAATGTGGAATCATAGGTATGGGTGAGATCAACGACCTCCCGGGGCGATTGCGCCAGCACTGGCGCCGCCAGGCTGCCCGCCGTCATGGCCGTTAAACCGGCCGCGGCGCCCTTGAACAGCAAGCGTCGTGACAGCATGTTCCGTTTTACGTTCTCGATCACGCAATTGTTGCACATGCCTCAGTCCCTCCGTTGAGAAATCCCTGTTCTCAAGCGTAGCGCAAAGGTGGAGTGACGCAAGGCAGGACCTGCCCCAATTTTTAACCTGTTGCAGGTGGCGGCTCCGGAAATTCGCCGCTCATCCGGTTGCCGCGGGCGTCAACGCCCGCGGCCCAGGAATGGCAGGGATCAGTCGCGACGCTGCACGACGGCGAGTGCGACCGTCAATGCGGCGAGGACGGCGGTGAGAGCGAGCGGCGCGGTCGCACCGTAGGAGTCAACGATATAACCGCCGAGCACCGCGCCAATGCTGATCGCCACCTGGAAAGATACCACCATCAGGCTGCCGGCTGCCTCCAGGGCATCGGGTGCACCACGGGAGAGGTTTGTCGGCAGCACGACCGGCCCCATGCCGAATGCAAGGCCCCAAAGTGCGACGAGAGCAAAAGCCGCACTCGTATGAGCGCCCCAGATAACGAGGGCGATCGTCGCAAATGCCATCACCGCGGCAGTGACGATGAGAGCAACGCGGATACTGGCGTCAGCCATCCGGCCGCCGACGACATTGCCGATCACCGAGGCAACGCCAAAGCCGAGCAGGGCGAGTGCAATCGGCGTGGTGTCAAGAAGCGTGACCTTTTCGAGGAAGGGACGCACATAGACCGAGCCTGCAAAATGCCCCGTCATCAGCAACAGGATGGCAAGCATACCGAGCTGAACGCTGCGGCGTCGCGTCAATCCAAGGACATCGGAAAGACTGTTGCTTGTACTTGCCGGCAGCGACGGCAGGCTGAGTATCTGAAGCAGCATGGCGACTATGGCAAGTCCCGCCGTCATCGACATGGCGATGCGCCATCCCAGCCAGTCGCTGATCAGGGCGCCCATCGAAGGAGCTGCAATGGTGGCAAGCGAAACGCCGAGGGTAACGATAGCCATGCCGCGCCCGGTCGAATTTGCGCCGACAAGCCGCGCCACAACGGCAACCGACAGCGCCCAGAAACCGCTGAGTGCAACACCCAGCCCGGCCCGGCCCAAGAGCAATAGCCAGAAATCGGCGGCAACCGATGCCAGAATGTTGGAGGCAATCGCCAGCGCGCTAAGACCGACAAGCACGGTCTTGCGGTTCAGCTTGCCGATCAGAACATTGCTCAACAGAGCCGTCACCGCGCCCACGGAGGCGGTGGCGGTGACGACCTGTCCGGCCGTGCCTTCTGTGATGCCAAGATCGCGCGCCATGGGCGTCAACAGGCCCGCCGGCAGGAATTCGGCCGATACCAGCGCGAAGCTGGTGGCCGCCATGGAAAGAACGGCGAACCAAGTCGCAGCCGTCCATGCGGGTTCTTCTGTGGTTTCCAGGGGGATAGCTACCCCATCAAACTGCGATGTTGTGTCCGTCATGACGTCTCTCCTTGAGTTGAGAGAGTTTTAGACGGTTTTTTCCGGATGATATGTATCTAAAAATCCGAATTTCATGCCTATTCCTCCGAAATTTGTGCATCGCACAACATTTGTCGTGCCATTCGCGTGGGGAGGATGCCATTGCGGACCGGCGGCCTGAATGAGGGCGCGATGAAAGCGTGGTCCCATCAGTGGTGGATGCGATCAAGAAAGCTCCGGATCAAAGGGATGACTTCCTCAAGGTTTGTTTCCAGGAGCCAGTGTCCTCCATCCAGTAGATGAAGCTCGGCAGCGGGCATGTCGCGAAGATAAGCGCGTGCGGAGCGCTCGGGCATGTAATGATCCTGCGGTCCCCAGATGATGACGGTCGGCGGCCGACAGGTTTGCAGGTAGCGGCGGTGGATCGGAAACCAGTCGCGATTTGCCTTGAGGTCAGAAAGTAGGTCTGCTGCGATATCCTTCCTCCTCTCCGTCACAAGGCTCCAGTGCAATTGCCAGAGGTCAGGAGGAATGAGTGCGGTAAGTTCGGGACGGACGTTATTCAGAAACTCGTCACGAAAATTCTCCTCGGTGACGGCATCGCGAAATGCGGCGCGCATCCGGTCTGCAGGCAGCGACCAGAACTTTTCGATATCGGCATATTTCGGCCCCAGCGCGTCTTCATAGGGAATATCGCCATTCTGGATGATCTGTCCCACGATGCGGTCCGGCTTCATGATGGCAAGCCTTGCGCCGATGGGAGAGCCGAAGTCGTGCAGGTAGAGAACAAAACGATCCAGACCCAGCGTTTCGACAAAAGCGTTAAGCCAGCTGGCATAACCGTCAAAGCTATAGGAAAAGGTTTCGGGATTGCCGCTATAGCCGAATCCCGGAAAGTCGGGTGCGATCAGCCGCCATCTGTCGGCCAATCTGGGCATGAGGTTTCGGAACTCGAAGGATGAGCAGGGATAGCCGTGCGGCAACAGAATGACCGGCGCATCCTGCGAGCCAGCCTCCCTGTAGAAGGTCTCTACCCCCGCAATTGAGGTTCTGCGATGTGTGACGCGTGTGTCCATTGAATTGCTCCCTCAGGGATAAGAGCGCAGAGCGGGACGAATGGTTCCCATATCCGTGCATGGCCGGATGCACGCGCTGAGCGGCAGCGGCGCCGATTTCGCTCGACCAGATGGAATGGGTCATCGCCGGCGCTCTGCTCGGACCGGGATTTGGCTATCTGCTGAAGTGGAGAAAAAACCGGGATCACTAGCGTCCCAGGCCGGCAACTTTTCAAACGGTCATCCGTTTAAGCATCCATGACCGATGCTGACGCAAAACCCAAACCAGTCGATGGCACCGGCCACAACGGTGCAGAGAATGTTCATGCCAACGACGCACCCGATGATCCCCTTCCGCCGGAGGAATTGGAGCCCGCTGCGGGTTTGACGCCGCAGCAGGCCGAAGAGGCTCGCAAGCGATATCTTCTGAAGCGCTTCCTGATCAGCGCGCGGGGTTTCTGGAGCCGCCGTGGGGACGGGCTTGCCTGGCCGTTCTCCATCGGGCTTCTCGCTATGATCGGCGTCAATGTCGGTTTCCAATATGGCATCAACGTCTGGAATCGCGGGATTTTCGATGCGATTGAAAAACGGGATGCATCGACGGTCTACTTTCTCGCTTCCATATTCCCGCCGCTGGTTCTCGGAAGCGTTTTTATTGTGACCTCGCAGGTTTACGTCAGAATGCGCATTCAGCGCCGGTGGCGGTCGTGGCTGACCAAGGTGCTGGTTTCCCGATGGATCGCAAATGGCCGCTATTACCAGCTTAACCTGATCGACGGCGACCATCAAAATCCGGAGGCGAGGCTGTCGGAAGATATGCGGATCGCCACCGAAGCGCCCGTGGATTTCGTGGCGGGCGTCATTGCCGCCTTCGTATCGGCGTCCACCTTTATCGTCGTTCTGTGGACGATTGGCGGCGCGCTGACGCTGCCGATCGGCGGCTTATCGGTCACGATACCCGGTTTTCTGGTGATCGCGGCGGTGATTTATGCGCTCATCACATCCAGTTCCATCGCGTTGATCGGCCGGAACTTCGTCCGGGTCTCCGAGGTCAAGAACCAGCTGGAGGCGGAATTCCGTTACACGCTCACCCGTGTCCGGGAAAACGGGGAGAGCATCGCCCTGCTTGGCGGTGAAGAGGAGGAACGGAGCGACCTCGACCGGAGGTTCCGCAATGTCCGGCACCAGTGGAAGCAGATGGCGCAGCAATATATGCGCACCACGGTCGTGTCGCATGGATCGATGTTGATTGCGCCCGTTGTTCCGCTTCTTCTCTGCGCGCCGAAATTTCTCGATGGAAGCATGTCTCTCGGCCAGGTCATGCAGGCGGCATCCGCTTTCACCATCGTTCAATCCGCCTTCGGCTGGCTGGTCGACAACTATCCCCGGCTGGCGGACTGGAATGCCTGTGCACGCCGCGTTGCCTCCCTGATGATGTCGCTTGACGGGCTGGAGCGGGCCGAACAGAGCGATAAGCTCGGCCGGATCGTGCGCGGCGAAACGGAAGGCGAAACGATGCTCAGCCTCAAGGATGTTTCGGTGTCGCTCGGCGACGGTACGGCCGTCGTCAAGGAGACCGATGTGGAAATCGGGCGGGGAGAAAGAGTGCTCGTCGCAGGCGAATCCGGATCCGGTAAAAGCACGCTTGTGCGGGCAATCGCGGGCCTTTGGCCGTGGGGCGGAGGCAGCGTCAGTTTTCGGGCCGGCAGCCGGCTTTTCATGTTGCCGCAGCGGCCATATGTGCCGTCCGGCACTCTTCGCCGGGCGGTCTGCTATCCGCAGGCGGCCGAGAGCTGGACGTTCGAAGAGATAGGAGAAGCTCTCGACAAGGTTGGTCTCGGCCATCTCAAAGACAAGGTGGAAGAGGAGGCGCCGTGGGACCAGACGCTGTCGGGCGGTGAAAAACAGCGGCTGACCTTTGCCCGCCTGTTGCTGAACGACCCGGATATCATCGTCATGGACGAGGCGACCGCGGCTCTCGACGAAAAAAGCCAGGACAGGATGATGCAGACGGTGATCGATGAGTTGCCCGACGCCACGATCATCAGCGTGGCGCACCGCGCCGAGCTGGAGGCCTTCCATAGCCGGAAGATAACCTTGGAACGCCGGGACGGCGGCGCAAAGCTGGTCAGCGATATCCACCTCATTCCCCGCAAGTCCAGATCCCACTCCCTGCTTCGGCGCATGGTCAAACGCAGGTAAGTCGCTGCGGCTGTCGCGAGTGCTAACGCGAACGAGTATCGCCCTTTCCGGTGTTCCCGCTCTGTGCGGCGTCACCCGTAAGAACGATGGACGGCAATTCAGCGAAGTCATAAAATGGCTGGCAGAGGAGGCAACGATATACTCTTGGGAGGAAACCAATGCCTATCTTCATGGACCGGCACGAGCTTGCCGGCGTTTCCGCTGCCGATATCGCCGCGGCACATCTTAAAGATATCAACATTCAGGATCGGTACGGCGTCAGGTTTTTGACCTACTGGTTCGATGAAAGGCGCGGTACGGCGTTTTGCCTTATGGATGCGCCGGACGCTGAAACCGCGCAGTGCGTGCATCGCGAAGCGCACGGCTTCGTCGCCAGCGAGGTGGTGGAAGTCGCGCTGTCGGCGGTGGAAGCGTTTCTCGGGCGAATACAGGATCCGGTAGCGCCCGGGGCCGTCTCGAAAAATATGGACCCCGGCCACCGCGCGATCCTTTTCACGGACATTGTCGGTTCAACCGAAATGACGGCCCGCCTCGGCGATCGCATGGCGGCGGAACTTATCCGGGCGCACGACGCCCTCGTGCGGGGTTGTCTGGGGCGGCGCTCCGGACGAGAGGTCAAGCACACCGGCGATGGCATAATGGCCGTGTTCTCCTCCACGCCATTTGCGGTGGATTGCGCCATCGATATCCAGCGCGAGTTCCATCGTTACAACAGCGACAGGGGCGAGCCCATTCACATCCGTATCGGTCTGGATTGTGGGGAGCCTATCGAGGACAGCAATGATTTCTTCGGGACTACCGTGCAGTTGGCGGCAAGGCTTTGCGCCGCCGCCGAGAGCGACCAGATCCTGATCTCGGACAAGACCTTCCAGGAATATGGCGGCGCCGATGTCCTCGTGCATGGCGATCGTTACAGGCTGAAAGGCTTTGCCGAGCCGGTGCTGGCCTATAGTTGCGAGTGGCTGCACTAGCTAAGGCCTGTGCAGCCACTGGAGGGGCGGAAATCGCCGGATTTATTCGGCCGTCGCCTGAATATCGACCTTGTCCAGAAGCCCCATCGGATTGTCGGAAGCGGCAACCAGATCGAAAATGCCGAGACCGTTCGCGCCGGTGGATTTGACCGTTACCGTCAGGGTACCGGGTTTGCTGATGAACTGGACGAGCGCTTGCACGGCGTTTTGGAGCTTGGGCTGTTCAGCTGCCACCTGCGGCAGCATCATGCTCGCCACCAATGTCAGGGTGGCGCGTACCTGATCTTCCGTCATGTCGTTCTGCAGGGCATAAAGCTTGATCGCCTTGGCCATCAAACCTTCGTCCTTGATCGTGAGCTTCACTTCGCGGCCGGCAAGCCCGAAGAGCGCCGCCTGCGCGCGATTGACGTCGAAGGAGAAGAACTCTTCCGTAAAGCCGCTTACCAGACCGGCAAAATTGACGCTGCCGAAATCCTTGCTGCTGAGCGAGATATCGCGGATCACCAGATTGCTGTTCGGTTCGTCCCAGCCGGCGGCGAGACCATAAGAGAAGGCCAGCGTTTCGAGACCCAGTTTGCGGGCTTCGACGAAAACTTCCTCCGTCGAATCCGCCGGGATCGGAAGCGTGAGCTCGTCCTGCCTGATCTCGATATCGGTCGGAATGCCGTTGAAGGGTTTGGTCAGCCCCATCTCGAAATTCTTGAGCGAGAATTTGATGCGTTCCGGCGTTCCGGCCGTTTCGTCTTCAGTCTCCTCCTCCGTCTTTTCCGGCGCGGCGATATCGACGTTGATGCCGCCGACGCGCACCCTGCCGAGTTCCGGTATCAGGCGATTGAACTGGAAGGTCTCCATCTGCGTTTCGTCGAGCGCGATGATCTCGGAAATTCCCTTGATCGTCGAACTCCAGTCGAAGCCCTTGAGGCTCGCTTCCGCGACTTCAATCTTGCCGTCGCCATCTCCGATCGACATGCCATTCAAGCCGAAGTCGAGCTTGCGGCTGTCCATCTGCATGTCGATGCGGTCGATGGTGGCCTTAACCCTTTTGCCGGCCGCCCCTTCCTTTTCGTCCGGCGCGTCGGCCTTGAGGCCGATGAACTGCATGTTGCTCTTGCCGACCATGTCGAGAATGGACACGACCTTCGCGAAAAGCGCCTGGCGCGCCTCCGGTGAAAGCTCGTCAGGATCTTGGGTGGTCGTCAGCGTTTTGAGGGTTTCCAGCAGCGGTTCGGACGGCATGCGGGCGGTAAAGCCATCGCTGCGGATTTCATCGTAGCTGAAATGACCGTCTCCTTCAGAGAAGGAAACTGCCTTGATGGAGACCGGCCCGTATAGCGGCTTCGCTTCCTTGTCGTCCGGGCCTGCCTTTTCCGTATAGAGCCGGGCGAGATAAGCGACGTCGATGTCCTGGCCGGCGATCGCGCCGGTCGACACGACCATATGCTTGTCCTTCATCGCGCCTTCGCTGTCGGGAAGCTGCATCTTGATGTCGTAGCTGCCATTGTCGATGGAGTATCGGGCAATGCGGCCGCCGGCGATCTCAGAGAGAGCGAGGTTCCTGTAAACGGTCTTCTGCTCGGTGGTCGCGACGGACTGGGTAAACGTCACCTCCGGCGTGGAGATGCTTGTCGCCGCGAAGCGCTCGATGCGCCGGGGCAGGGAGCCGCCGTTTCCTTCCGCCTGTGCCGGCTTTTCGAATGCGGCATTCTCGACGCGGGCCTGCGCCATCGAAATCTTTCCGGTCGGCACATCGATGTCGATGGTGTTCATGTCCAACGCGCCGTCCAGAAACGGAAGTTTCGGACGTCCGTCGATAGCCGCGATCTTGATATTCCTGCCCTCTTCAAGCGGCAGCGTCAGATCGCGAACATGAATTTTCCCGAGAAAATCGACCTCGATGGAAGTGGCCGTCGCACCGCTGCGGGCAACCAGCTCCTTCACCTTTGCTTCGTAGAAGGTCTTGCCGCCGATGACGCCTGCGGCAGCAACGGCAATAATCGCAACTGCCGCCCAAAGTGCCCTGCGCCGACCCTTACCGGTCTGGATGTTTTCCTGTTCCACGAAGTGAGTCCTCTCTAACGAACTGATATTTGCCGCCTTTTAAGCACGCAAAAGTTGCTTAGCAAGGGGTCATTGCTGTCTGAATTCTGGCGTGAAAAGTCTCGACGCGGATGAGGTGTTTCCGCACCCGTTGGGTTGAAGCTATCTCCAGAACATCAGCGCCATACCGGCCACGACAAGTGCGGCGCCGGCCCATGCGCCGGGCGCCGGCACTTCCCGCGTTCTCAGCCACAGCAATGGCAGGATAATCACTGGCGTCGTTGCCGACAGTGTCGAGACGATGCCGACCTTGCCGCCGGAAAGGGCAAAAAGAAGCAGCGTCATGCCGAAAGCCAGGGCGATGATGCCCGTGAACGCCGTCTGGAGGAACAGGCTTCGGGTCATAGGGCCTCTGGGCCTGACAGCCTCGATAGGCAGCATGGTCAGTGCGGTCAGGCAAAGGGCGGCCACCCCGACACGCAGCATGGAAGCGGCAAGAGGATCGATCCCGGTCGCCATCACGGGCCTTGCAATGAGCGAGCCGACCGCCTGGCTGAGCGCCGCCAGAAGGCCGAAGAGCACGCCGAGCCAGAGAGGCCCCTTCACGCTCTCCCATTCATGCAGCTGCGCCTTGCGCTTGCCGAAGAGGATTGCCAGCAGCACGCCGCTGAGTGTCAGACCTATGCCGGCAATGGCGCTTGCGGGAAGCTGCTCGCCAAGCACCGCCCATGCCAGCAGTGCGGCGATCGGGGCATTCAGCGCAAACAGGATTCCCGAACGGCGCGGCCCCAGCCGGTTGAGGCAGGTAAAGAGAAGCGTGTCGCCAACAAAAATGCCGATGAAGCCGGAAAGGATAAGCGACGATAATGCCTCGGGCTGAAGCTCTCGCCAGGAGCCTGACGCGAGCACATAGACCCCCAGCAAAGCGGCGACAAAAAGCTGCCGCGTCCTGTTGAAGGCCAGCGCTCCAAGCCGCCCCGCCGGGCCCGCGGCAAGAAGCCCGGTTATCGCCCAGCACGTCGCGGCGCCCACGGCAGCCAGTTCATAGATCGGCATGTTTTCCCCGTCGATTCGCAGCCTGCTTTCGGCTGCGGACACTATCCCTGTCTGCACCCATCGCAGATTCCGGGTTTGCCCGCCATACCCTAAGCATCGCCATCAACGGCATGCACCAGCACATGGCCCGCCGCCCGCGGCGGGCCAGCCGCCGCGTCCGTTCGCAACAAATGCGCCGCACCCGCACAGCTCCCCAGTCTCGATGTCAGCGGGCGCCGGCATCGAGACTGCGAACGGACGGGTCATTCACCGTGCGTCACGCGCCATTGATGATATTGCAGATGCCCTCGCGGATGACGTTCTTGTCCGCGATCTGCCCTGCCTGAATGTTGAAGACAGCATCAATTCGCACCGCGGCGCCCTTCTGCCGGGCCACGACCCGCAGCGTCTGAATTCTGCCGCTGCCGCTGGTTTCCTGGTGCGCATCGATGGAAGACAACGCCTTGTTGATCTGGATGCCTGCAAAACCTTCCGCCGCCACGGCCTGAGCGAGTTTTTGCAGCACGGCGGGCGCTTTCGCCTTCGGCAGCTCCTGCCAGGACTTGTAAGAGACAGCCGTCACCATCGGTACGCCTGAGACAGTGAAGTTCTTCTCGCAGGATGCGGCGAGGACGGGGCTTGAGAAGGCGATCAGGCCAAGAGCTGCTATGACACATTTCATTTCGAATAATCCAATCGTTGGTAAAGGCTGAAAGCTGCCGGCCGCATCAGAATGTCGACCGTTTTCCTCTGTAAGTGGACGGAGGCGGAAGAGCCTCATGGGCTTGCGCCAGCGTTTCCAGCCATGTCGCCAGGCCAGCGGGAACCTCCTCGTTGCCCGCTTCCAGCGCCTCGATCCATGAAAGTTCGCATTGCAGCGCGGACGCAATATTGATCGGCGTCCAGCGGATCACCCGCAGGCATTGATTAAAGCGTTCTGGTGACATGATGATTTGATTTTTTCCCCGTCTTTTCCCGGCGAAGCTCACTCAGGCGGCAGCGAGAGTCAATCTTTTTCTGCAACTTTTGATGGCCCGTTTCCGGCCCGGCAGTTGCATCCGCCGCCCGTTGCCGAACGCCAGGCGCATGAAGGGGAAAGGCCCGGTTACCCAAACGAGACGGCCGGACGACGCATCGGCATTTCATCTCCGGGGCCATTCCTCCCGATAAAACTTAGTCGACCTGCTAAGTTTCTGCTTGCCCCATCTCGATGAAAGATGATAGTTAGCAATATGACTAAGCATCATCAGGACCTTTCACTGATCTTCCAGGCTCTGGCCGATCCGACGCGGCGGGCGATACTGTCGCGCCTCGGCGGCGGTCCGGCACCGGTCATGGAGTTGTCCGCTCCCACGGGGCTGCGTCTGCCCACGGTCATGCGGCACCTTTCCGTGTTGGAGGAGGCGGGGCTGATCGTCACGTCCAAGGATGGGCGGGTGCGCACCTGCGCCATCGTGCCGGAAGCGCTGGAGCCGGTAAGCACATGGCTCGATGAGCAGCGGGCCGTGTGGGAGAGCCGGCTTGATCGGCTGGAGGCATTTGCAATGCAGGCCATGAAGGAGGAATCCGAATGACAACGAAACCGGATCAAAAAAGCGCACACGCTGAACCGCATCAGCGGCAAGACCGTTTTGCAACGCTCAGCTTCGAACGGGAAATTGCCGTTCCGCTATCGGCTCTCTGGCAGGTCTGGCTGTCACCCGCCGCCAGGGCGGTGTGGGCCTCTCCCTCGCCCTCGGTCACCGTGGAGTTCCTGGAGGCGGACAGCAGGCTGGGCGGTCGCGAAGTGTCGCTCTGCAAGGTCGCCGGCCAGCCGGATATTCGCTGTGAGTGCGGCTGGCTGGAGCTGCAGCCAACCCGCCGCAGCGTGAATTACGAGGTGGTCTCATCCGGCGGCGTAACCCAGTCGGCAGCACTGGTAACTGCCGATTTTCAGGCCGCGGAAGAGCGTAGCCGTTTGATCGTAACGATGCAGCTTTCCTCGCTGGCCGAGGATATGCGCGATGGCTATCAACAAGGTTTCAGCGCCGGTCTCAACAATCTGGCCAGCGTGGCCGGGCGAACCATGGTGCTGGAGCGAACGATGAAGGTGCCGCGAAACATCGTCTGGAAAGCCTGGATGAACGAAAAGACGCTGCCGCAATGGTGGGGCCCGGAAGGGTTTTCCTGCCGCACGAAGAGGATTGATCTGCGGACCGGCGGGGAATGGGTCTTTGACATGATCGGCCCTGACGGCACAGTCTTCCCGAACCATCATCGTTATGTCGAGGTCCGGCCGGAAGAGAGGATCGCCTATACGCTGCTGTGGGGCGAAAACGGGCCGAAACATGCCGATGCCTGGGCCTCCTTCGAAGATCAGGATGGCGCGACGAAAGTTGTGCTGGGCATGGTGTTCAGCACGGAAGCCGAGTTCCAGCAAGCGAAGGGTTTCGGCGCCGTGGAGCTGGGTCAGCAAACGCTGGGAAAACTGGAACGCTTCGCCAAGGCGCTATAGATGCGCCGTGCCGTCAGCTCCCTGTTCCGCGGTCTCATACCGGCCTCCTGTCCAGACCTGCAATTACTCTTCAAAGCCGCTCTGCGCGCGCGAGATCGTCTTGCAGGTCCCGCCGTCCTTCTCGCCAACCATGCGCTTGTCACGAATGACTGAACCCTTGGCGATGTCGATCTCCCATGCCACCGAGCCTTCATTCAGGCTCGCTTTACCACCGGCAAAGGTGCCTTTCTCCATTCTCTGGCTTCCAGAAGCCGGGACATAAACTCCAAATGTCCCGGCGGCTTCGTCGAGAGCGAAATTGAACACCTGAGGGGTTCCTTTCGAACTTGCGAATTCGCAGCTGAGATATGTCGGCGCAGCGAAGGCCATAGAGCCTGAAAAAAGCAGGGCAGCAGCGGCAAATCCGCTTCCTGTGATGACTTTCAAGTCTTGATCCTCATTCGTGTTTTCTCGTTAAACTAGAAATATTTCGCCCCGTTGGCAAAGTAAACGATATAGCGATTTAATTCACGTGGCACTCATGATTGGCTAGGAGCAGGAGCAGTCGTAACGCTGTGATGAATATTGACAATATATGCTACGCTTTTCATAATCGAGGAGACCGAAAGGAAAACGCCATGGCGTCAGGAAGCATTCACGTCAAAGTCAGCGGAGCATTGCAAGACCATATCCAGCAGCAGATTGGTGATGACGGTCTGTATGAGAATGCGAGCGAATATATTCGAGCGCTTATCCGGCGTGACCTGCAAACCCGCGACGAGGCATGGGATGCGTTGCAAAAGGAACTGGCTCCCGCCATGCGCGCAGATGATGGCGAGTTTATAGCCGTCTCTGCTGACGATGTAGTCGGCCGAAACAAGCGTCGCTAGTTATGGCAGCTTATCGCTTTTATGCGCCTGCCGATGCTGCACAGGATAAAATCTGGCGCGACACCGTGGATACTTGGGGTGAAGCGCAGGCTGAGACCTATATACGTGGCTTGCACGCGCATTTGCAGCGCCTCTGCGACAACCATCTGCTTTGGCGGCGTCTTCCCCAAAGACTTGCCGTTCCCGGTGACGTCAAGCGTGAGGCTTATTTTAGCCGGTATGAGCACCATTACCTGTTTTTCCGAAAGCTTGATAACGGCGACCTGGGTGTGATGAGTATCCTGCATGAGCGGATGGATATGGCAGTGCGCTTGAGAGAAGATCTTACGGCGCTCGACGCCAGAGGCACTATCCAAACTCGATAAAGCGCGTGGCGTGGCCAAACGGTGTGAGCTGGCGCGTTTCCGCGATCTGCGTTGAGGCTCAATAGGGAACGTCGCGATTTAAAACCGGTGCGACGAGTTCCAGTGTACTATTTTCGCCGTACCCGTCCCAGATAGTCCAGTTTCTTCACACGGCGGGCAGGCAATCCTTGATATTCGTCTATAGAGGAGCGCCCGTGATGATCTTCTGTAGTGACTATGCAAGTCGGCTCAAGGTTTTTTGTCAAAAAGCGGACACTAAGCGTACGAAATTCGGCAACCTCGACCCCGTTCCGTTCGCAGAAGCGGGGTAACTCCTCGCTGTAGAGCTTCAGAGCCTTCATGAGCGAAGCTGAGACGCTTCCGCCCAATGTACTACCGGTGAGAAAGTCTACCTCGATGTAGCCTTCCTCGGTAGAAGCGGCCTCACCGTAGATATCCATCGAGTAGACGCCAACCATTAGTCCTACGCCGGAACCGACCGAGTCGGCTATATTGTGCCCTATTGCTGTTAGAAGTCCAAGTTTCGACACGAGAGTTAACCTTTATTCGCGCGGCGCGCTTCGCCTGCGCCTATACTTTCCACTTATCATCCCATGTGTCGAAAATCATCGGCATCGAAATTGCTTTTTCGCTTCCATTCTTCCTGAGGCTCTCCTCTCGATGAACAGCTAAGCAAAGGTAGATTATCGCGGCGCGTGCGAGTCCCATTAGCCTCAGCGCCTTTGCCTCGAAATCGTGCCTTCCGATGTGAAGTCCGACCTGTTCGGTTTCTGCATCGTCTAAATCAAGAACGGTCGCGCCCCATTGCTCATGAATCTGGCAGTATTTGTGTTCGAGATAATTGCGCAGATGCGCCAAGGCTTCCGCGTCCGGTTCCGTGGCTTCCTGAAACTCACGATCATAAAGGTCTTTGGACAGCCAGAATAAGCCCCGAAGCGGCCAATTCTCCCGATCCAGGAAAAACGGACGGAGCGGTTTTGGATTTCCTTTCTCCTCATACCAGATCGAGCGGAAGAAGACCTTATTCTCGGAAATGCCAAGTTCGAGGTAGTGGTTTAAGAAGAAAGCAATCTTATCGAACAAGGCATACGTCATTCGAAAGGCCTGTCGCGCCTTCTCGACGTTTACCCCATAGCTCGGATAGTCGAGCGTGTTTGCTAGCTTCACGCCCTTGTCGGCGAAGTGCGCTGTATTGGCTGTCATAGCCTCAAAAAGGAATAACCTTGCCGTAGTGAATTCCTGCTTAAGCTGATTGAAAAGCCCGAAGACAGCCGGTGGCAGCGCTCCCCCCTTGGCGATGGGAAAGCTGATCGATGGTAGAACCAAGCTGTCTGTTGCGGCAATCGAATATGTGCCAAGGTCATTCATGGGATTGAGAAACAGCCGCTTCTCCAAGCACCAACGACGGTAGATCATCTCTGCCCTTGAGCGGCCTAGACTGTGTTCCTCCGTCAAATTCTCATTGGCGGATGCCACATTAAGCCACTCTAAAATATATTTCGCTCGCTCAGCAAAACGAGGAACAAGCTCCGCGTTCTCCGAACTTTCGTGCACAGCATCAGGAGCTGTTCCTGCCACAAAGTTATCGTGAGCTTGCGCTGCGATGAGTTGGGAGTGTCCCGGATCGCTGACTGAGTCTGCATAGCTCTGGAGTCCCAAACCTTTGTTGAAGAGCGCCATGGAAAAGCGTCGCTCAATCGCGAGCGCTTTGTCCCAATAGTGCAGGGCTTCAACAGGGCGACCGACGGAATTGAGCTTGCTACCGAGATTAGTCAAAATTTGGCAGCGCCGGATCTGGCCGAGTTTTTTAAACCCCTTATGCCTAGCAGCCTTGCGCAATTCGAGCAGTCCGCTCTGGAGGTGCTCATTTTCCCATTGCCACGAACGCTCCAGTCCGGCTTCGTGCTGCCGATTGTTGAATGCGTTGGCTCGAAAGTAATGCAAGAGGACCGCGTCTTCATCGCGGATAATCTTGCGTGCGGCGAGCTTGTCGAGAGCCGCGAACGCCCGGTCAGTGAGTTGCGGATCGCTCCGGTCAAATCCGTCGTCGATGTACTGACCCGCCTTATCGAGTAATTCTGGAATGTGGATTTGGCCAATAGGTCTCGCTTTTTGGAGTGAGTTTGCGTTGACCAATTTTAAGGCCAACGCTATGCGAGCTGCAATAACTTCACTCCGAATTTCAGCGCGAAGTTGCACAGACTCTATCGAAGCATGCGCTTAGTATCGGCGAGAAAAAGCTAAGTCAGCACTATGTACACTATCGAGTACCAGCGAAAAGCTCTCGGACGGCCGAGATGTAGGCGCGAGGGCGACTTGACGCAGTCGCCGGAGCGATGTCTGCTTTCGGAAAATGTGATCGCAGGCTCTGCGACCAACATGGGACCACGTTTTGCCGCTGCTAGTTTTTCTTATAGATCACGTATGGTCGCGGAAATTCAGAATCGATGCGCGGACGTATTGCGGAATATTTAGGTACGCAGACCAAGCTGATTTTCCCAGATGACCTCGCAGCTTGACTTCACTGCTCAATGGATTTTCGGCGGGGTTGCCGCAATCTGGGACAATGTGGACGGCGTGGATGATTTTGTTGCAGGCTTGCTCGAAGGTAAGCGGCACCGCCCGGTTGCTGCTCAAGATGTCCGGTTGGAGAGACCCACAGCGCAAAGTAATTGGCTGGTGCCTCAGCTCTGCTGGATCAGCGCGTAAATGGCTCATGTGTTCTGCATGAATGCGATTAGCGACCGCGGTGCCAACCAGCAAATGGATAATCTCGTCTGCGAAGTGATCGTTGCGCATCAACCTAAGAGGATCGTCCGGTGCAGGTGCAAGGTCAAAAAGCTGCCCATCGCCGCTAAATACTAGAAACAAACGATATATGTCACGGATTGCAATCGCAGAATTCAGTTCGAAGTTGTTGCGCCCATAAGCAGCCAAGATTTATTACCTTTACCGTTGCGTAAGCCGCGACCGGCCCACCTGTTTGGTTTCTACGTCCGGTTTTAGCCTCTTCTAGCAGATGGGGGAACGTCTGAGATGAAGGCACAAAACCGCCGTTGGACGAGAGCATCCCTAATGACCGGTTTGGGCCGAAAGGGGACATAGTCATGCTAGCTTGTCGGTGAATCCAAAGTAAAAAAGTTACTTTGACTGGCTGCCGTGGTTGCCGCCTGCATGTTTCGACTTGAAAAGATATATTTTTTTTTCAATGATTTAACACTTTTCTCCTTAGCTTCTTTAGCTTTGGGGAAGGGTTTTTGCTTCCCCGTTCATCCCCGCCCTGTTTGCCTGATTTATATTGCTCTTGTTCCGTTATGAACCGGGAGACATTCCGGTTTTGCGCTGAGCCAGCGCCGATTGTGAGAGAAAGACGTCGCTCTCATATTTCGGGGTCTGACAGGTAATGTCCTCTGGCCGTGACCGGAGGAGAGATGGAATCTGGTTTGTGGTGGGCCTTTCTATTTCTCCGAAACGCTTGGCTGAAGGATACACTCTGACAGGCATAATCCGCTGATGCGGGGCACTGATAAGTGTCTTTATTTCTACAGGTGGCAATTTTCAGTGCCCCGTTGCAATGCCCATTGAGCTGAAAGGCTGATGGGAAAAGAGATGAAGCTCATGACACGGTCGCAACTGCGTCGCGTGATAGGAAAGGTATGTTCAAATGGGTCTCTATGAGATGTACGTCCTTGCAGCTCGTGCAGATACAGCCCTGATGAGGCGAAGGGTGGCGAAGATTATGAATCGCCGACGCAAGAAGCAATATTTACACAACCAGAAGAAGAATTTGGATTTGGAAACCGAGATGAAGAGGGGAGTATCCCTTCGACTTGGGAGGATTCCGTAAACATATATTTATATAGATATATATGCAGAAACATATAAAATATATGCTGCGTTGAATTGTATAGGAATATTGAGGGCGAATGAAAGTCCGTGACCAGAATCTTGTTTTGCGGCCTGCAATTTGCGGATTGCGGGACGATAGCGTGTAAATATATGATTTTTATGTTGAAATTGTCGATCTTGCTGGAGA